>CAZZVD010000064.1:0-21343 GCA_964657465.1 uncultured Acetobacteraceae bacterium | reverse complement strand
GAGAAGGGCGCACAGCAGATCCCTCGGCTACGCTCGGGATGACAAAGGGTGGTGGTGTGTTTGGTTTGTTGTGGCTTTGGTTTGTCTGGTGTTGTGTTAGGAACCAATGATTGAGGTTTGACTATGAGAAAGCTCCTGGGTGTTGGCTGCTTTGTTCTTTGCTTGATGGGTGCGGGCGCCTCGTGGGCGCAAGCGCCTGAGCATAAGATTCGCGTGCTGGTATTGACCGGCAGTTCGGATTGGTCGCATCCCTGGCAAGGGACTGCTCCTTTTCTGCAAGGCATGCTGACCAATACTGGCCGGTTCGATGTGAAGCTGGAGGAGGAGGTGGTGGGGATCACGGCAGCGACGCTGGCCAATTACGATGTGCTGGTTGATCTCTACTATGGCCCGCGGTGGGGTGAGCCTACGGAGCAGGCGGTACAGAACTTCGTACATTCGGGCAAAGGCATGGTGGGTGTTCACGGGATTACTTATGGCCCATTCTTTGGCCAGGCCGGGGGGAGCGCCACGGAACCGCGGCGGCTGGAAGGTGAGCCTTGGAATGCCTTCGCCGATATGATCGGCATGACGTGGAAGCTGGACAATATCGGGCACGCCACGCGCCATGTGTTCGTGGTGCAATGGACCGATCCGGCAAGCCCGATCAGCAAAGGCCTGCCGCCTACGTTTGTCGCCAACGATGAGCTTTACCATAAGATCGATTTGAAGCCGGACGCCCATGTGATCGCTACCGCGTTCGACGATCCCAAAAACAACGGCGGTACGGGGAAAGTGGAACCAGCCATCTGGACAGTGCCCTATGGCCAGGGCAGGGTGGTGATGATAGTGCTCGGCCATGATCTTCTGGCGATGAGCCAGCCTGGATTTATGGACGCGTTTAGACGCAGTGTGGAGTGGGCTGCCACGGGTACTGTCGCTCCCGACGCGCACACCGCGTCGCCAGCGACAAGCATGCCAGCGCACTAAGTACAAGAATCGGCCGCTTTTGGCCAGTGACGGTTTCGGGGATCCGCCAACATGAAGGCACTTGTCAAGTACGCGCGTGGTGAAGGCAACGTTGATATCCGAGAGGTGGAAGAACCACGATGCGGAGACGATCAGGTAAAGCTGGAAATTGCTTTCTGCGGTCTCTGCGGCACGGATCTTCATGTGCTGCACGACACGTTCCGCAACTATCCGCCGGTGATTTTAGGGCATGAGTTTGCGGGGACGGTGGTGGAGATTGGGAAAAATGTAAGCAGCACAAAGTTAGGCGAGCGGGTTACTGGTTTGGGCGCGACCGCGGTGACGTGCGGCCAGTGCGCGTATTGCCAGTCTGGCTATTTTATTTTTTGTTCGAACCGGCGCGGTATGGGTCATGGCGTCAACGGAGCGTTTACCCGCTACGTGGTGATGCGGCCCGATCAACTCTATCGGATACCAGCCAACTTCACGCTGGAAGAAGCGGCGATGAGCGAACCGTTCGCCGCGGTGGTGCAGGCGGTTACCGAAATTTCCGACGTGCGTATTGGAGACACTGCGCTGGTTTCCGGTCCTGGTCCGATTGGCCTGCTTTGCCTGAAGTTGTTAGTGGCCGAAGGAGTGAAAGTTCTGGTGGCGGGTACACCGGGCGATAAGGAGCGTATGGCAGCGGCCAAGCGCATTGGAGCGGCCGCGGTGATTGATATTGGTAGTGAAAATTTGAGCGACGCGATTCGCGACCACACGGGCGGCGTTGGCGTGGATGTAGCCTTTGAGTGCGCCGGGCATCCTGGTTCCGTGCGCGGCTGCCTGGAGTCTCTGCGGCCCATGGGGCGGTATACGCAGGTGGCGATCTGCGGGCAGGACATTCAGTTTCCGATTGACTTGATTTTTTACAAGCAGCTCACCATGTCGGGCTCGGTGTGCTACACCACGCGGACGTGGGAACGCATGATGAAGATTTATGCGGAGGGACGGGTGAGGCTGGATGATTTGATTTCTACCAAGCTGCCGATTTCCGAGTGGCGAACGGCTTTCCAGCTGTGCGAAGACAAGAGCGCGATCAAAGTGTTGATGTATCCGGAAAAGTAGTTGCGGTCGTGGGACGGCAGAGGAACGAGCGGAGAAGGGCGATGAGCAATCCAGCGGAACAGGTGACCAGGTATAAGAGTCCTTTACATGAGATGACCCAGACTACGCCCACCTGCTTGTGGAACGACTCGGCGACGTTGTCTGAGTTGAGTTACTCAATCGAACATGGGGCTGTCGGCGCCACCTGTAACCCAGTGATCGTACTGGAAGCATTGAAGCAGGAATCCAAGGTGTGGAACGAGCGTATTCGTGCGCTGGCCGCGGAGTTTCCCACGGCGACTGAGGATGCGATCGGGTGGAAGCTGGTGGAGGAGATTTCTGCTACGCGCGCTCCGCTATTGCTGCCGGCGTTTGCGCAACATAAGGGCCGGAATGGACGGCTCTCGATCCAGACGGACCCGCATTACTACCGGGATGCGGCAGCGCTGTTGGCGCAGGCGCAACATTTCGATGGATTGGCTCCGAACATGATTGTGAAGATTCCTGCGACGCGTGCCGGGATTGCTGCGATGGAAGAGGCTACGTATCACGGGATCAGCATTAATGCGACGGTGTCGTTTTGCCTGCCGCAGGCGATTGCGGTAGCCGAAGCGGTGGAGCGCGGGCTCAAGCGGCGGCAGGTCGAGGGGAAGAGTGTCGAGACCATGGGACCGGTTTGCACCATCATGGCCGGGCGGCTTGATGACTGGTTGAAGGTTGTGGCCGATAAGCAGGGCATTACGCTTGATCCGGGGTATCTGGAGTGGGCCGGGGTTGCGGTGTTTAAGAAGGCCTATCAGATTTATCGCGCGCGTGGGTACCGAGTACGGCTGCTTTCTGCCGCGTTCCGCAATCACATGCAGTGGAGTGAGTTTGTGGGGGGAGATGTGGTGGTTTCCCCGCCTTATAAGTGGCAGGTTCGGTTCAATGCCAGCGATGTGCGTGTGAGGTCGCGGATCGATGAGCCTGTTGATCCGGCCATCGTCGATGAATTGCTGCGGAAATTTTCTGAGTTTCGTAAGGCTTATGCGGAGGATGGGTTGTCAGTGGCGGAGTTCGATAGCTTTGGACCGACGGTGCGCACGTTGCGGCAGTTTTTGGAAGCTACGCATGAGTTGGCGGTTCGGGTTCGGGATTTGATGTTGCCGGTTCCGGCTTAGATGTGGCCGGATTTGGGTTGGTGGATCGGTGCAGCGGCGGGTGGCCGTGCTGGGGTTGCGCAATTGGGTTAGCGCGTTGGAAGGGCTTCGCCGGGTTGTGTTCGGCTTGCCCTACTTCCCACTTGTGAGATTCAGTGCGTTCCTCCGGTAGTCTTCAGTTGTTCAGATTGGCAGGCGGTAAGCTGCGGAATCCCACATCTCGCGAAAAACGAGCGAGATATGGGGCACCCGGCGTGGGTTACTGTCCACGGTGCCCCAGGTGCGCAAAACTGGGGCACCCGTTCAGGGAATTGTTTGGTGCAGGTGGCCTATAGCCTTCGCATGGGTGAGTTAGGCCGCACGGTGCTTGCGGCTCAATAAATAAGGGCTTAGCGGGTTCCGTGTTAGTGGGCTAGTTAGAAGAGTTCATTACGGAACTTGTGTCTTTAAATATCTCTTGACACTTATAGAACAGCGACTATATGACAGTGATCGCGCTTTAAACATACGTGGGTTTCTATCTTTAATAGTTCCTTGTGGAACTAACCTCGCAGGCGCATTTAGCAGTTACATAGAGGGACCTGGCATTTAGCCAGGAGACTACCCCGGCAATTTATCAGTTGCAGTCAAAAGCAGTCCATTCAGGAGAATCATCCGTGATCGAGACACTCAGCCTAAGAACGCCCAGGGCTCTTCGTTACTTCTTGCCAGCGCTTGCGATGTTTCTAGCCGTATCCGCGCCCATGTGGGGCCAGGCGGGAGGCGGGGCACTGTCCGGATCGGTTCATGATCAGGCCGGCGCTTTCGTCCCTAACGCTTCGGTGGTGATTACGAACACTGATACGAATACCGCCTCGACGGTCACCACGAATGCGGATGGCCGGTTCTCCTACCCAGCTCTGCAACTTGGCAACTACAAGGTTTCTGTCACCGCGCCCGGGTTTAAGGAGAGTGTGCAGTCGGGGGTGACGATCTCCATCGGCGTGACGACCACTCTGGATATTGCCCTGGAAGTCGGACAGACTTCGCAATCGGTGACTGTCAGCGCCAACGCGCAGCAGGTGCAAACCGAGAGCTCTGATGTGGGGACCACGGTGGCGCCCACGCTGATTGCGCAACTGCCGCTGAGCTTTAGCGGGCTGGTGCGCAGCCCGCTGGCTTTTATGACGCTGACGCCTGGGTTCGCGGGCGATTCGTCCGGCAATCCGCAGTCGCAAGCCAGCTTCAAGCTGAATGGCGGCGGCACCGGGTCGGCTGACGTATTGCTCGATGGCGCTTCGATTTCGCTGGCATCCCCGAATTACCAATGGAATTTCGGGATCAGCGTGGACGCGATCACGGAGTTTCGTGTGACGACCAGCACGTTCGCGGCCGAGTATGGACGCACAGGCGGCGGGTTCGTCAACGTGGCGTCGCGGTCTGGATCCGATCAGTTCCACGGCGGGATCTACGACTTGTTGAAGAACAAAGCATTCGATGCCAATAGCTGGCAGAACAATCATTTGGGGAACGCGAAGCCGACTGACACCCAGAATGACTTTGGCGGCTATGGCGGTGGACCGGTGTGGATTCCGAAAATATACGATGGCCGCGGGAAGACTTTCTGGTTCTTTTCCTACGAAGGATTTCGCTACATATCCGTCGGGCACGAGACAGCTTCGTTCCCAACACAGCAGATGTTTAATGGCGACTTTTCGCAGATCCTGAACAGCCAGCAGATCAACGGAGTAACCTATCCGGGCCGGCAGATCTATGACAATGCGACCTGCTCCGGCGCTAATCTGGGCAAACCCTGCCAGCCATTCGTGAACAACCAGATCCCGCTGTCGCGGCTGGAGGGTTTCGCGAAGAGCTACATTCCTCTGCTGCCAGTGGCCACGCGGCAGAACCAGCCGTATCAGAACCTCGACTACACGTTATCCGCCCCCGTGAATAACGATCTGTATTCGGTACGCATCGACCAAAACCTGTGGAAGTCGAACAAGCTTTACGGCAGCTATGCACAAGCGGATATGCCGGTGGGCGACTTTTACTCGTACGGCCCGCTGTACACAAACAACTTCGGCAGCACGATGACCCACTATGCGCGCCTGGTGGAAACGTGGGCCATCTCACCGACGTTGCTCAACCAGATCAATTTTGGGTACACGCGTCGCTTGCGTTTTGAGAACGCGCCGGGGGCCATTGGCGCCTGGGAAGACAAACTCGACTGGCACGGCGACTACCAGGATGTTCTGCTGCCCACCATCGGCGTGCAGTACGACCCTACGACGAATGGGAGCATGATTTCTCCGCCGAGCAGCAACGGCAAGTTCGTCGACAACAGTTACGAATTTGACGAGGCATTGTCCTGGAGCCACAAGGCGCATAACTTCAAGTTCGGTGTCGGCCATCGGCGGCAGGAGTTCAACGTGTTTTACGGCAGCAATGCATCTGCCGGTTTCAGCTACACGAATGCGATGACCTCGGCCGGCAATTCGGCTGCAGGTGGCGCGATTGACCCGAACTCTGGTGTGGGGGTGGCGTCCTTCTTTCTGGGCGCAGCCACACGCGGCACGGTGGGCGGCCCGCAGGATGCTGGTATGCGCGCCCGCTACTGGGGCATGTATGCCCAGGATGACTGGAAGGTAAGTCCGAAGCTAACGATGAACCTTGGCCTGCGTTACGAAATCCCGGAGCCGGTGGTGGAATCGCATTGCCGCACTTCGCAGGTTAATTTCACGCTTGCCAACCCAGGCGCCGATGGGTTGCCAGGGGCGATGGAGTTCCAAGGTAAAGGTCCTGGCCGGGACGGTCGTTGCTCTCCGATGAATCAGTATTGGGGATCATGGAACCCGCGGTTGGGCGCTACTTATGAGTTGTATCCCGGGACGGTATTCCGGGCAGGTTACGGGATCTACTACACACCGTTGAAGGTTTCGAACTTTGCCAATACGGACAGTGCAGGCTTTTTTGCGCCCGGCTATACGTGGCAGGCTAACCCGAACCAGCAAACGCCTGCAGTGATTCCGAGCGAGGTCCCGGCGTACCCCGGAACGCCTCCCCCGATCATCACGCCGGTGGCGCTGAACGGATTGAATGGTGGTGGCGGTGCAGCGACGGGTGGCCCGGTCATGCTCAACACCCGGTTGGCACGGCCCGGAGCGGTGCAGAACTGGACCTTTGACGTACAACAGCAGCTCCCTGGACAGTGGATACTCGATATGGCCTACGTCGGTAACCATGGCTCACACCTGCAGGCGCTGCTGAAGGATCCGAACGTCGATCCGCTGTCGGCGCTTTCCTACGGCGATTGTTTATCGGTGCAGATCACGCAGCAGTCGACGAGTGCGGCCTGCGCGGGTAAGACGCGGGTGCCGATCCCGTATAGCGCGTTCCTGAGTGACTTTGGCGGTTCGGCCACGGTGGCGCAGGCTCTTCGGCCCTTCCCGCAGTACCAGACGGAGGATTTGGATACTGCGTTCAGCGCGAATCCGTGGGGTAACTTCACGTACAATGCCGCACAAATCCAGCTCAACAAGCGGTTCGGCTCCGGCCTCTCCGTGCTGTCGAACTACACGTGGTCGAAGAACATCACCGATGCCGATTCTGATTACGCTCCGCAATCTGCGTGGAATGGCGGTTCGAGTGCAGGTGTGCTGAACCCGTATAACCCGCGGGCTTCGCGTGCGATCAGTCAATTCGATCAGACGCATAATGCGAAGATTGCCTTTACGTATGAATTGCCAGTGGGTAAAGGGCGCAAGTACATGGCCAACTCGAGCCGGCTGGTCGATCTTGCGGTCGGCGGTTGGAAGCTGGGGGGCACGGTTGGCTACTCGAGCGGATTCCCGCTGGGCGCTACGGAAACCAACTGGACGTCTGGCATCTTCGCTGGATCGGCCACGGGTGCTACGGTGGTGCCCAACCTGGTGTCTGGTTCGAACGTGAATGGATTCCACGGGGGCACGTATCACTTCGGGCAAAGCACTAAGCTGAATCCGGCGGCTTTCTCGCAGGCTCCCAACTACACGTTCGGCAACGCTCCACGGCTGTTCAGCAACGCGCGGTACTTCTCGCAGAAGAACGAGAATGTGCAGGCGGGCAAGAGCTTTCCCCTGATCACGGAGAGAGTCATCATGAACATCCGATTTGACGCATTCAACCTGTTCAACCGCCACTCGTGGGGTTGTCTCAACAACGTGGTCGGGACGCCGGGCTTTGGTGAATTTACCTGTGCCACGGGCCCGAATGCAGAAACAAATAACAACATCAGCACCGCTAATCCGGCGGCGCGTACGTTGCAGGGCAACTTCAGTATTACGTTCTGATACTGGGGAGTTTGGCGATGTGATATACAGGTGGGCGTGCGAGAAGGGGCCGCGAGCGGTTCCCTTCTCGCTGAACGCATCATGGGTTAAAGAGCCGCCTGTGGGGCGCGGCGAATTCACATATCTCCCGGCTGTAAAGCGCCGTGAGATATGGGGCGCCCGACGTTGTTACTGATTGTGGTTTGTCGTAGGAGTCAGGCAGGGTGATGCGAGGATGTTACGGCCAAGGGGTGCGGGTTACCCTACTGGCTGGTGTTTGCGCTTTGTCTCCGCTCTGTTCTGTAGCGCTCCCCCAGGATGCTGACGAGACAGCCAGGCGCCATTTTGACGCGGCTCACCAGGCGCAGGATGCGGGCGATCTCGACACAGCGGCGCGGGAGTATCTGGCAGTGATTCGTTTGCTGCCGGATGCAGCCGAGGCGTATGCGAGCCTGGGGTTGGTTTATCACGCGCAGGGGCAGTATGCGGAGAGTGCCCGGGCTCTGAGCCGAGCAGACAAGCTGAAACCGGGGTTGCCGGGTGTGAACCTGTATCTCGGCATAGATTACGAGCGCCAGCGCCAGGCTGCGCTGGCGGTGCCCCAGCTGTTGCGGGCTGTGCGCCTGGACAGCCAGAGTAAGGACGCCCAGGTGTGGCTGGGGCGTGCTCTTTGGGATGAGGGCCACACGCAACAGGCGCTGGCACAGTTTCATAAAACGGCGACGCTCTTCCCTGCCGACCCGGCGCTACTGCTGGAAGCAGGTGAGGCTTACCACAAGGCAGCTGAGTTGAGGATTGAGCGGGTTCTCGCGGAGTCGGGTGGCACAGCGCTGCTGCACCAGGTATATGGAGATATCTATAACGACGAGCGCGCCTGGGATAACGCGAGTGCGCACTACTATCGCGCACTCGAGCTTGACCCTCATTGGGCCCGAGCGCATTACGGTTTGGGCGAAGTCGCACTGCGCAAAGGCAAGCTTGCCCAGGCGGCGCAGGAGTTCAAGCAGGAGCTGACGGCGCACCCTGCATCGGCAGCGGCGCTGGCGCGGCTGGCGGAAATTGCGATGCTGCAAGACAAAGTAGAAGAGGCGCTTCCGCTGCTGAACCAGGCCATTCATGTGTCGGGGTATGAGGCGGCACATGCCATGGGTTTGCCCCGCGCCTTCCCTGCCACCAGTGAGGATTTGAGCGAACCCGACCAGCGACGGTTACAGGCAGGCTTGCAGAAGTTACAGCTGCAGAGCAGCAGCGCCGGCCGCACGCTAGCGATGGCTTTTGTGCAGATGCGGGTTGGGGATCGGGACGGCTTTGCTGTATCGTGGAAGGCGTTCAGTGAGGCTCTGCCGCATGTTGCCTCGGGCAACGCGTATCAGCAGGGTCTGGCGAATTTTTACCGGCAGGACTTTGAAGCGGCGGCGGCCAACCTGGATGGGTGGGGTAAGACGCATCCCAAGGACCTAGCCTCTGCGTACCTTCTGGCCACGGCCTATCGCAACCTGTCGCTGAATACACTTGAACAATTGTTCACGCTTGCGCCTGACTCCTACCCGGCTCATGAGCTGCTGGCCGAGACCTATGAGAATGCGGAGCAGGACGAAAAGGCGCTTGCGGAGTATCGCGTCGTGGCCGGCATGGCTCCCGATTTGCCGGGTGTTCACTATTCCATTGGCCACTTGCTGGCGAAGACGGGCAAGGGTGAGGAAGCACGCGCTGAGATGGCCGCAGAGCTTCATCTGAACCCGGAACATGCAGAGGCGAATGCAGAGATGGGCAGTTTGTTGCTGGATCAGCAGGAAACCGCGGAGGCCATTCCCTTTCTCGAGCGAGCACTGAGAGCAGATCCGGATCTTTGGGCCACGTACAACGCACTGGGCAAGGCTTACTACGCACAGAAAGACTACTCCCGGGCTGAGGCGGCGCTGGAGAAGGCGATCCGCCATGATCCGCAAGGGCTGGCGCATTTCCAACTGGGCCTGGTGTACCGTTCGCTGGGGCAGAAGGAAGCAGCGAACACGCAGTTCGCGATCTCGCGCACGCTTAAGCTGCAGGCGCTCACTCAAGACGAAACGAAGATGACCCGGCTGAAGGAGCTTCCGCAATGAGGATGCGGCTGTCGCTGGCGACTCCTCTTTTGTTGGCGAGCATTGCGCTGGGTCAGAACGATGCTTTGCAGAGGGGTTTGCAACTGTTTCAACAACAAAACTATGAGGGGGCACTGCAGCAGTTCAGAGAAGCACGGCGCGGGCGGCCGAGCGATGCCTCGCTAGTGAACTTCATCGGGATCACCGAGACTAAACTGGGCCGCATCGAGGAAGCTAACCATGATTATGAAGCTGCGGCGCGCTTAGACCCGAAACTACCAGGGCCCCCCAAGAACCTGGGTTTTAATTACCTGGGCAAGGGACAGTATGTTCTGGCCGAGAAGCCATTGCACACCGCGCTGCTGCTCAACGGGGCCGACCCCTACGTTCACTACTACCTCGCGATTCTTTACCTTTCCACAGACCGGGGGCAGGCGGCGATTCCCCATCTCAAGCCGGCGGAGCCGCTCCTGGTGAATGATCCGGCGACGGCGTATGCGGCCATTGTTGCGTGCCTGAAAGCAGATGCTTCTGAGCAGGCATTGACGATCGTCGCGGCGCTCGAACCTCAGGGCAGCCTGTCGGCGCAACAGGAGTTCCAGTTGGCCGAGTTGTTGAATGCGCGGCAGTTGTATGCGGATGCGGCGGAGCGTTTCCGGCGTATTGTCGATTTGCAACCGGGGTCGTGGCAGAACGAATACAACCTGGCTCTTGCCCTGATGCGCGCGGGCAAGTCGAAGGAGGCACTGCCTCTGCTCTCTTCTCTTACGACGCAGCGCGCGGGCGATGCCAGCCTACTGAGTGGAATCGCGAGCACGTACGAGACGGCGGGCGAACAGGGGTTGGCGCTCGCGACGTATCGCAAGGCCATTGCCGTTGAGCCGGGGAACCCTGACCGGTATCTTGACTGCTCGCGTTTGCTGATGGATCTGGATCGGTACGAAGAAGCCATGGAGTTGGTGAAGAGTGGCGTGCCGCTGGTTCCTGAGGCTTATCCGCTCACTATCCGGATGGGAGCCATCGAAATGATGCGTGGTCACCACGATGCGGCCCGCGGTTACTATCGCCAGGCGGTTGCTGAGCGGCCTGCGCTTGCCTTGGGTTATGTGGCGTTGGCGCAAAGCTACATGAAAGAGGGGAATGATCATGAGGCGCTTCGGTTGCTGACGGAGGCGTGCGGTGCGGTGGGTCAGGACTTTGCCCTTGAGTATGTGTTTGGCCTGGTTTCCTTTCAGGTTGGACAGCAGGCGCAGGCTATGCTGGCGTTCAAGACGGCAGAGTCTCTTTCTCCTTCGGTTGTGGAACCGCATTACCAGCTTGGTTTGCTTTATATGCAGTTGCAGCAGTGGTCAGAGGCACAGAACGAGTTCGAGCAGGTGCTGAAGCTTGACCCTCAGCATGCGGGGACGTACTACCAGTTGAGCCGCACGTACCAACGTTTGGGTGATGCCGGGAAAGCGCAGGCGATGGCGAAGCAGGCGAGCTTGCTGACTAAGACGCAGCGGGAGGCGGGGAGCCGGTCGCAGGAGCTGCAGTTTGGTGTTCCGGCTCATGAGTGATGGTTTGTTTTTTTGCTTAGCAGGTTTGTGAGTGGGTAAAAGCTCGATGTGTTGCTTGCTTTTATGGCATAGTCGCGAGCCGGTTTGTTTTGGTCTGGGGTTCGGGTCTGATTGTGTGGCGGTGAGGGAGGTTCCTCTGCTTGTCCGACCCTGGGGCTATGTCAAGTGGCGTGGAGGGGGAGAGGCGCACAGCAGATCCCTCGGCTTCGCTCGGGATGACAAATTGGTCGAGCTTGGATGACACGAGCGGACTTTTGGTAAGGCTTGGACTTGCTTTCGTGGAGCGGGGTGGATAAAGGAGAGCTGCTGGTGGGGTTCTGTGAATTCCCACATCTCCCGACTGGAAAACGTCGGTAGATATGGGGCACCCCAGGTTGTTACGGGTGTGGTGATAGTTCTTATGGGAACTGCTGAGGAAAACGGGCTTGACAGCTTCCAAAGCTGAACGATATGAACTTAGTGTTGTTCGCGACTTAGCAGGGATGTTGTCTTCGTTCAATAGGGAACCCTGGAAGATAGATATTTCTCATGAATCAAGCCATTAACCTCAATGCCCATTTACAAGCCGCGGCTGAAATCGATCGGCTGGGAAGTTTCGCCACTCAGTCGGTTACGAGATGGCAAAGTTTTTCTGCTTCGAGGATATTGTGAGTTCCTATACGCCACCCGATGAAATGCCGCCTGCTCCGATACCGCCCGTGCTGGTGGGGCAGAAGGCGCTGGTGACGGGCGCCAGCAAAGGCCTTGGCCAGGCCATGGCGATCGGCTTCGCCGAAGCCGGTGCGGATGTGTTGGTGAATTACAGTACCGATGAGCCAGGAGCACGCGCGACCGCTAAGGCAATTGAAGCACTGGGAAGAAAAGCGGTCCTCTTCCAGGCGAACGTCGCACGCGAGAGTGAAGTGCTGGCCATGTTCGATTGCATGTTCGAGAATTTTGGCAGACTGGACATCTGTGTCCCCAATGCGGCCATCCAGCTGAATGCAAAAGTCGATGAGATGACGCTGGCACAGTGGCAGACCGTTATCGATGTGAATTTAACCGGCATGTTTCTGTGTGCGCGTGAGGCCATTCGGGCTTTCAAGCGGCAAGGAATCGACCGCTCGCTTTCGTATGCGTGCGGCAAGTTAATTTTCATGAGTTCGGTGCATGACGTGATCCCCTGGGAAGGGCATGCCAACTATGCGGCGGCCAAGGGCGGGCTCATGCTGTTCATGAAAAGCCTTGCCCAGGAAGTGGCGCATCTGCGTATTCGGGTGAATGCTATCTCTCCCGGCGCGATACGAACCCCGATGAACGTGGAGAAGTTGACTTCACCGGAGATGTTTGAATCTCAGTTGTTGAAACTGATACCGGCCAAACGAATCGGCGAACCGGGGGATGTGGCTCGCACGGCGGTTTGGCTGGCTTCTGATCAATCGGACTACGTATACGGCACGACCATCTACATCGACGGCGGGATGACGCTGTATCCCGGTTTCATTGGCGCCGGCTAGCCCACCCTGGTTTGGCGCATGGAAGGACTCCGAGGTGTTCCTGCAGTTGGCGGGTTGGTTTTGCGGCAGCGGGGAGGATTACGGATTGAGTTCTGAGAATTCCCACATCTCCCGACTGGAAAACGTCGTGAGATATGGGGCACCCCAGCCAGTTGTTGGGCCCGCATTTCAAAACAATTCTTCTCGGGTGATGAGGGTTTTCCCCATCAGCCCGGATTTCTCACCACGACTGTCCGGAGATAACCACAATGCCCCACCCGCTGGACGGGTGCCCCATTGCGGGTCCCGAGTCCGCCAGGTCAGTTCCCTTCATTTGCGGTATCTGCACCATAAGCGCCGACCCCGGCGTACGTGGGTTGAGATGACGCTTTGTCCGATGTTTTAGTAAGTGGAGTGAGAACGCTCGAAGGGCTTTGCCCGTCGTATTCAGCCCATGTACGCCGGAGTCGGCGAACATGGGGCACCCGTCCAGGGAGTAGGGCATTGTGGTCGGAAGCTGAGGGTTGTGGTGAGAATTGCGGGTTAGCAGGTTGGAGGGATTTGCGGTCAGGCGTCTTTAGTGTTGAGGGGGATTCTGTCGGGGGGCGCTGCAACGTTTAGGTCATATCTTGGGGTCTCTGTGGCTGTTAGTTTCGGCGAAAATCCACAGTCGTTTTGGTTGCCGATCTGGAACAGTTGGCGGCTAGACGGAGATCCATGTTCGTTGAGCTCAAGCGGCTGTTGTTGCCTTTTCGCCGGGGCTTTCTCTGGTGCGTTTTGCTCACGTGCCTGCGCCAGGCACTCACGGTCGGCGGCGGGTACGGGTTTGTTCTGCTGATCCGCACGTACGAGCATAATCCTGCGCGGTCGGCATTGATGGCGCTGGCGCTCCTGGTCGCATGGAAAGTGATCATGGGTGGGCTCGATCAATTTATGGGATGGCGGTTCGCTAAAGATGTGAGCTATCCGCTGTTCCGGCAGCTGAACGTGAATGTTTTCTCGACGCTGTTGGGTTTGGACCAGCAATGGCACCAGGCGGGCAGCAGCGGCGCCCGTCGCGGAGAAATCACCAACGGTGTGAGTAAATTCACACAGACCAGCGAAAGCATCGCGCGGGAAGTTTGCCCGCTCATCGCTGGAGCCATGCTTAGCTTGTTCCTGCTGCACTCCTATGTTTCCGCAGTTTTTTGGGTGGCCGTTCTTCCCTCGGCATGCTTCGCCTTCCTCTGGCTGTCGTTGCAGGAAGTACGCCGCTGCCGCAGCTACCGGGAAGAGCGCTACCGGCGCTATGCGTCTGACTACGCGCTGAGCATCGAGTCGCTCGAAATGCGGGCGGATGTGGTGCGCTACAACCAGGAGAGGAGACTTGCGGAGAACTATGCCGTCATTCATGAGGATATCGAGCGCAACGGATTAGCCGAAGCGCGCATTCAGAGCTGGTTTGGTTTTTCCAAGAGCCTGGTCGTGCTTGGCCTTCAGGCCTGGCTCATGATTCATTGGATCGGGCTGCTCTCGACGCATCGCCTGGACGGAGCCATGCTGGTCTATCTGTATATGCTGTCAGACCAGCTTTGCGGTTCGCTTTGGGGGTATGCCGGTTTGCTGGGAAAGATTGGGGAGGCGTTACAACCGATTCAGTCGTTCCTGAAAATCAGCTCGGCCACGGCGCTGATTTCCCTGGCCGGCGAAGGGGCTTATCCGCAGGTTCCCGCTCGCGTGAGCCTCGAGTTCCGCGATGTGGCCTTCGGTTACCGGCCGGAGGAACCAGTCCTGAACCGGTTGAGCCTATCTGTCGAGGGAGGCCGCAAGGTGGGGTTTGTCGGTCGCACTGGCTGTGGCAAATCCACCGTGCTCAAGCTGGTCGAGCGCCTCTATGATGCGCAGAGCGGTACCGTCTTTGTTGCAGGAAGGGACGTGCGGGATTATCCGCTCAGACAGCTCAAGCGGATTTGTACCTGTCTTTCGCAGAACGGCGGGGTGTTCTTCTCGGAAGCTACCTTGCTGGACACTATCCGCTTCGCCAAACCAACGGCTTCGTTCGCGGAGGCTATCGCAGCCGCGAAGCTGGCATGTATTCACGACGAGATCATGGGTTTGCAGGATGGCTACCAAAGCCGCGCCGGAGAACACGGCAAGAATTTGTCAGGCGGACAGCGCCAGCGTGTGGCCATTGCCCAGGCTTTGCTCAGTCTTCAGGATCCAGAGAAGAAGGTCGTGCTCCTGGACGAATGCACCAGCAACCTCGATGCGGAGACAGAGGCAGCGATCCTGCGAAACATCTGGCCTTTGTTTGAAGGGAAGACAGTGGTCGTCGTGACCCATCGCATATCGGCCCTGGAAGGCCTGGTGGATGAAGTGATCCCGATCGAAGAGGGCCGGGTGGCTGTGCCTGCGATGCCTTTTCCTGCTCCTGCTTTCGCCCTCGCGGCGACTTTGTAAGCCCGCCCTGGATTCCCCATTTGAACTAATTTCAGAGGAATGGGTTCCGAGTGCTACTATCCTCTCGGTCAAAATTCGGGTGTAAGCATGACGACTAACCATGAAGACTAAACCTGACACGAATCGGCCTGAGGTTTCTCGCAAGGTCGATAAATATCTCGTCCCGATTATTGCGAGGACGATTGAGCTTCTCGATTGTTTTGGGGCTACCTCGGAACCGCTCACGCTGGAAGAAGTGGTGAAGCGGACGGGCATACCGCACACGACGGCGTTCAGGATTCTTCATACGCTGGTGCTGCGGGATTACCTGACGCAAACCGGACGACAGTTTCGGCTAAATCGTTTGCGCCGGCGGCTGCGGTTTGGCTTCGCTAACCTTTCGAAGAACATTTCGCTGGCGGTTGAAATTCAGAGCAGCCTGGAGAAGGCTACCGCTGCTGCGGGCATCGATCTGGTGGTTTGGGATAACGATCGCAATGCGGATACGGCGGTGCGTAACGCCGAGGAAATGGCGGAGAGCAAAGTAGACCTGGCTATCGAGTTTCAATTGTTCGAACATGTGGCGCCGGTGATCTCAGATATTCTTTCGCGTTCTGAGATACCGCTGATCTCGCTGATGAACCCTCACCATGGCACGGTGTACTTCGGAGTGAACAATTACCGCGCGGGTTTTTCCGCGGGCGTGGCCCTGGCCGACTACGCAGCGCGGCATTGGAATGCTGAGGTGGATATGCTGCTGCTGCTTGAATCTCCGCGAGCTGGGCGGACGATTCAAAGCAGGCTGGTGGGCGCGGTGCAGGGCGTGCAGGAGAAGTTGGGCCCGCTGCCTGAGAAAGCGGTGATTCATCTGGACGGGGGCGGCGACAAGGCGACTTCGCAGGCGGCCACGGCGAGTGCGCTCAAGCAGTCGCGCTCGCGGAAGAAGGTGCTGGTGGTTGGCATCAATGATGAAAGCGCCATGGGCGCGGTGGAGGCAGCACGGCAGGTAGGCAAACAAGCGGACGTGGCGATCGTGGGGCACGGTGGTAGTGCGGAGATCATGGAGATCGTGGCCAACCCGGATAGCCCGTGCATCGGGACTGTGTTCTTTCATGCTGAGCGCTATGGGGCAGATCTTTTGAATTTTGCGCTACCGATTGTGCGCGGCCGATCGGCGCCGGTGGTCCACTATGTGCCGCATGAGTTTCTAGGCAAGAGTGCTTTGTTGCGCGATCGCCGCGATGTGGCATCGACGCGCTTGTCGCATTAGTGGACCTACGTGGGAGATAGATCGCTTGGAGAAGACGAAGGTAGCTATCTTCGGTATCGGGTTTATGGGCCGGGTACACACGGAAGCCCTGCGCCGGTTAGGCAATATCGAGGTGATCGGCGTGGCTGGAAGAACCGCGGAAGCGGCCCGGTCGTTTGCCGACTCGCTGGGCATTGCGCGCGCCACTGGGGATTACCACGAATTGCTGGCGGATGAGGAGGTGCGCGCAGTGCATATCTGCACCCCTAATGCGCTGCATGCCGAGATGGCACTGGCCGCGCTGGAAGCGGGCAAGCACGTGCTTTGTGAAAAGCCGCTGGCCTCCACGGTAGCGGAAGCAGAAAGCATGATCGCGCTGGCCAACCGGAAGCAACTGGCCCACTGCACGCTTTTCAACGTGCGCTCTTATCCGCAGGTGCAGAACATGCGCCGGATGTGCGAGGCGGGTGAATTTGGGGAGATCTATGTGGTGCAAGGCACTTACTCCCAGGATTGGCTGCTCTACGACACTGATTGGAACTGGCGCATTGAATCCGGACCGTCCCGTACGTTCGCCGATATCGGCTCGCATTGGTGTGACCTTGCGGAACATGTAACCGGCAAGCGCATCAGTTCGTTGTGCGCGGATCTACAGACGTTTCACAAGACGCGGAAGAAGCCCAGGCACTCGGTCGAGACGTTTGCCGGTAAGACGCTGCGGCCTGAGGAGTACGACGAAGTTGCCATCACGACAGAAGATTTTGGGGCCATGCTGTTTGCCATGGGCGAGACACGCGGATCGCTCACGGTGAGCCAGGTGGCGGCAGGGCGGAAGAACCGTTTGTTCCTGGAGATTTTCGGATCCAGGGGGGCGGCGGCATGGAGCGGCGAAAGTCCGGAAGAGCTTTGGGTGGGGCATCGCAATGAACCGAACCAGATCGTGATTAAAGACGCCACGCTCTTTCGCCCTGAAGCGCGCAGCTTTACCGATCTGCCGGGTGGGCATGCGGAAGGTTATGGCGATACGTTCAAGCAAACGTTTCGCCGCTTTTATCGAACGGTCGCGGATAGAAGCGCGCCGGTGGAGTATCCGACCTTCGCCGATGGGCTGCGGCAAATGAATGTTCTGGATGCGGTGCTCGAGAGCTCGGCAGCACGGCAGTGGGTGAGCGTTCAGTAGAGGGTACGTCTGGGGAGATCCACGCATGACGATGGCTCGCCTGGTATCGCTCCTGTTATTGTTCGCGGCGCTGCGCGGGGCTGCTTCTTTTGCGGAGACGGGTTGTGTGTCATGCCATCAGCAGCAGGCTGCGCCGTACCTGCATACGGCTCATTCCCTGACCTCACAGTTGGGTAGCAGAGATTCCATCCTGGGTTCGTTTCGTCGCGGTTCGAGCGTGCTGACAATCGCGGATCCCGCGGCAGCGACGGACGATCCAGGACTCGTCTTCAGGATGGAGGCGCGTGCGGACGGCTTTTACGAAACCGCTGTCGCGGGCTGGCCGGGGCACCTGCAGAGCCGGAGCGAGCGCATGGACATTGTGATTGGCTCTGGTGTGCGGGGCCAGAGCTACCTGTACTGGCATGGGGAGCAGTTGTTTGAGCTGCCGGTGAGCTACTGGTCAGACGGCGGGCGATGGATTAACAGTCCTGGTTACAAGAACGGGACGATGAACTTCGCACGCGCCGTGACTCCTCGTTGCCTGGAGTGCCACGCTACTTCGGTTCGCTCTCTTTCGCCGGACCCTGCCAGCAACCGCTATGACAAGCAGAGCCTGCAGTTAGGCATTGGCTGCGCACGTTGCCATGGAGATGGGGCGACGCATATGGCTCTGCATCGAGCTCCGGCGCCCACCCCGGGCGGCGCAGGAGTGATTCTGAACCCAGCCCGATTGTCACGTGACCGCCAGGTGGATTTGTGTGCGCTTTGTCACAATGGAATCCGCAGCGAACAGCTTGCGCCAGCATTCAGTTATGTACCCGGGCGGCCGCTGGACAGCTACCTGCAGCCCAACACGGGAGAGATTGCGGCAAAGCCCGATGTGCATGGCAACCAGGTTGGGTTGCTGAAAAACAGTCGTTGTTACCAATCCTCCCCGAACATGAGCTGCTCGACGTGCCATGACGTGCACCAGCCAGAACGAACGGCTGCTGCGTATTCGAGCCGCTGCCTGACGTGCCACCGGGTGGAGAGCTGCGGGATAGCGAAGACGATGGGCCGCAGCATCACCGGTAATTGCATCGACTGCCACATGCCGGTGCAACCCACGAACGCGATTGTTTCTGAGACTGCTGGTGAGCAGATCCGGCCGCAGATGCGCAATCACTGGATCAGGGTTTACGCCGCGACTCCCTGAGGGCGGGGGCCAGGGGTGGATCGGAGGTCGTTCCGCGAGCAGTGGGCGGTGGCGATTAAGGCGGCCACGCCGCAGAGCAGGACCAGCGCTTCGACATGTGTGGATCGCTGGTGCAAGCGATCAAAGATCTGGCGGCCGGGGTTGTCAGCAGCTACGGCATTTACGTTGCCGCCTACGGATTCGCGTGCCGTGTCCATGCGGGGAATGATGGAGAATTGCGAGTAGGCTGTGAGCAGGAGCATTGCTCCGATGAGGACTGCCTGGGGCACGATGCTGCGGTAGTGGGGGCGGGCGAAAGCAAGAACGGCGAGGGCGACCAGGCCGCAGACGATCCCCATCCAATGGAGCCGCACCAGGGAGCTGCCTACGATAAGACCGGCCGCGTGGATACCGTCCGCCGGATTGGCGAACAACGGCGGCAGTTGCGTAAAGGCAACGGGCGCGAGCACGGCGCCGAAGAATACCAGGGCGCCGAGCCACACGGCCAGCATGACATAGACGAGAGAGTGGAAGAGGGTACGGATGATCGCCGGTTGCATGAGAAGGGGCTCCGCCTGGATTGATTGTGTCATGGCTGGCGCTCACCGTCATAGCGGGTCCACCCGGGCTCGCGCCGTGGTGGTTGCATTGTTTGACAAACGACAGGGAAAGCTTTTCAATGCTCGCTGATGAGAACTGTTGCGTTGCTGGCTATTCCTTTGTTGACTGCTTGCTGCGCGCTGGTGCAAGCCAGCGCTGCTACCCCTGAGTGGGAACTCTCCAACGGCGTATTGAGGGTGAAGCTCTACCCGCCGGACGCCAGGAACGGTTTTTATCGAGGCACGCGCTTTGACTGGTCTGGCGTGGTGGCCAGCCTGGAGTACAAGGGGCACGATTTTTACGGGCCATGGTTCACGGGGACCGATCCCTCGGTTTCGGACTTTATTTATAAAGATGGCGGCATTATTGCCGGGCCTTGCAGTGCGATCACGGGGCCGGTGGAAGAGTTCAACCCGGCGCTGGGGTATGAGGAGGCAAAGGCCGGCGGTACCTTTATCAAGATCGGCGTCGGCGTATTGCGGAAGCCGGACGATCAACCTTATAGCGCGTATCACTTATTCCCGATTGTGAACGGCGGCAAATGGACAGTGCAGCGAGGCGCGGATTGGGTGGAGTACACGCAGGAGCTGCACGACGCGGCTTCTGGTTACGGCTATGTCTATCGCAAGAAGCTGAGCCTGGTGAAGGGCGAAGCACGGATGGTGATTGAGCATAGCTTGAAGAACACGGGCAAGCTTGCGATTCACACCAATGTGTATGACCACAACTTTCTTGTTCTGGATAAACAGACGACCAGTGATGCATTCAGCATCACGCTGCCTTTCGCGGTGAAGGCGGATACGGCTCCTGACCCGGCCATGGCGGAGATCGTCAAAAACCAGATTTTGTATCGCCGGCCGTTGACGGGCGAGGAACGGGTGTATTTCTCGATTGATGGTTTCGGCACGAGCGTGGCAGACTACCACGTGAAAATCGAGAACACCCGGGCGCAGGTAGGCATGACGATCACGGGCGATCGACCGCTGTATAAGATGTCGCTTTGGTCGATACGCTCGGTAATTGCGGTGGAGCCGTTTATCGATTTGTCGATCGAGCCTGGCAAACAAGCCGATTGGCAATACACTTACGACTACTATTCGCTTCCGCCTGCAAGTTAAGAGACCTGCAAGCCGGATTACGCACAGTGTTGCTTGATCCCGGGCATGCTCTTCTTCCAGTCCGTATTGTGCGCGGCGTAGGCGGCGATATGCCGGAGGGATTCCCCTTCCTGCTTTTGTGCATTTAGCAGAGCGTGCTCGGCGGCAAGCAGCAGCAGGTCCGGCATGCGCGCGGCGCCTGCTGCCCTGGGCGTCACGGTGGCGATGCCGATGCTGACTGCAGCCCAGGCCTGGCATTCCAGGCTGCGGGGCGAGCGGAGCAGGTTGATTGCGTTCTTCAGCCGGTTGGCCAGACGGCCGGCGCCCTCCGCGTCAGTGGAAGGAAGTATCACTACCAGGTCTTCGGTGGAACACTGCGCCGCGTAATCGGTGAGGCGCAGGGTTTTTGTGACGGCAGCGGCTGCTTTTGCCAGGCACTCATCGCCCACGCGATGGCCATCGAGGAAGTGAAATTGGCGGAATCCGTTGAAATCAAGGCGTAAGAGCGAGAGCGGCTGACGATCGCGGTGGGCCCGGCTCCATTCACGTTCCAGGTCTCGTAGCAGATCGGGGTAGCCGGCCAGGCCATGCAGTGGCTTGGTGAAGGGGGACGGAGAGGGTTCGTGGTCGATCGTGCGGGTGTCGGGCAGGTCGCGCATCAGGAGGAGGTATTCGTTGGGTTCTCCGGTGATGGGGTCGAGCAACAGCCTTCGTCTGGCTTCCACTCGTTGATACGTTCCATCCTTTCTCTGCAAGCGGATGTTGACGGGCTCTTTCTCGAGTGCGGGTGCGTGGGATGCTGGATTGGCCGCGACGAAGGCGGCAGCGTCTTCCGGGGTGGTAAAGCTATGCAGACTTTTGCCCAGGAATTCTTCGGATGACCAGCCGAGGGATTGTTGCGACGACGGTGAAGCGTATTGCAACACCATGTCGAGGCCGGCACGGAAGATCAGGTCGGCGCTATGTTCGGCGAGAAAGGTGAATGCGGTTTGGTCTTGACTTGCCATCGCAGGACCTCCCGTCCGGCAAGGGATGTGCAATGGGTATCGGCATCTGGAGGAGGGAT
>CAZZVD010000063.1:0-21504 GCA_964657465.1 uncultured Acetobacteraceae bacterium | reverse complement strand
CTGGTCTCAAGGTGTCGATCTTGTTGCACTTCGATCCTGAATCCGCCCACCCATCGTTTGTGACGTGTTACGGGTGTTACGGGACAGGCCGTGAGAAATGCGGGCTAAGCGCGAGGCCAACCAGGTTCAGTTAGTTCCCTAAAGAACTTAAGTGAGACCGACCCTCCAAGAATACTAAGTTCAATTAATCCTGACCCACGTCGATGAATGGACCGACGGGTCAACGCGGAAATCCGTGGGAAACACTGCAAAAGTGACCATTTTGACCGGTTGCTTTCTGTGCGCTTCAGAGAAGCCGCTTTAGGTTCCTGCAGTCTCCCCATCCGCTGACTGTCTCTTGCTCCAGTTCACATGGTGAAGTTGTGATTTTATTGTTTGACATAGTTCACATCCGCCTTATAGAAGGGTTCGCAGTTTTGGAAAACCCGTTGGCCGAAGTGAACCGCCACGACGCCGTGCCCTGACCAGCAGCGCGATTGCAAAAGCCTTTGCTGCGCGGGAACACCGTGCCGGAGGGTGGACTTGTCTAACTCGTGCGGGTAGTGCGGCCTCTCTAAAGGTGCTTGCAGTCGTTGCCAAGGATGTGAAGGTCATATGAAGCAATGCAGAAGTCTTTCAGGCTTCCTGGTGTTTTGGTTATCAGCCGCCATGGTTCCCGTTCTGTGGGCGCAATCCGGCAGCGGTATCATCTTCGGGACAGTGACCGATCAGAGCGGCGCGGTGGTCAGCTCAGCGGTTATCACTGCGATCAACGTGGCGACCGGCATCACTGAGAAAGCCAACACGGATGAGTCCGGGAACTACATCATTCCTGCTCTGCCGGCTGCCACCTACTCTGTTAGCTGTGTAGCGGCTGGCTTCCAAACTGCGGAACGCACAGGGGTCCTGCTGCAGGTAGACCAGCGCGCCCGTGTTGACCTGCCGATGCGGGTGGGACAAACCCAGCAGGTCGTCGCGGTGCAAGCTAACGTGACCAACCTCGATACCTTCAGCTCCGCAGTCAAAGACGTGGTTGATTCAACCCGCATGACGGAGTTGCCCTTGAACGGCCGGAATGCCCTCAGCCTGCAGGCTTTGCTGCCGGGCGCGGTGCCGGCAGCCAGCGGATCGGCGGCGAGCGGCGTCGCGTTAAATACAGGCCTCGTGTTCAGTGTCAACGGCGCCCGGCCTAACCAGTCGGCATACACCCTGGATGGCGGCCTGAACATGGACACATACAACAACGTTCCTGCAGCCTTTCCCAATCCCGACATGTTGCAGGAATTCTCCATCCTGCAGAATAGCTATGGCGCCGTGCAGGGCCGGGATGCTGGCGCTGTGATCAACATGATCACGAAGTCAGGAACCAACCAGATCCACGGAACGGCTTACGATTTTCTCCGGAACAACTACGCCGATGCTCGCGACTATTTCGCCACTAAGGTCCCACCGCTGCGCAGGAACCAATTTGGCGGGACCATTGGCGGCCCTGTCAGACTCCCGCGCTACAACGGCCGCGATCGCACATTTTTCTTCGTCGGTGCGGAGCTGACGCGACAGACACTGGGCAGCACCATCTCGTCCACCATTGTTCCCACGGCACTGGAAAGAGCGGGTGATTTCTCGCAAACGCGGGTATCGGGCAAACCGATCACCGTGGCGCCGCCGAGCACCGTGACAGCAGCAAATCCCTCCGGCACTCCTTACCCGGGTAGTGTGATTCCCGCGGCTGCTCTCGATCCGGTTGCAGAAGCCTTCACCAATGCTTTCTTGCCCGTGCCCAACCGCCCAGGAAACACGTATGCCTTCAACCTGGGTCTACCCACGAGAGAAAACCAGGTAATCGCCAAGTTGGACGAGTCAATTTCCGGCAATGACAAATTAACCCTGCGTTATTTTTTCGATGACAGTTTCAATGCCCAGAATGCCGGTCTGCCGGCGTTCAATTCGAACAATGATTGGCCTACGCACAATGGAACGATCAACGAAACTCACATATTCTCGCCTGCACTGCTCAACCTGGCGACATTTACGGTAGCGCGCAATACTTTCATTCGCGGCCCGCAGGTGACCAACCCCATCAACTGGGCTGGGCTCGGTTGCTTGTCGTGCGTCAACCTAGCGCCAGCAAGCATTCCTACAGACTGGTCGATTTCTGCTGCCAACGGCTTATCGATTCGGGTGCCAACGAACTTTCGCAGCTACATGATGAACTATCAGTACATTGATACGATCAGCTACTCGCTCAAGAATCACCTGCTGCAATTTGGGGGCGAGTACTCCTATGAACGTAGGTACGGGCGAGAATATTTTCAACTTGCCACCCAGTACGCGTTCAGCGGCACGCTTTCGGGGCCGTCAGGGGATGGGTATGCCGACTTTTACCAGGGAGCTGCCAACAGCGTATTTCAGAACACGCCCTTGTTTTCGGAGCAATACAAGTACACCCCGTTTCTTTATTTCCAGGACGACTGGCGTGCCACAGCGAAGCTGACTTTGAATCTTGGAGTACGTTGGGAGCCATACATTACCACCCGGGATAGATTCGGCCATGATGGCGCCTTCCGTCCCGGACAGCAATCGACAGTGTATCCACTTGCGCCGCCAGGGGCGCTGTTTCCCGGCGATGCCGGCATTGGGCCAGGGGTTACACCCAACCGCTACAATCGACTGGCACCACGCATTGGTTTCGCCTACGACCCGGGCGGTAATGGCAAAACGGTGATTCGCGGCGCGTACGGAGTTTTCTCCGATACTCTACGGCCAGTGGCCGTGAATACCAACCAGCTCAATCAGCCCTTTTCTTATGGGCAGACAACGTTCAACGTCCAACTTTCCAATCCCTACGCGAACCACATGGATACTCTGCAGAGGCTGCTCAATTACGTGCCGCCAAAAACCGCGGCTGAACGAGCCGCCCGCGTGTTCTATCTGCCCATGACTGAGAACACGATCGATCCGAACTTCACCACCGGCTACATCCAGCAGTGGAACCTTACGGTGCAGAAGGAGATATGGAAGCAGGTCGTCCTCACAGTGGCTTATCTGGGAGCGAAGGGTACCCATCTGCTTTTACTCGAGGAGCTGAATCCTGCAACGTACATTCCAGGCAAATCCACGACCAGCAATGTGAACTCGCGGCGGCCCTTCACCAACTTTCAGACAATTACCGAAGACATCGCGGCCGGACCCTCCAACTACCACGCTCTCCAGGTGAATTGGAACCGCCGGTTGTCAGGCGGCTTCACCGTGCTTGGTTCCTACGTTTACGCGAAATCGATGGACATCGCTTCGAACGACGGCAACAGCGGCCTGGGAAACCAGGCGCGCGATCCATACAACTGGATTCTCGATTACGGGCCGTCGGATTACGACGTCAAGCACCGGTTCGTCACCTCCTTCCTTTACCGGATTCCTGGCATGACGTCGGGCAACGGGTTTACCAAAAGCCTGACCAATGGCTGGCAGCTGGATGGAATCCTGACTCTGCAAAGCGGATCGCCGTTCAGTGTTCTGGCCGGAGTCGATCGCAGCCTGGCCGGTGTTTCGATCGACCACGCCGACGTGCATGGACCGGTAGCCGTTTACAACGGGAACTCAAGAAAGAGCAAAATTGCCAAGTACTTCGATACCTCCGTCTTCACGCTGCCGGCGCTGGGAACGTTTGGCACCAGCGGCCGCAACACTATCTACGGCCCAGGGACAGAAAACTTCGATGCAGGCCTGTTCAAGAACATCCCCATCCACGAGGAACAACGGCTGGAGCTTCGCTGGGAAGTGTTCAATTCGCTAAACCATACCAATCTGTTGAATCCGAACAGTTCCTTTTCAAGCTCTGCGTTTGGGCGCATCACCAATTCGAAGGATGCCCGTATTATGCAGATAGCCGCCAAGCTAGTGTTTTGAGACGGTGAGGATTGAGAAATGATGACAAGACTTACGCGCCGAACGCTGCTCACTGGCGCCGCCGCATCCGCGCTCGCAGGAGCGCCGCGTGCCAGGGCAGTGACCCAGGCAACCGCATTCGCTCTGATAGGCGACCGCTACCACAATAGCGATTACATTCGCACCGCGCTGCGTAAGACGCTGGTGAAAGACCTGGGTGTCACCATTGACTTCCGCGATGAGGTGGAGCTTCTCAACAGCCAGGAATTAAGCGGCTACAAGCTGCTCATTATCCTGCGAGATGGAATGCTTTGGCCGGGTGGTTACCTGCAGGGACCCGGTGGCGCTCCCGCCTCTTCCGCGACCGCCATCACGAGCGAGCCGCCGTTCGACGCGGTCGACATGACGCCCCTCTACTGGATAACGCCGGAACAGGGGCGAGCGGTCAAGGCGTTCGTTTCCAATGGTGGTGGCGTCCTCTTTTATCACAACGTCACTTACATTAGTCCCCACAACGACGATTTCCGCGACGTTCTCGGTGCGGTGACGGAAGAGCATCCACCATTGCGGCCATTCAAAGTAAAGGTGGTGAATCACGATCACCCCATCACTCGCGGTGTAAAAGATTTCGTGGTGACTGACGAGCAGCATTTTATGACCTACCAGAAGGACCCAAAGTACCTGTTGCTGCAGAGCGTGAATGAAGATGGCTTGACGTTCAAGAATCTCGGGACCAGCTCTGCCGCCGGCTGGGCCTATGACTACGGCAAAGGGCGTGTGTGCTACCTTGCGCCGGGCCATGTAATCACGTCTTTGTGGAACCCTGAGTACGAAAAGCTGCAACGCAATGCGGTGAAATGGCTATCGAAACAAACGTGAGCGCGCGCTGGCAAGCGGATAAGCGCCGCTTGCCCCGGGCATGGTGAAGTCTAGAGAGTTGGCAGGCCGGGTGTTGCAAGCGAAGAGTCGCCCGTGCAGAGGAGAGTCGATGGCGAACCGACGGGAATTTTCGGCGAGCGCGTGGTTGGGTATCGCACTTTTTGGATTGGCTTGGATAGTGGTGGCGAGTGCACCCGCTGCATTCGCTGCGCCGCCGGCGAGCAAACCTTCGGCCGGCTCCTACTTCGTGTATGTGGGCACATACACCGGGCCATCCAGCAAGGGTATCTATGGGTACCGCTTTGATCCAAAAACGGGTGAGTTTACGGCCACGGGTGTGGCTGCGGAAATGGTGAACCCGTCTTTTCTGATCACTGATCCCACGCATCGCCACCTCTATGCAGTCACGGAGATGGGCCAGGAGCGCGGCGCTAACAGCTACAAGGTCAACGGAAGCATCAGCAGCTACTCCATCAATGCCCGAACGGGGGCGTTGAAGTTTCTCAACAAGGTGGACTCGGGGGGCGGTGGTCCTTGCCACCTGGTGGTGGATCGAACCGGCAAAATGCTGTTTGTGGCGAACTACGGTAGCGGCAGTGTGGCATCGTTTGCTATAAAGCCGGATGGAAGTGTTGGAGATAGAACCGGCTTCGATCAACACACGGGTGCGAGCATCGATGCAGCGCGGCAAAAGGGGCCTCACGCTCATGCCGTAGTGCTTTCCCCTGACAACCGCTTTTTGTTTGTGCCCGATCTAGGAACGGATCAAATCAAAATCTACCGCGTCGATGCAGCCAAAGCGACGTTTGCACCGAACAACCCGCCTTTCACCACGGTGGAGTCAGGCTTCGGCCCTCGTCATTTCACTTTTGGGCGCGGTGCTAAGTTCGCATACGCGGTATGCGAGATGCGGTCCAGCGTGGCTGTGTTTGCCTACAATAGCGGCAGGGGTTCGTTAACACCGGTGCAAACGATCTCGAATCTGCCTGATGATTTCAAGGGTGTCGACAACTCGGCAGAGATTGAAATGGATCGCTCAGGCCGCTTTCTTTATGCCTCTAACCGCGGCATGGATAGCATCACGGTGTACGCGGTTCATCCGGTAAAAGGTACGCTGACCAGGGTGCAGACAATATCGACGCAAGGAAAGATTCCCAGAAATTTCGCGCTCGATCCGACCGGTAAATATCTGGTGGCCGCAAACCAGAAGAGTGACACGATGGTGGTGTTTACGGTGAGCCGGAAAACTGGCGAGTTGAGTCCGCAGGGTCAAACTATCAACGTACCAGCGCCTGTTTCGATCTTGTTTGTACCGGCTGCCTGACGCGGGCTGACCACGGAACGTTACAGCAGTCAGGGGAGCAATCGAATGAGTGTCATTGGTAAGAAACTTTCCAGAAGGGCTTTGGTGCAGAACGCCGGTGTGGTTGCCGGCGCCGGACTCGTTGGGCTGGGCATGGGCAGCACGCTGCAGTCGCAGGCCCGTGGGAAGAGCAAGCCCCGCGCGCTTGCGCTCGTGGGTGATCGATATCACAACGCGGACTACATTCGCGTTAGCCTGGACAAGGTTTTTAGCGAGCTGGATATTCCGATCGACTATACGATTCAATACAGCGAACTCTCGTCCGCGATGTTGCGAAAGTATCAGCTGCTGCTGATTTTGCGGGATGGGATGATCTGGCCAGCCGGCTACCTTGGACCCGATGCGTACACGGACTACGAAGCGAACCTGGAGACCCCTAAAACATTTCCCGACCCAAAGCCAGTCACGTGGATGACTGAGGAGCAAGGAACTGCCGTCAAGGACTTCGTCACGACAGGTAATGGGTTCTACGCACTGCATAACTGCAGCCATATTTCGCTCGGCTCGAAGAATTACAGGGAGGTCATGGGTTCGGCCTACATAGGCCATCCGCCGCTGCGGCCTTTTGAGGTGCATGCAACGGCCAACCAACATCCCATCACCCAGGGAATGAAGCCGTTCATCGTAAACGACGAGCAGCACTATGTGACCTACGACAAAGATCCCAAACACGTCATCCTTGAGGCGGAGAATGTCGACGGCCTGAAGTTCGAGGAGCTGGGCACGAAATCAATCTCGGGCTACGCCTATGACTACGGCAAAGGGCGCGTTGTGTTCACGGCCGTGGGGCACACGATACACGCCATGTGGAACCCGCAATACATCGAGATACAAAAGCGGTGTATCAAGTGGCTTCTGAAAGACCTGTAACTAACCACGGGGAGACGCCCAGCCCGGCGCTCCGCCGAACGAACGAGGGCGCGAGCCGCCTGTGACCGAAGGAACGGTGGGTTGTACGGCAAATACTTTTCGTTGAGTGCGGTGAATTCCCACATCTCCCGACTGGAACACGTCGTGAGATATGGGGCACCCCAGCCGGTGACGGGCCCGAGATTAAACTTCCAGCAGTTACAACCGCTCCAACCTGGTCGACGAATCGCCAAAGGAATCCATCTTCACCCCGTACCTGTCCATCAGGGATAGATACAGACTGCACATCTTCCGGTTGTCTTCACTGTCCTTCAGGTAATTCAGCGTCCTTCCCGTCTTCAGCGTGCCGCCCAACCCGCCGGCCAGGACCAGGGGTAGGCGGAAGTTGTCGTGCTTGCGGCCGATCCACATGTTCGAGAGGAACATCAGGCAGGTGTTGTCTAGCACCGTGCCGGTGCCTTCCTGCATGGTGTCCAGCTTTTTGGCCAGATAGGCGTACTGCTCCACGTGGAAGCGGGCGATGCGCTCGTAACCATCCGAGTTGTTGTTGTGCGAGGCGGCGTGGTGGCCCTCCTTTACGTCGAGGAAGGGGTAATACATGGCGGAGAGATCCCGGGATATGATCAGGGACGCGACTCTCGTCTTATTTGTCTGGAAGGCGATGGCGATGATGTCGCACATTAGCCGGGCGTGGTCGCGCAGGTCTTCGGGGAGTCCGTTGGCCGGGCGGTCCATTGTCGCTGCTACGGTGTTCTTTGCCTTGGCTGCATCGTCGGCGTCGGCCTTTCCTTTGCGCATGCCCTCGACCCGCTTTTCGACTTCGCGCACGCTGGTGAGGTATTCGTCGAGCTTGCCTTTGTCGGTGCCGCTGACGCGCTTGCTCAGGTCCTGAGCGCGGTCGCGGACCCGGTCGAGCACACTCAGGTTCATCAGGCTGCCGCGGTTGTCGAATAGGTTGTCCCAGGCCAGGGAGGGATAGACCTCGACGGGTACCGGCGAGTCTGGACTTTGCCAGGAGATGTGCGAACTGTAGGCCATGGAGAAGTTCGACTCGTGGTAGCCGGTCATGGGCTGTTCGCAGGCCAGGGTGATACTGGATTGCGGCGTATCTTCGCCGATGTGGTTGGCAATGCGCTGGTCAATCGAGATGCCGGAGTGGATGATGGCGCCTTTGGAAATGTGCGCGCCCGAGAGCAGGCTCCCCGTTTGACCGGGATGAATGCCCTGACCGGTGAGGGCGTGCACGTAGAGTCCATCGATGACGTTGATTTTTTCTTTGATGGGCTCGAGCGGCGAGAGCGTTTTGCTCAGCTTCATCTCGGCGCCCTGACCTTCGGCGCTCCAATGATCTTCGTTGATGCCAGTACCGAGGAAGACGACGCCGAAGCGCTTGGGGAAGGCGGAGGGCGCAGGCACGTCAGCGAGCGCATGGAGGGACTCAAGCCAGGGCAGGGCCATGGTGCAACCGGCTCCGCGGAGCACGGCGCGGCGCGAGATAGGCAGTAGGGACTTGCTGGGCAACTTAGTCGATCGAGTCATGCTAGTTCACCTTTCCGGAGGCTATCTGCGTCTCGGGTACCGGTACCCGTTGGTTGCGGAACTGCGGGCTCATCACGATGGTTTCCATGAGCGAATCGAAGCGGTAGCCCTGAGCTAGCAGGGTGGCTTGCATGCGGTCGACCAGGGCTTCGTCGGATAACTGCAGCGAACGGTTGAGGGCGTAACTCAACAGCTTGCGGCATAGGTTGTTGAGGAACTGGTCTTGCCGGTGCTCGCGGATGAACGTCTGCAGGCCTTCAAATCCCTGGCCGTTGTAGTTGCCGGGGTAGACGACGGCGGTATCGACAGGGCGGCCGGCCAGATCTTTGGTGCGCGCGTCGCCGATGGGGCCGTAGCCTTCATAGGCCAGTCCGAAGGAATCGAAGCGCTCATGGCAGGAGGCGCAGAAGGGATTCTCATGATGCTTGGCCAGCATCTGGCGGATGGGCAGCTCGGTTTTCGATTCATCGCTGGGCAGCTCGGGCACAATCGGCGGCGGAGGAGGCACGCGGATGCCGAGCACCTTTTGCACCACCCAGTTGCCGCGCTTGACCGGGCTGGTGCGCAGGCCGGGCGAGCTCTGCGTCATGAAGACCGCCATCGGCAGAATGCCGCCGCGGCCGTATTGGCGGACGTTGTCGACGCGGACCCACTGCGACGGATCGCCCTCGACACCGGGGATGCCGTAGTGCTTTGCCAGCACAGGGTTGACGAAGGTGTAGTCGCCGAAGAGAAGGTCGAGGACGGAGCGGTTGGTCTGAATGGCGTCTTCGACGTAGCGCACCGGCTCCTCAAACATGGCTTCGCGGAGGTCGTTGTTGAACTGGGGGAAGCGCATGCGATCGACGGAGTTGTTGGTCTCAAAGAGGCGGAAGGCCAGCCAGTTGCCGGTGAATTCGGTGGCCAGGCCGCGGACGCGGTCGTCTTTCATCATGCGGCGGGTTTGGGCCAGCAGGACGTCGGGATTTTGCAGGTCGTTGGCGGCGGCGTGGCGGAGCAGCTCCTCATCGGGCATGCTGGCCCAGAGGAAGTAACTGAGGCGGCTGGCCAGGGCGTAGCCGGGTAGCGGCTGGGCTGGTGGTTGCGTGGTGGATTGGGTTGAGGTGGTGGCGGCTTTGACTAGTTTGCCGTGGTTGTGGGGGATGGCGGCTACGCTCGGCGCTCCGTCCGACATGTCGAGGCGGTAGAGGAAATCCGGCTCCATGAGGACGCTGATCATTACGTTGCGGACTGCGTCTTCATGTGACAGCTGGTTTTTGCTGCGGATGTCGTGATAGTAGGCCAGGAGGTCGGTGCGCTCGGCTGCGGTGAGCGGGCGGCGGTAGGCTCGCTGGGCGAATTGCATCAGGATGTCGAGTTGTGTTGCTTCTGCGGCGGCGCGCTCTTTTTCGAGGTTGCGCAGGGTAGCGTCCATGCCTTCGAAGTGCTCGTGGATGGCTTGCACGGCTGCGGGATCATTCTTAGGATCGGCTGCGGCCTTGGCCAGGTAGTCGTCGCGCAGCTTCAGGATGACGGCAGTGTCGGTGATGGCGTGATTGGTGGGACGCTCACAGGTGGCTTCGGCGCCTTTGCCGTAGATCTCGCCGCATTGATTGAAGAAGTACTGGGTCCAGGTGCGCTCGGTGAAATTGGCGATGTAGTCGGCGTCGTTCCAGAGTTGGTCTAACTGCTGCTTGCCGTGATCGTCCAGGATGAGTTGTTGTAGCGGGAGGTCGTCGCGGTAGTAGCCGGCGACGCTGTGATAGCCGGCGCTGAGGAAGCGGCCTTTGTCTTCCGAGTCATCGGGGAAGTAGCGGCCTCGCTCGGTTACATAAAAGGTGTCGGGGAAGACCTGGGCGAAGCGGGCGAAGGCGGCTTCGTAACGGGGGCGCTCGCCTGCTGGGACGATGAGGTCGGTGTCGTTGGCCCGGGCTTTGGCGGAGAGGGCCGCCCAGCGTGGGGCTGCCTCCTGGTGGAGGTCGGGGTATTTGGGGATTTCCGGTACCACGGGCGGTGGGTCGGTATCGTTGCGCAGGTCTTTGGGGTCGCTGTCGCGGCGGTGCTCGGCGAATTGCTTCAGCTTCCAATTCAATAGCGGTTCCGATTGTGGGGGCAGGCCCGCTACTACGGGAGCGGCGAACTGCATAGCGGTGTGCTGGCGGATTTTGATCACGAAGTCGCGCATCGCGGTGCATTGGGCGCGCAGGGCTTCAGGTTTTGCTGTCTTTGGATTGGGCAGAGCCTGCCACATGGTTTGCAGTTTGAGGACCGGGCCTACGGCCTGCTTGTCGTGCAGGATCTGCCAGACCATGGGCAGGTACTTCGGGCTGACTTTGTTTGCAACCGCGATGGTAGCTAATGTGGCGTGCCGGTTTTTGAGGGCGGCGCGATAGCGGTAGCGCCAGGCAGCTTCAAAGTAATCGGCGTAATTGGTGGGCTGGGCGGCGTAGAAGTGGAGGATGCGCTGTATGGCGTACTTTTCGCGATCGGTTTCAGCGAGGGCGGGGTAGGGGGCGAACTCGACGCCTGCGGGCGTGAGTACCGCGTGATCAGCGACTTCGGTGGCGGCCTTGAGGTATTTGTTCAACAAGGCGGAGGACATGGTGAGCGATTCGCCGGAGTTGTCGAAGCCGGCCTGGTTGGCTGGGTCCACAGGAAACTGGCGGGCCACGTGCATGTCTTGCCCGGTGAGGTCGCGGATGGTGTAGTCATACTCCGCGTTACTGAGGCGGCGGGCCATGACGATGCCGGGATCGCCATCGGCTTTCTTGATTTCGGCTACGCGCACGGCGGCGACCCAGTCGATGATTTGCTGGGCTTCCGCGGCGGGCGGGGCCGGCATGGGCTTGGGCGGCATTTCCTTATTTTTGAGGCGCTCGGCGAGCAGGGCCCATCGGGCGAAGTCTTCGGTGACCATGTCCATATTGTTGTAAGACTTGAGGTCGAATTGGGCGGGAGCCATTTTGCCGCTGTGGCAGGCTACGCAGTATTTGCCGACGAAGGGTTTTACGGTCTGTTGGAATTGCTGGTCGATGGTTGCCGAGGTTGGGGTGGCGGCGGCCGGCGTTGGGGTGGCTGAGTGAGTGGCGGCTTGGCCCAGACAGGCGGGGATGAGCAAAAGACTTAGACTGCGAAAGCGCATTGCTGACTGCTCCCGATAATGGGATGTAGGCAGCGCGATCAGTGATTTGCCGCAGCTAACCCCAGGTTTGGTGTTTCTGTTCGTGACGGCTCTAAGGGAACGCGAGGATATGCGCTCGGTGCTGGTGGCGAAAATCCTCGTGGTGAGAATCCTATGCCAGGGTAAATAGGGTAGTCAACCCTGGGGGGAAGAACGGTGTTGGTGGGGTGGAGAGGTTTGTTTGTGGTGGTTAAGGGGTGTGGTTTGTTTGAGTTGGGTGGGGTGCTCGGGGATCTGGGGGAGTCGGGTGCATGCGATGGGTCGAAGCCCTTCGGAGGATTTTGGTGGGCTTTTGGGGGTGTCAGTCTCGCGCCGGCCTTTCCGGTTTTCCCATTTGAGTTGAGTGGTCGATCATTGTGAGGTCGTTCGAAGGGCTTCGCCCTCTCGTATTCGGCCCACGTTAGCCGTTCGGCGAACATGGGGCACCCGCCGCGTGTGTGTTTGCTGCGGAGTGTTGGAAAGGGGGTAGCTGCTGGGGTTTACGTGGTATGCTCCGCGTGTGTCCGCACCCATTGTCAGTTCGGAAACGACTCGCCACTCCGCGTTGGTGCGGGTTACTCACTGGCTTACTTTTGTTGCCTTTGCCGGGCTGGTGCTGAGTGGGTATGAGATTGTCATTTCGCATCCGCGGTTCTACCTGGGTGAGGTCGGCAACGTGCATGTTGCTCCGTTGTTCAGTTTGCCGATTCCAGCTTCGCGGGATACGGTGCCTACTGGCTTTGGGTACGTCATGCCTGACCAGAATGGCTGGAGCCGCTATCTGCACTTCCAGTCAGCCTGGCTGGTGGTGCTTACCGGCGCCGTGTACCTGGTTGCGGGTTTTGCCAGCGGCCACTTTCGCAAACACTTGCTGCCCGCCGCCGGAGAGCGGGGTTGGCGCTCCTACAGGAATGTATTGGCGCGGTATGTGCGGCGTGCTCCGCCGCTTGCCGCGGAAGCGCATACCTATAACAGTTTGCAGCGGACTGCTTATCTCGGGGTTGTCTTTGTTCTGTTTCCCCTCGTGATCTGGACCGGGCTCGCTATGTCGCCGGGTTTCACATCCGCTGTACCGGCTGCGGTTAGGTTGCTGGGCGGGCGGCAGACGGCACGTACGTTGCACTTCTTTATCTCGGACGCGCTGGTTCTCTTCTTCGCTATGCACGTGCTCATGGTGGTGCTGGCGGGCTTTAGGAGTCGCATGCGGGCAATGATCACTGGCCGGGCGGAGGCGGGGCCGGCGCCTGCCCTGGAGGAAGCATGAGTCTGCTGTCGCGCCGCGCGCTGCTGAAGACGGGGCTTGTTGCTACGGCGGGTGTGGCTGGGCTGGCTACGGCGGCGCGGGTTGCGGAACGGTACGGGCTGGTTCCACCGGATGGCGGCGGTTTGTATGGCCCGGGTGAGACGCTTACCTATGCGGCGCAACGGGTGCTGACGGCACATTCGCTGGCGCGTGAGTTTCCGCGCAGCATGATCTCACAGGCTCCGTTTGCTAATGCCACTCCGCCGCTCAATGACCGTTACAAACAGCTCCAGGCCGGCGGCTTTGCGGATTGGCGGCTTACGGTCAATGGTTTGGTGGCGCGGCCGCTTTCGTTGTCGCTGCCTGACCTGAAGAGCCTGCCGATGCGTAGCCATATTACCGAGGTGGCGTGCGAAGAGGGTTGGTCTTACATTGCCGAGTGGATTGGTACGCCTCTGCACGAGGTGTTACGAGCGGCCGGGCCTGCCGCTCGTGCGCGGTATGTGGTGTATTACTCTGTGGACCCGGAATGGTGGGAGAGTATTGATATGGCGGACGCTTTGCATCCGCAAACGCTGCTGACGTGGGGAATGAACGACGAGGATTTGCCTACGGGCTTCGGTGGGCCATTGCGCATGCGAGTGCCACGGCAGTTGGGTTATAAGAGCGTTAAGTACATCACTCAGTTGACGGTGACTGATTCGCTGAAACAGTTCGGTAAGGGGCTGGGGTCGGCTTCGCCCGAGGGCGGCTACTCGTGGTATCCCGGGATTTAGGTTTGAGTTATCCTCGTTAGGTTTTGGGTCGGCGAAAAGGCGGCTTGAGAAGCGCGAGTGGGAAGTACAGTTTCAGCGTCTGTGGTTTGGCATGTTTGGCCGCACAGCAGGTTCCTCGGCGAGACTTCGGGCCAAGCGGTCTTTCATTTTTATGGCCAACAGCCATAACGGTACTGCCTTTCAAGCGAAGCCCATCGTACGATGTGGCGCGATTGATGATTCGTGCCCGACGAGTATTGAAGGCTCGCAGAGTTGCTGATGGGGAGCTGTGAATTCCCACATCTCCCGACTGGAAAACGTCGTGAGATATGGGGCACCCTACGTGGTCGCAGGGACAACGTGCTTTTTACTTAGGGGGAGGGTTTTTTGCGCGGGACTTTAGGGCTTCTTCTGTCTGGCCCGCGGACTGATTCGCCAGAGCAAGGGCTTGTAAGGTGTTGGCCAGGTCCAGGTGGTGGGGGGCGCCAGAAGCGCGGTAGATGGCTTCGGCCTCGCGGTAGAGCGGCTGAGCCTCGGCCGGCAGGGAGGCCTCGCGCAGAATATCGGCCTCGTGCCGCAATGCAAAGGCCAGTCGCTCGGGTGGACCGATCTCGCGGTATAGCAGGGCTGCGTTGCTGTAGTGGTGGCGCGCGGCCTCCAGGCTGCCGATGTCGCGCTCGGCCTGGCCCAGTCCGCATAGAGCCTCGGCCAGTGACGGGCGGTCGGCTTCGAGCGCGGCCCTGCGTACAGCGCGGATGAAGATCGCACGCGAGTCGGCGATGCGATGCTCTTTGCGTGCGCGGTGACCTAGTGCCAACACTTCCTGCAGGCTTTCGTCCATAGTCCCGTAGGTTAGCACTCCTGTCGTCTCCTGCTCTCGGCGCTCGTTGTATTGTTTCTCCATGCGCTTTCCCCGTTTATGTTTTCCCCGCGTTGCTCCGCTCGTTTTGCTCGCTCTGGCAAGTGTCCCCTCGTCACTGATGGCGGCTCCAATTCCTACACGCACAACTACGTTGGAGCAGGTGCTCGCGTATCCGTTTGTGAGTGGATTGATTGCCTCCGGGAAAGGCGATCGCCTGGCCTGGCTGGAGACGGTGCGGGGCGTCCGCAATGTCTGGTTCGCTGCGCCCGGCGACCGGCAGCCGCGCGTGCTCACGCACTACTCCGAAGATGATGGGCAGGAATTAACACAGCTTATGTTTTCCGCGGACGGCGCACAGTTGCTGTACGTCCGCGGCGGCGATCACGATGCCAACTGGCCGGCACAGGGGAACCTTGCGCCCAATCCGGACAATGATCCGGCAGAAGCGAAAGTGACCATCTGGTCTATCGCGGTTGCAGATGGCGCCAGTGCGCCATTGCAGTTGGCTGAGGGTGACAGTCCTGCAGTGTCGAGCAAAGGTGAGCTGGCCTATGTGAAAGAGAATCAGATATGGACCGCGCCCCTGCCTGGCAGCCCTCACCCCGGGGGAACGTCAAGGAGGCTGTTTTTTGATCGCGGTAAGGATGAGTCGCCGGTGTGGTCTCCCGATGGAACGCGATTAGCGTTTGTTTCCAGGCGCGGCGATCACAGCTTTGTCGGCGTGTACACGAGCGCTGAACAGCCATTGCTTTATCTTTCTCCTTCGACTCACTTCGACAGCTTGCCGGTGTGGTCGCCGGACAGCCATGCCATCGCGTTCATGCGGCGGCCGGGTCATGGCGAAAAGGTAGAGAACTTTCTGGTGGAGAAGCCCGATCCGTTTGCTTTCTGGATCGCCGATGCGGTCACGGGCGCCGCACGCAATGTGTGGTCGTCGGCGAACACGCTTCCTGGGTCGCTGCCGGCGGTAGGCGAGCATGAGCCACTCTTCTGGATGGCAGACGACAAACTGGTTTTCTTGTCGGAGATGGACAATTGGCCGCACCTGTACGCTGTGAGCACCGCAGGCGGCGCAGCAAGTTTGTTGACGCCGGGTCGCTTTATGGTCGAGAGCGTGGTGCAGTCGCCCGATCGGCAAAGTTTGCTCTATAGCGCGAACGCAGGTGAAACGGCGGGCGACGATGATCGGCGGCATTTGTTCCGGGTTGGGACAGATGGGCACGCTCCCCAGGCACTGACGCGGGGGGATGCGCTGGAGTGGTCCCCTGCGGCGCTCGCGGGCGGCGGTGTTGCCTACGTAACTGCGGGCGCTCAGACTCCCGCAGCCGTGACAGTGATGGCGGCAGCGGGAGAACGGAGGACGCTCGAGACGGGGAGTGCGCGCGGGTATCCGTCGGATGCGTTGGTGGTTCCCAGGCTGGTCAGCTTTCGCGCGCCGGATGGCCTGACCATTCAGGGGCAGTTGTTCCGCCAGGAGAATGCACGCGGGTTGCAACCAGCGGTGATCTTTGTCCATGGCGGCCCAAGCCGGCAGATGCTGTTGGGATGGCACTACCGTGACTATTACAGTAATGGCTATGCGGTGAATCAATATCTCGCTATGCACGGCTTCACGGTACTGTCAGTGAATTACCGGCTGGGCATTGGATATGGCCGGGCGTTCCAGCATCCTGCACATGGTGGTCCGGCGGGCGGATCGGAGTACCAGGATGTGCTGGCCGCTGCGCGTTATCTGCAGAAGACGGCCGGTATCGATGAACAGCGCATTGGTATCTGGGGTGGGTCTTATGGCGGCTTACTCACTGGGTTGGCGTTGGCACGCAACTCCGATGTGTTCAAGGCGGGCGTTGACCTGCATGGCCTGTCGAACTGGGTGCCGGCGCTGGAAAAGGACGGCGCCTTGCCACAGCATTGGTGGGAGGTGACTCCAGAGTGGAAGCAGGCCGTGGCGACTGCATTCGCCGCGTCTCCAGATGCAGATATTGCCAAGTGGAAGTCGCCGGTGTTGTTGATCCAGGGCGATGATGATCGCAATGTGCCGTTCGATCAGACGGTCGAGCTGGCGTATCGGTTGGAGCAGCAGCATACGACCGTGGAGCAGCTGGTGATTCCCAATGACATCCACGGTTTCCTGCGCGCTGCCAGCTGGATGCGCGCGGACCAGGCTACGGTCGATTTTCTTTCGCGGAAGCTGGGGGTAGACGAGGTTAATCGCTGATGAGAAATGCCGGGAGCTTCCCGCAATTTGCGGAAGCTCCCGGCACCCTGTTTACTTTACTCGGTTACTCGCCCTTGGAAGCTTCCGGGTTTGCAGGATGCACAACGCGGTAGCTGGAGCCACCGTTTGCCCATACCAGCAGCAACAGATCCTTTCCTGCTGGCAATTGCTTCACCTGGTTGCGGAACTGTTCGGCTGACTTGACTGGCTGGCGATTCATCTCAATGATGACATTGCCACCCGCCAGGCCGGCGTCTTCCGCGGGGCTCGCCGGCTGTACCTGTGCCACAGCAACACCTTCGACCTGTGAAGGCAGGTTGAGTTGTTGCCGCACCTCGGGCGTGAGGTCAGAGATCGCGATACCGAGACGGGCATGGCCAGTCTCTTCGCTCGCCGCTGCCGCAACTTCCTGGTCCTTGTGATATTCGCCGACGGTCAGATCCATCTTTTGCGGTTGCCCATTGCGTATCACGTCCAACTGGATCTTCGAGCCGGGCGCTTCTTCACTCACAATTACCTGGAGATCGCTGCCGGTTTCTACCGGCTTGCCATTGACCCCGGTGACCACGTCGCCCGCCTTCAGGCCAGCGCGGCCTGCAGGGGAGCTCGGAGTTACCTGGGCGATCAGGGCACCGGTGTTACCGGTGAGGTTGAAGAACTTTGCATTCTCGGGAGTTACATCGTTCAGGCTGACGCCGAGATAGCCGTGGTGCACCACGCCGTTCTTGATCAACGATTCCACTACCGGGTGAATGGTTTGTGTGGGAATGGCGAAGCCGGCCCCGGCAAATGCTCCTGTGCTTGAGATAAGGAAAGTGTTGATGCCGACCAGCTGGCCATGTGCATTCACCAGCGGACCGCCCGAATTCCCGGGGTTGATGGCTGCATCTGTCTGGATGAATCCGCCTGGCTTGCGAGGATCATCGGAGTACGGGTTCGGCCGATCAATCGCGCTCACGATCCCACGGGTGACCGAGAAGCGGAAGTAGCCGAAGGGGCTGCCGATGGCAAGCACTGACTGGCCCGGTACCAACTTGGTCGAGTCGCCCCATCCGATGGTGGGCAGATCGGTTGCGTTGATTTTGATCACTGCCAGATCGGTAAGTTTGTCTGTGCCAATTACCTTGGCGGGGAAGCTCCTGCGATCGTGCATGGTCACACGCACTTCGACGGCTCCGTCGACCACGTGGTTGTTGGTCACTATGTAGCCGTCAGGCGATATGATCACGCCGCTGCCGATACCGTGCTCCAGCTGCTTCTGGTGCGGCCCCTGGCCAAAGCCACGGCCGGGGCCCTGACCCTCTCCCGGACCACCAAAACCGCCGGGACCACCAGGACCGAAGAATTGCGAGAAGGGATTGCCTTCGGGTCCTTCTTCACCCTGAGCTTCCGCCTGCTCATGGGCGCGTGCGGTCACCGCGATGTTCACGACAGCCGGCGTTACTCGCGAAGCCACTGCTTCTGTCGCCTGATCGAGCGCTAGCAGCGGATCGATGGTCGCGTTGTTAATGGGAGTGATCGGGTTGTCGATATAGCTGGCGGCGGTGACCGGTCGATTTCCAATCACAAAGGCGCCAGCGGCCAGGATGAGGGTGGAAACTGCCAGGGGAGCGGCGAATCGCTTCGCCCTTGCTCTTAATAAATTAGTTGATTCTTGCATGGTTGTCCTCGTTTTGGGTGAAGAGTTGGTTTAGATCTGGAATGCGATCCAGGTATTGGAAAGGGAGAAAGCAGGTGCGTCTGCGGTGGGCAGATCGCGATACATGTGGCGCATCTCGTGTGGCACATCTACGGTGAACAGAATGACTGTGATGGTGGCGCCGTCTTCCTGAGTGCTCTCGCCAGGGTTTACAAACTGAGCGGGCAATGAGTACGCAAAGGCGATTCTGCGGGCGCGGCTTTTAGTCGCGCGGGACTGTTTGTTCACCGGCAGCGGTTCGGTTTTGGGTGCGAGATGGAAAACAGCGTCATGATATAGCGGCGCGGTTGCGGCGGACGGTGTGCTCGTCTGTTTTGCCAGGACCAGCCTGGCTGAAGGAATGTCGCCGTCAGCGGCCAGGGTGCGTGCTGTTTGCTGCGGTGCACTGGTGAATGCAATCAGGTTGGAGAAATGTTGTAACCAGAACGCACCTGACAGGGAAGCCAGCAGGCAAACGGCCAGCAGGCCGCGGGAAAATACCGGGCTCAGGGCAGGGCTGCGGTGGAGAATGTTTTCGACCCGGCTCGCCAATTCTGAGTGTCTCCTCCACAGGCCAGGCGCCAGTGATGCGGCACGCCGTACCAGCCTGGTCTCAGCGAGCCTGGTGAGGCAGGTTGCATACGCCCGTGCATTGCCATTGGCGTCCAGCACGGCATCGTCGCAGGCACGTTCACGCTCCTGGCACAAATGACGTTCGGCCCAGAGTAGCGCCGGGTTCAACGGGCAAAGTGCACGCAACAATTTCTGTAGCAGATTGATCCAATCGTCACCACGGTCAAGGTGCGCCCGCTCATGCAGCACGATTTGTTTCAGCTCATCGGTACTGAGCTCACTCCACAAAGAACGCGGCATGACGATCGCGGGACGGAAAAAGCCGATGACGCTGGGCGCGTCGATCGCTGTAGAAAGCCGTATCTGCACCGTTCGTTTTCCCGGCCTGGCGACAATTGACTGCAGGGTGTGATCGAGTTCGTCGGAGGACACCGGTACGGAGCGGACAAACAGATTTCTCATCTGCACGGCACTCGCGCCCAGGCGGGCGAGTGCGAAGAGGGAACTGAGCGCCCACAAAGCTTCACAGGCATACGCCCAGCCAGGATTCAGATGTAGCGAAAGGGCTGCAGCGGAGGGTAACGCGGGTACACGATGCACGAGCGAGAAACAAGGTAGAAGGGCTACCAGCAAAAACACGACCAGCCAAAGGGCAAAGCGTAACCCTGCACGCAACGGAAAGCCGCAGGCAGCCGCGAGCGTCAATAAGACCCAAACACTCCCGGTAAGCAGCAAACCCTGCCAGATACTGGCGATCAGTATCTGGGCGGGCCCGGTGGTCATGAGGAGCTGCACGATAATGGGTTCCATAACGATCTCGCTGTGCCCCGTCGCCGGCAGGCTTACTCGGCCTGCTGAATGGCGTCCTTTAGACGTTGCAGTTCTTCGGGTGTCACTTCGCGATCTCCGAGCAGCGACAACATCAATTTCTCCCGGGAATCGCCGAAGAAGCGCCGAAGCACCAAACGAATTTCCGAACTGCCGGCTTCCTGTTCTGCGACCAGAGGGACATAGTAAAAAGCACGTCCTTCTTTGCGATGTTGCACGTAGCCCTTTTGCTCCAGGATTCTAATGGTGGTGAGCACTGAGTTATATGCCAGGGCGTTTTCGTCAGGCAAGGCGGCGGCGATGTCGTTCACGGTGGATTCGCCGCGAGACCAAAGGACTTTCATCAATCGCAGTTCCGCTTCGGTCAGCGTTGGCGATTTTTTGGGTGGCATAGAGCAGATTCCTGGCAGCCTGTTGGCCGTTAATGGAAGCGTATCCGTGATGGCGGAGCTTGTCAACTAATCATTTAATAGTTTGGCGGTTTGCACTTCCGTAATCGACAACATTCACCAAATCGCAGCCGGGCCAGCCAGCGTTGCTAAACTTGGAAGACAGAATGGCATAATTTTGACAGCAGCCGAGGTTCCGCTTCGGTCCAGAGGGTTTTTCGCTGCTCAGCCATCTCCATCTCCCCACATCGTCTCAGAGCAGAGCTGCATCTAATGAAGAACATGCCTCGTGTCCCTCTTTTCATCAGCCGTTTTTCGCTGTCTCCGCGGACTGCCATCGGCGTGCAGACTCTGCGCCTCATCGGCCCGCATGAAGACTGGCTGCATTTCCATTGGTGGAGCAATAGTCTTCGCCAACTGGATAGCCGCTCCATCCTTTTTGAGAACACTATACTGAGCCGCTACTCGTTTCTGCATGGCGCAAGGGCAGCGCGGGTATTTGAACGTCTGGGAATCGGTTCCTGGGTGGGCAGCGACCTCCGTCCGCAGCAGGTGAAGCGACTCACGACTGAATACGGCGAGCGGGTATCGAGTGCGTACATCGCACCATTGGACGAGTGGGACGCCACGCGCTGTCTCAAGCTTGCCAAATTGATCAAGGTTCCTTTTGTTCTCCATCTGTGGGACGTATTGGATGGGGATGTGAGGACTGGCGCGTTACGCGAACTGATTGATCGGGCGGAGCGGGTGTTTTGCGTGAGTGATCCGCTGGTACACGATGTTGCCGCGATTCGTGGAGACGCTGAACTGCTTTCGTTTTCACGCGATTCTTCGCCGCTGAAGGCTGTGGCGCGGCAAGAGGGTCCGCTCAAGGTGGTGATGCATGGCAACATCAGCTCCTATGCAGAAGGCCTCGATGATCTTGACCAGGCGCTCACCTTGCTTGATGCCCGAGGTGTGAAGGTGGAGGTGGCGTTTCTTGGGTCGCCCAAGATTTTGCGCCAGGCGAACACAACGATTAAGAAGCGGGTGCAGGCTTACGGATTTTTCCCTACGCAGCAGGATCTGGACCGGGAGCTTGCCCGGGGGCATGTGGCTTTTCTGCCCGGACCGAAGTTGGATCCTAAGATCGATATGCGGAGCCGCTACTCAATTCCGTCGCGCATTCTGGATTACATGGCGTTAGGGTTGCCGATTGTTGGTACGGTTCATAAGGCTTCTGCCACGGGCGGGTTTGTGCGCAAGTTGGGGCTTGAAAATGCCGCTACCTGTTCCGGCCCGGAGGAGATTGCCGATTGGCTGGA
>CAZZVD010000062.1:8539-21598 GCA_964657465.1 uncultured Acetobacteraceae bacterium | reverse complement strand
ACGAGCGAGATGTGGGGCACCCGTCATTCCTTAGAAAGAGAGATCTCGCTACCCTCAGGGGCGGTGAAAAATGCGAGCTGGTTTAGGGCTTCGTGGTTTACCCGTGTACAACTTCATCGCACATAGTGCACAAAAAAGTCACAACCTCTCGGGTGACAAAAAGGGAGCTAGCTAACCCTCAAAACGTGTCGTCGCACACCAAAAATTGACCGGACGCGCAAGGCCACAAGCCAAAACACAGCAACAGGCTCAACGCTCCCTTCAACCTGTCGCACCCATCAGTACTGGTGAGAAGCACGGTGAGCGCGTAACTGCCAGGTTATCGCGTCCCCTAAAAGTAACTGCTACATAAGGGTTACTTCTGCGCGAAACTGTGTCACCGATGGTATGCTCGCGCTAATGGGACCGGGGGAATGTGCCCGGGTATTCCTGGCTTTGCTTGAGCGTGTGCCGGTGCTTTTGCCGTTCCGCGATGTTCTCTTCCGCGAATTGGCCAGGTAGCGGAGAACAAAGGCCCTGTTGCCATGCAGTCTTAACTTTTACCTGCGCATTTCAGTCTTTGGGCAGCCGCAAAACCGCTTAGAATGTTTCCTCGTCGTCGCTGGTCCGTTGCTTGTTCCGGGTATCGCCGCTTTACCAGGGGCTGGCGACAATCTCAGTACCTTAGTAGTAATCGCGTATCAGTCAATTCACGAAACGGCGCTCGTCGGTTTGGGCAAACTGCAAGTACGCTTGTTCAGCCTCCATGAGCTGAGTTGGGGACATTAATGGCGACGTCGGGACTACTGAAGCGCATTGCGGTCAATGGCCAGGACGATCTAAGGCCCCGGCACATTGCTGCGCAAAACCGGCCGCACTCTCAGGGCAAGGGCGCGCGGGCCGGCCTGCTCTGGGTTCTGGGAGACGTGGTCATTGTTCTGACGGCGCTCATGATCGCCGTTCGCGGGTGGCTGGGCGAAGGACTATTTGGAGCCGACTCTGCTTACCGCACCAACGAGATGTATCACAGCCATCCCGCCATTCTGCTCGGCTGCCTGGGCTGGTTCATTCTTTCGCTGGTACTGGTCAGCAAGCGCTACCACCTGTACGGACCGATGCAGATGCGCAACACGCTGCACGAGCAGCGGCTGACAATACAGGCGGCGCTGACTGCGGGCTTGCTGCTGTCCGGCGCGCTTTACCTGGTTCGTGGAGAAGTGATTTCGCGCGGCGTGGTCATCATCACCGTCGCCACTACGACCATTCTGCTGTGCGGCCGCCGCCTCATCTGGCGGGCCATGAAATACCGCAGGTTTGAAAACGGCCTCGAGACACGCAACATCATCATTGTCGGTACCGGCCGCGTCGGCCAGGCCATGCGCCATCATCTCGACAGCATCCGGCACCTTGGCTACAACTTCAAAGGGTATGTGCAGATCCCGGGTGTCGATGCGGAAAGCCCCGCGTTGGCCGGCGACGTCCTGGGCTCCATTGACGAGGTACTGCCATTAGCCCGCCAGTACTTTGCCGATGAAATCTTCTTGTCTGCGCCCTGCGATGCGCGCGTGGTGACCCGCATGGTTTCGCAGGCACGGGATGCAGGCGTGGATATTCGCGTGGTGCCGGAGCTGTACGACGGCCTCGCCTGGAACAGTCCCATCGAGTACATCGGCCAGTTCCCAACCATCCCGTTGCATCGCGGGGAGACGCCGGTCATCGGTATGTTCCTCAAGCGCATCCTGGATGTGTTCTTGTCAGCGATCGCGCTGATCCTGCTTGCTCCTGTGCTGGCATTGATAGCCGCCGCAGTGAAGCTGGACGCACCTGGACCGGTGTTTTATTGCTCCGACCGCATTGGCAAAAAAGGCCGTGTCTTTCGCTGCCTCAAGTTCCGCACCATGGTGGCGGATGCGGAGCGCCGCCGCGCCGAGATCCTGCACATGAACGAGCGGGAGGGCATTCTGTTCAAGGTGAGCAACGATCCGCGCATCACCCGGGTCGGCGCGTTTCTGCGCAAGTACTCGCTCGATGAATTGCCACAGTTTCTGAACGTATTGCGCGGCGACATGAGCATGGTTGGCCCGCGCCCGCCCATCGCCAGCGAAGTCAAGCGGTATGATCTAAGCCATCTGCGGCGCCTGGATGTACTGCCGGGGATGACCGGTCTGTGGCAGGTGCAGGCCCGTCAGGATCCTTCGTTCGACAGTTACATCTCGCTCGATACCGCCTACATTCAGAACTGGAGCATCTGGCTCGATCTGAAGATCCTGATCCGCACCCTCTCCGTCGTAGTGGGTGGAACTGGCTCCTAGCCGGTACATCCCAGCACTTCGATTTGTTAATCTATCGGATCTCTCGCGTCCTACTCCGTCACAAATGATGGGTGCCCCACATCTCGCTCGTTTTTCGCGAGATGTGGGATTCTACGAGCCTCGGGCCCCTAAAGTGTGGAAGGTGTATACGAGCCTCACCCGAGACCTGCTGCTATTAGAAAGTGACCGGTGGAGAGCCGTAGAATCCCACATCTCGCGAAAAACGAGCGAGATGTGGGGCACCCGTCATTTGTTTTACAGAGAGATCTGGCAGGCGCGCGTTCGCGGTCTTCGGCTTTGCGGCATTGGTAGACTGGATGGGTGAAGATAGCGCTCGCCCAGATCAATCCCACGGTAGGGGACTTTCGCGGCAATACCCAGAAAATCATTGAGTTCGCTCGCAACGCAGCGTCTGCCCACGCCGATGTCGTGATGTTCCCCGAGTTGGCCGTTTGCGGCTATCCGCCTGCCGACCTCCTCGAAAAGCCCTCGTTTGTCGCGCGCGCCGCGGAAGCCACTGCGGAGATCGCCGCCGCCGCCACCACCGGCAACAACCTTGCCGTCATCTGCGGCTATGTGACCGCCGCCCCTGAGGGAAGCGGGAAGCATGTCGTGAATTCAGCAGCGTTGCTGCGCAACGGCGTCATCGACTTTGTCCAGTCGAAGCGCCTGCTGCCGTTCTACGACGTCTTCGACGAACAACGTTACTTCGCTCCTGCGGAAGATCAGCGTCTGGTTTCTTTGCACACGGAGCAACTGGCACTCACCATCTGTGAGGACGCCTGGAACGACAAGCTCTTCTGGCCGCGGCGGCTGTACCCGATCGATCCGGTCGAGGAGCTGATGCGGTTGGGCGGCACCGTTATCCTCAATATCTCCGCCTCCCCGTACTATCGGGGCAAAAGGGAACTGCGCCATCGCATGCTGGCCGCTATTGCCCAACGCCACCAGGCGCCGGTGGCGATGGTGAACCAGGTGGGCGGCAACGACAGCCTGATCTTCGACGGCGCCAGCTTCGCCATGGGGCCGGATGGAGCGATCGTGGCCCAGGCAAAATCCTTTGAGGAAGATCTCGTCTTCTTCGATAGCCACACGCTCACCGGCGACCGCCGTCCCGTGGACCCCAGCGAAGATGCGGCGGTGTACCAGGGCCTGGTGCTCGGCACCCGGGATTACGTGCGCAAGTGCGGTTTCTCGAAAGTACTGATTGGGCTGAGCGGCGGCATCGACTCGGCGCTGGTAGCGGCCATCGCGGTGGATGCGCTAGGCAATGAAAATGTAACTACCATTGGCATGCCGAGCCAATATTCATCCAGCGGCTCGATTGAAGATGCCCGCGCCCTGGCGCAGAATCTCGGTGTTCGCTTTACGACCATCCCCATCCACGACCTGTTTGAGCAATATACCCGGGCGCTGGCGCCGGAGTTTGCCGGCAGAGACGCAGACATTACGGAAGAGAACATCCAGTCGCGTGTCCGCGGCAATCTGCTGATGGCCCTCTCCAACAAGTTCAATGCGCTGGTGCTGACCACGGGGAACAAATCGGAAATGTCGGTTGGCTACTGCACTCTTTACGGCGACATGGTGGGGGCGCTGGCCGTGATCGGCGACGTGGTCAAGACGGAGGTCTATCAGCTGTGCCATTACGTGAACCGCGAGCGGGAGCTGATTCCGCAGGCGATTCTGGACAAGCCACCCTCCGCGGAACTCCGCCCGGGCCAGAAAGATACAGACTCACTGCCCCCCTACGACGTCCTCGATCCGATTCTGCAAGCGTACGTCGAACGCTACGAAACCCCGGAAGAGATCGCCGCCGCCTACCATTTCGCGCTGGAAACCGTCCGTCATGTAGTGAAGCTGGTGGAGCGTAGTGAGTACAAGCGTCAGCAGGCTGCGCCCGTCCTGAAGGTCACCAGCAAGTCGTTCGGCATGGGCCGCCGTTTCCCCATCGCCGTTAAAGTTCAGGTATAAGCAAGGGTGGGTGCGGTGTTGCCTACCCGCTCCAACGCCTTCGAGAGAAACTCGCAGTAGACCCAACCATCTGAAAGGAATTGAATGCATCTTCGTCCGACCCTATGTCTTTCTGTGCTGGCCCTCGCCAGCTGTGCGATGGCCCAGAATCCTGCTCCGCCAGCACCCAGTGCTCCGCAGACGCCCGCTGCCGGCTCCGGCCCGATCACCGTGGGTCCGATGGCCTCACAAACTCCGGCCGCGTTTCCGCCGATCGATCCGGCGAACTTCACCGCCACTTCGCCCACACGGGATACAGTCGAACAGTTTCTGCATGCATTTTGGGGGTATGACACCAGCCGTGTGTGGCAGGTGCAGGCCATTCTGCCGACGCAGGCAGAAGGCGTAAGCCACGTGATCGTGCTGGTGCGGTCGAACACCGGTCAAAACAAGGACCAGACAGCACAGCTGGCGTTCTTCACCCTCCCCGACGGCAAGTTCCTGGTCGCGGACTCGCTGCTGCCCTTCGGTGCGAAGCCATTTCAGCCCTACCGTGACCTGCTGCAGAGCGGTGCGAATGGACCCTCGCAGGGGGGCAGTTCCAAGGCGCTCGAGATCGTGGAGTTTTCCGATTTTCAATGTCCGCACTGCAAAGACGCACAGCCGATCATCGCCAAGCTGATGGCGGACTATCCTTCGGTCCACTTCGTGTATCAGGATTTCCCGCTGGCCCAGCATACGGAAGCGTTGAAGTCTTCCGAGCACGGTTACTGCGTAGCCAAAGCCGGCGGTAACGAGGCCTTCTTCAATTTCGCGGATGCGCTGTTTGCCGCCCAGGCTGGTCTCACCCCGGCGACCGCCGACACAACTCTGAAGGATGCCGAAACCAAGGCGGGACAGGATCCGGCGAAGATTGCGGCGTGCGCGGCCACTCCGGCTGCCAAGGCGGCGATCGACGCTTCGCTGGCGCTGGGCGCCAAGGTGGGTGTGAACTCGACGCCGACGATCTTTGTGAACGGCCGCGGGTTGCCGGTGACTGGCATCCCGTATGAAACCTTGCAGAAGATTGTCGAGTTTCAGGCCAAGCTCGATGGCGTGCCGTTGACCCCGGCAGCCCCGGCTAAACCCGCTCCCTCGTTGAAGTAGGTTGGGCTACTGGCAATCGAGATGTTACCCCAGTCAAGCCAAACGCGGCTCGAATGGGCCACTTGGTGGGGACTGGTGAGTACCCCGGGGCTTGTAAACGGGGAGCTTGGATCAGGAAGCGAAGGCTGGAATTGCTGTTTATCGATGGAATGCGCACCAACGTTGGGTGGCCCATTCAAGCCGCGTTTGGCTTGAGTGGGGCCCATCTCAACCCGCATGAGCAGCCAGTTCGATGAGTGAAACCGGAATGCCGGAAGAACCGCGAGCGGCTTATCTCCGCAGGCAGGCTGCCCTTTCAGTCCGGCAGGCAGCTCTGCAAGTGCGCGAACGGCTCACCGGCTATGCGCAACTGGCCCTTGCGGCCCTTGCCCTCATCTGGGTGGTCGCCCGGGTGCGGCACTTCACCGCCGTTGACCTGCTGCTGCTGATTCCCGTAGCCGCCTTCGTCGCCCTGGCCACGATGCACAGCCGGTTATTGCGAGACATTGCCCTGTGCGCCCGCGGTATCCACTTTTACCAGCAAGGCCTGGCTCGTTTGAACGGTACCTGGGCGGGGCTGGGCAACACCAGCGAACAGTTCCTGCCGTCCTCGCATCCCTACGCCCGGGATCTCGATCTGTTTGGCCGAGCCTCCATCTTCGACTTGCTGTGCTCTGCGCGTACTCGCTCCGGAGAAGAAACACTGGCGCGCTGGCTGCTTGCTCCCGCCCCTCCCGCAGAAGTGCTGGCACGGCAGGACGCCGCCGCGGAGCTTGGTCCCCTGGTCGGTTTTCGTGAAAAGCTCTTCACCCTGGGAGAGGATGCCAGAACCGGCGTTCACCCCGAACAACTCATTGCGTGGGGCCAGGCGAAGGATGTTTTGCCCCCGGCTACGCCTGCCCACATGCTGGCCTGGATCGCGCCGGTGCTCGGGCTGGCCTGGGTTGCGTCGGTAATCGCCTGGCAGGTGGGGTCACTGCCGCGCACAGTTGTGCTCGCGGTCACGCTGATCAACCTTGCCATCTCTTATCGTTACCGGGCCCATCTCGCCGAGGCAGCCCACCAGGCGGAGAACGCTTACCACGACCTTGCGCTGCTCTCAGAAGTGCTGACGGCGTTCGAGCGGGAAACCTTTGCGAGCCCGCGATTGTTGCACCTGCAGGCGCAGCTGGAGCGGCCAGGCATCCCGCCCTCCCAGGCTATCGCGCGGCTTACGCGCATCGTGGAATTTTCCGAATCAGCCCACAACCTGTTCGTGCGCGTATTCGACTCGCTGGTTTTTTACCGGCTGCAGTGCGTTCTGGCAGCAGAGCGCTGGCGGCGCCGGTTCGGTGAGTCGCTGCCCGCGTGGCTGGAAGCCCTGGGCGAACTGGAAGCGCTGGCCTCCATCGCGGGCTACACCTATGAGCATCCCGAAGATGTGTTTCCTACATTCGTGGAGCTGTCGCCCTGTTTCCACGCGGAGGGACTGGCGCATCCGCTGCTTCCTCGTGAGCGCGCCGTCGCCAACGATCTGCGGCTTGACGGAAATCTTCAGCTACTGCTGGTGAGCGGCCCCAATATGGCGGGCAAAAGCACTTTCCTGCGAGGCATTGGGGTCAACGCCGTGCTCGCGCAATGCGGCGCCCCGGTTCGCGCCGCTCGCCTGCAAATGTCCCCACTGGCCGTTACCGCTTCCATCTGCGTGCTCGATTCCCTGGAAGGCGGCATCTCCCGCTTCTACGCCGAGATCCACCGCCTGAAACAAATCATGGACCTGACCAGGGAAGCCGTGCCGGTGCTTTTTCTCTTCGACGAACTGCTTTCCGGCACCAACTCGCACGACCGCTTTCTCGGCACACGGTCCATCCTTACTCGCCTGATCGGCAAGGGGGCAGTTGGTTTGGTGAGTACGCATGACCTGGCATTGACAGCCATACCCGGCGAAATCGGTCCCCGGGCGATCAACTGCCACTTCGAAGATCACCTCGAAGAGGGAAAGCTCGCATTCGATTACAAGTTGTATCCGGGGGTGGTGCAGACCAGCAACGCGCTACCGCTCATGCGATCGATCGGCCTCGAAGTCTGACCAGGCGACTACTCGGGTGTGGTGGAAATCAGCTCGCCAAGACGCTCTCGCTTGCCATCGGCAGTCAGCTTGATAAGCCCTTCGCTGGTGACCTTGGCGGTCCACAGCAAATGCGAGCGTCCATCGTTCAGATCACGAGCCGAGAGCTTGACTTCGGAGAATCCTGAGTTGCACAGGTAGTCCTGTATTTCCGGGACCGAGAGATAGTCCACAATGACGGAACTCACTTTTGCGGAGTAGGCCGGCATGGCCGGCCACACGACGGGGAAGTCCAGAGCCAGGATGTTGGCGTGGTCGCCTTCCAGGTCCACATTGAAGATGTCTGAGTCGAGGGCTGCCGACATCTGGTCCGCCTGTTTGAGCCGAGCCTGCACCGCATCGGCCCGCTGCGCGCGTGGGCGGCGGAGCATGTAGCCGTAGCAGCTTTGGCTGGGCAGGGATTTGTAGACTTCTTCAGTCGTGCGCTGGATGTCGAGGAACCGTTTGTCGATCTTCTCCAGAGCCACCCTGCGAGGCACCGGAACAGGTGCCGAGACGGGCTTTGCCGGATCCGCCACCTGGGTGGGGTTTTCTGCGGCGGCCTGGGCTACGGGCAGGGAAAGGTGGCCCTGATCGCAGGCAGTAATGAGCAGCAGCAGCGACGCAGCAGACAATCCGACCAATCTTGGCAGAGCGACGGTGGTTGTGGAAAACATGAAGAAAACTCTTCGGATATTTAGGATGCTCCTTTAAGTGTGCGATGGACAAGCCAAAGTTGGAATGTATAAACATCGTCACTCGTTATCAGAGATGAACGGTCGATCTATACAGCCAACTTGTTTGGGATGTTGCATTAAGGATGTTTAGTGCAGGTGGCGGATCAGATTTCTGCGGCGATCAGACTGCTAACTATGACGGCTAAGCGGAATCAGGGGACCCGCCTGGTTGTTGTGACGGCGGCGAAGAATGCGAGGCGTGACCAGCACGGCAAGATTGCTTACGTCGAACTCCTTGGTGGTGGAACCAAGTGAGGAGAAGCCGGGAAGCTCGGTGAGGCCCGGGGTCCCACTGATCGCATTGGACTCCTGCCGTGACAGATCGCCGACCACCAGTGCGCTGGCGCCGTGCACTAAACGAATGTCCGCGGTGTAGCTGCGATTGGTCAGCACGGGCAGTCCGTTGAGGCTTGCTCCCTGCAGTGCCTGGATCTTCAAATCCAGTTTCAGCACCACATCGTCATTTCGCTCGATGCGCGGCGTGACCTTGAGGGTCAGCCCGAGATCCTGGTATTGCACCTGGGGAATGGGGGCGATGTTGGAAAGACTGCTGGCGTTCACCCCAAGCCCGCTCAGGACGCTCGAAAGCCCGGCGCTGGTGATGCCCGGAATGTTCACCGAGGAGGAAGCGATGCTGGAGTAGCTGGAGGTGGTGATGGGGTACCGGGTGCCGCTGCGGATCGTGCCTTCCGCGTTGTCATCCAGGCGCAGTTGGACCTGATCGAGCGACCGGTTATCGGCCGCATTGAAACTCAGGTTCGCGGTCACACCATTGGAGGTGAGGCCGGTGAGGGTAAGCCCACTACCAAAAGTGGCGAATGGCTGGCTCAGGATCGAGTTGGTGACTTCGCCGGAAGCAATCAGGATGGCAGCGATGGCGGCATAATCACCGGCATTGGCCAGGCCGCTCGAAATGATCTGCTCCACCAGGGACGAGTTGTTATTGATGACGTTGTTGAGTTCGCTCGAGACATTGAAGACCTGGGTGGTTTGCGGGGGCTGGATGCCGTACACGCGGGTCCGGGTGTTCTCGACTTCGTAGATCTTCACATCGAGCAGTACTTCGCCTTTGCCGTCGAGCAGGTCAGCAAACGTTCGATTCAGTGCGGAGAGGGTATCGACCGGCGCTCGCACCGTAAGCGTGCCCAGGTCGGGCTGCACGGAAGCCTGCTGCACGCCGAGTACGTTGCGCGCGAGATTGCCCATGTCGCTGTACTCAGTGGCGGTAAGGCCCGGCAGCCGGATGGTCTCAATCGATAGCCGGTCGTACTTGATGTGATTTTCCCTGGTGTCTTTGGCCGCGAGCACGCGAACCGGATCGAGGGGCACGAGGAACGAGTTGGTCACCAGGCTTAGCAACTGGGCGGCATGCGGGTAATCGACATCGTCTGCATCGAAGCGAATGGTGTCGGCGGTTAAAGAACTGTCGGCCGTCATCCCCAGGCCGTAAGCTTCCAGCACGCGCTTTAACACGTCCTGCCTGCTGGCTTTGAAATGAAAGCTCTGGGTGCCTGGCTTGGGCGTGAGCTCAATCGCGGGCGCGAGCGTGGCGGAAAGACCCTCTTCGTGTGGCCCCGGCGACTCGAGATTCGCCAGGTCAAACATGTGCTGTGAGACTTCAGGGTTTTTAGGGTCGAGAGCGAGCGCCTGCGCCAGTTTGGCGCGCGCCACGTCCGCTTGACCAAGCAGCCGCGCTTTGTCAGCATCCTGAATCAGCCTGGTCACGCTATGCTGCTGCGCTATTTGCTCGTCGACGGCATATTCGTGGTTGGCGGGGTCGGCCTTGGCCGCTTTTTCAAATGCTTTTTTCGCTGCCTCGACATTGCCTTTTTCCGTGGCCCGCACACCCTCCGCATAGTACTTTTCTGCCTTTCGCCTTTGCCTTGCCGAAGGCTCCGGGGCCGTAGGCGGCTGCTGTGCATGGGCGGCTGCAGGACCCAGCATGCACCACGCGGCAAGCAGACACAGCGCGAGTTGTGGGCGACGCAAGGGGGGCATGTACTTATCCTAGGTATTCGGTGGCGGGTGAGCAAGTTACCAGGTGCCCCTTCCGCCACCGCTCCCGGGGGCGACGAAAGATAACAGGCACGGCAAGCGCGTGACCGCATGAGCGTTGACTCAGTGAGCGTGCTTGAGCAGCGCTTCGAGCGTGCTGGTGCACACGGCTGGGTGGTGTTGCAGCAACTCCTGGTAGCTGTAGACGCCGGTGGCCACGGCAATCGTGGGGAGTCCGTTGGCGTCGGCAGCGGTGATGTCCGCAGGCGTGTCGCCGACCACGCACACTGTTGCATCTTCGGACAAGTTGGCTTGCCGTACGGCATGCGCGATCATGTCGGACCGGACGGCGTGGCGATCGCTGAAGCCGCCGAAAGTGAACCAGTCCCGCAGGCCCGCGAGTTCGATCTTCAACCATCCAATCTGCTCCAGGTTGCCCGTGGCTACCCCCAGGACCTTTCCCTTTGCTTTCAGGTAGGCGAGCATGGAAAGGACGCCGGGCAAGACGTGAACGCTCATGTGGTCGCGGCGGGACAGCACGGTGCTGCGCATTGTCTGCAGTATCTCTTCCAGCCGCGGCTGCCAAACCTCTTCCGGTATGGACGCATGGCGGAACGCATCCCGCAGGATGGCAGTATCGGTGCTGCCGTGAACGGGCACCTGATCGACCGGCAGCGGGTGGCCCATGACTGCTTCGACGCTGCTGGAGAAAGCGTCTGTGTGGACGCCACCCTTGGCATGAACCAGGGTCCCATCAATGTCGAAGAGGTAGGCGTCGCAGTCGGCCCAGCGAAAACCGTTGCGTACGGAAACGAAATCAGCAACCGGCAACAGTCGTCCCCTGGGCCTGCCTGGCATCGGTGAATGTGTTCACGAGGAGTGACGCTGTGCGGACGGCCGCACTAGCCTCGTATGGCCTGCTTGGTTTCGAAGATGGGCCGCTCAGGACGCGGCGGACGTTTGAGTCCATTGCGGATTTGTTCCGGGTCAAGCTTGAGTTCTGCGATCGTGCGCCGAAGCGTATTGCGGTGCATGCTCAGCTCCCGCGCCGCCTTGCACTGGTTCCCCCTGTGATTCGACAGCACCTCAAGTATGAAGCGCCGCTTAAACTCACGCACAGCCTCTTCGTAGTGAATACCGCCGGCATGCATTTGAGTCACAAGACTATCCAGCTCACGTTTCACAGAAGCCTCTTTCTTTCTTACCCGCTCGACCGCCGGGTTTGTGTTGAGTGGTACCAACAGGAACGCTTGGCAGGAACCAGCCTTTGGTGCCGTTAGGTGATAACCGCACCTGATCTCAGCCGGTCAGGTGCGCCGACTTCAGCGCTTGCAACCCCTGGCGAATTTCTTCTCCGAGTGCGAATGGTACAACATGTGAGCCGCCGTGCGCCGCAGCTAAAAAAACTGGCGCCAGACGCGAAGTGAGCACCCAGTTCTGAGGGGGGAGAAATGCCACCACGCCCATCAGTACGAGAGTGACCAAGATACACCCTTTTACAAAACCGAACGCGGCGCCTAGCACCCTGTCCACCATGCCCAGTCCGACTTTGCGTACAGCCCCGCGAAGCAACCGGCCCGCGAGTCCGACGACCATCACCACGCAGAAGGCAATCAGCAGAAACGAAACCAGGTTGGCGGCTTCCCGATTCGGAACCAGCCGCTGCACCCAGGGTGACACTGCTCCGTAATTTGCGGCAGCCAGGAACAGGCCGCAAATGACGCCTGCGAGTGAAAACACCTCGACGAAAATGCCTTTGACGAACGCAGAAACCACGGAGATGACCAGCACCGCCAGGATCAACCAGTCGGCTAGGTTCATGCCCGCCATTGCAACCACTAGGACCGGCTAGCTACTGCTTCTTTGATTGCCGGACCAGTGAGCAGGTCCAGCGCTTGTTCGTATTTTTCTTGTGTCTGCTGTACTACGTTTTCCGGAAGCCTGGGCGCTGGCGGCTGCTTGTTCCAACCGATGGTCTCAAGGTAATCGCGCACAAATTGTTTATCGAACGAGGGTTGCGAAGCCCCCGGGATATAGCCATCGCTGGGCCAGAAACGCGAAGAGTCGGGTGTCAGCACTTCATCCGCCAGGACGATTCCTTTGGCGGTCATGCCGAACTCGAATTTTGTATCGGCCAGAATCAGTCCTCGTTGCTGCGCATGATCGGAGGCTTTGGCGTAGATGGCCAGGCTGAGACGCCGCAGTTCTTCTGACTTCTCGCCGCCGATGCGGGCCACCATCTGATCGAACGAAATATTTTCGTCGTGTTCGCCGCTCATGCTTTTTGTCGCGGGCGTAAAGATGGGTTCGGGGAGTCGCTCTGATTCGCGCAGGCCGGCGGGCAGCGGGATGCCGCAGATTCGTCCGGTGCGGGTGTAGTCTTTCCAGCCAGAGCCGGAGAGATAGCCGCGGACCACACATTCCGCAGGAAACATGCGCGCCTTGTTTACCAGCATGGAGCGATCGCGTAGATCGTCTGCGTAGGGCTGCAGTTCTGCGGGATATTGCGAAACGTCTGCCGTCACCAGGTGATTCGGAACGATGTCGCTGAGAAAGTTAAACCAGAACAAAGAGATCTGGGTAAGCACGCGTCCCTTGCCCGGGATGCCTGTGGCCAGCACATGATCGAAGGCGGAAATGCGGTCGGTGGCTACCAGCAAGAGCAAGTCGCCCACTTCGTAGAGGTCGCGCACTTTGCCGCGTGCGTGCAATTGCAGATTTTCGAATTCGGTAGAGATGAGCGTGGGCAAAGGTGGAGCCTCGGGAGAGGATGACTTTTCGATTGTCCGAGGTGCCGAACGCTTTGTCAACGCATGAAAAACCCCATGGCTTCCACCAAGACGGGTGCCCCACATCTCACGACTGGAAAACGTCG
>CAZZVD010000062.1:0-8529 GCA_964657465.1 uncultured Acetobacteraceae bacterium | reverse complement strand
TGTGGGGCACCCGTCTTGGTGGTGCGGAGCAGCGTCGGTGGTCAATTTGACGGTTGAGACCTGAGCGCTCGACTACCGTGGCTTTTGCGTCGAACAGTTGTTAGGAAGCTCGGAGGGTAAAGGCCCTCCCACATCTCCCGACTGGAAAACGTCGTGAGATATGGGGCACCCGTCTTGGTGGTGCGGAGCCGCGGTCGGTGGTCAATTTGATGATTGAGATTTGAGCGCTCGACTACCGTGGTTCTTCCGTCGAACAGTTGTTAGGGAGCTCAGAGGGTAAAAGCCCTCCCACATCTCCCCGGATTTCCTGTTAAAGCTGGTGGCCTTGGCGATCTTCATGCGGTTTTCCTCAATGAAAACCGCACGCGTAGATATGTCCGGTGCAGCGTAACAGGGAATCCGGTCCCGACTGGAAAACGTCGTGAGATATGGGGCACCCGTCTTGGTGGTGGAAGCCGGAGTTCCGTGATGGATATCCGAAGGAGGGAACCGCTACTACGCCAGGGCCAGACGCCGTTCGCGGTTGCGGGGGCTGGTTGCATCTTCGCCACCGAGCCGCACGGACACCAGCTTCGACACTCCGGGCTCCTGCATGGTTACGCCGTAGATGAGATCGGCCGCGGTCATCATGCGCTTGGAGTGCGTGACCAGCAGGAACTGGGTTTCGCTGCTCATGCTCTTGATCATTTCCGACAGGCGGCCCACGTTGGTTTCATCCAGTGGCGCATCGACTTCGTCGAGCACACAGAACGGGCTGGGAGCGTATTTGAAAATCCCCACCAGCAGGGAGAGTGCGGTCAGCGCCTTCTCTCCACCGGAGAGAAGCAACACATTCTGCAGCTTCTTGCCGGGAGGGGAGGCGACGATGTCGATACCGCTCTCCGCGCTGTTCTCCTCATCGGTTAGCCGCATGAAACCCTGGCCGCCGCCAAACAGGCCGGTAAAGGTTTCACTGAAATTCTGGTTGATGCGCGCGAAGGCTTCGTCGAACTTGAGTCGCGTGATCTGATCGATTTCGCGGATGGTCGATTGCGTGTTCTCAATCGCCTCCATGAGATCTTTTCGCTGACCTTCAAGAAACCCGTGACGCTCCGCGGTCTCTTTGTATTCTTCCAGGGCCATCATGTTCACCGGGCCCATGGCTTCCAACTTCTGCTTCAGCCCGCGGCAGGCTTCGTCCTCTTCAGACAGCGTCTCGGCGGTTAGGCGGACGATCGCCTCATCACCGCGCAACTCCGCGGCTTCCACTCCCAGATCGCTTACGCACGCCGCTTCCATGTACTCCAGCTCGACCGCCAGCTTGGCGGCATGGGCGGTGTGCGTGCTGCGGGCTTCGCGGTACGCATCCAGCTCGGAGCGCAGTTGCTTGAGCGTCTGCTCGAGATCCTTCAACTGCTCGCGCAGCACCTTTGCTTCTTCAGTCGATTGCCCAGCTTCTTCGAGCGCGCTCTTGCGCACCTCGGTCAGGCGTTCCCGCTCGACAGCGAGTTCCTCGTTTTCGCGAGTGCGTTGCTGGTCTTCCGCGGTCGCAGACGCCAGTTGCTGTTGCAATTGGCTAACCCGGCGTTCAAGATCACCGTACATACGATCAATGCGGGTGAACGCAGCTTCCGCGCCCCGGCTGCGTTCTTCGAGGCCGGCGAGATGGGCAGAGACCGCGGCGGCTTCTTGCTGCGCCTGCTCGCGGCGCTGGCGCAATGCTTCCATCGTCTGCTGCAGTTCAGCCGCTTTCGCTTCAGCGGTAGCATGCTCCGCTTCGAGTTTCTCAACCTCTTCACGCCTGGACTCAATGGAGGCCTGGCGAACATTGCGCAGGTCCTTGTTGCGTTCGCTCTGCATCACCCAGTCACTGAGGCGTCGTTCCAGGCGAGCGACTTCTGCATCCATCTGCCGCAGGGCAGCGCTTTGATTCGCACTTTCCCGCTCGGCTTGCCGGCGCTCTTCGCTGATGCGCTCTGCCTGAACGGTCAAATCGCTGAGCAGGCGAGCCAGCGAGGCAGCGCTTATTTCTGCCTGGCCAAGCTCCGCTTCGACGGCATCCAGTTTCTTCTGCGTTTCGCGCAGCTCGCCTTTAAGCGCCAGGGGACCCTCTGCCCGCGGTTTGCCGCCAGTCACGGTTACGTTATGGAAGCACTCACCGGAAGGAGCGAGGAAGAAGGCGTTGGGATTTTCAAGCGCCAGGGTCCTGGCGATCTCGGCATCCGGGGTGACGAAGCCGTCGCGGAGTTTAGGAAGAATGACTTCCAGCGAGCGGCCGAAACCGTCGAGAACGCGGATGCAATCCTTCAGGCGGACAACCCCGACCCCGTTTTGCTCGCCCTCATGGGTCGCTCCCGCAAACGAAAACTTGGCCTGCGAATCATCGGGGTGTACCAGGAACGTTGCCCGGCCGTCTACGTCGCTCTTCAGCAGCCGCATGCCCTCGTGGGCCGCATCCCAGCTCTTGACCACGATGTAGTTCAGCTCGTCGCGCAGAAAAGCGTCTACCACGGCTTCATATTCCGTGTTGACTTCCAGGAAGTCGGCCAGCGTGCCGACCGGCGCCAAACCGCCGCCCAGGCTGTTCGACTTGAGCAGCTTGCGGACCGTGTCGGTGGAGTAGCTGTGTTCGCGGATGAGGGATTGCAGGGAATTGCGCCGCCCGGTCAGGGTGGCTAATTCCGCACGCAACCGGTCCCCGTTCAGCTTGGCTGCCACTTCTTCCTTACGACGGGTTTCCGTGTCTGTGCGCAGGGTTGCCAGTTCCTTTTCAAGGCGCGCGAGCTGATCGGTGACGGATTCGAATTTTAGCGAGATCTGTCCCCGTTCGGAGCCCAGGGAAGCGAGTTCTCCGCTCGCGCTGGCGATCTCTGACGAGAGTCGCTCGGCATCCTGTTCCAGGGATGCCAGAGATTCTTCTGCCTGTAAGGTCTGGTTGCGCGCGTGACCTGCCTGGGTCAACAACTGCATGGCATAGCGCCGTGCGGTTTCGAGCCGCTGTTCCGCACTGCTGACCGCTTCGGCGGCTTCCCGTGCCTGCGACTGGTGCCGTCGGGCGTCCTCGCGCACGCCGGCCGCCTCGGAAGCAGCGGTCTCCAGGAAGGAGCGATGCGCATCGCGCTCTGCAATCAATCCCTGAAGCTGTAGCTGTGCCTGTGCCAATTCTGCAGAACTGGCGGCAGCCCGGGAGCGCAGTTCCGCAATCCGCTCTCCATTGGCTGTCTCGCGCGTGGTGGCTCGCTCTAGTTGGACGGCCGACTGGTTGGCGCGCGCGTTGGCTTCTTTTGCGCTCGAATCCAACTGGTAGCCGCGAGCCATGCCGGTGGAATACTCTTCTTCGAACGCCGCAACCTGCTCGCTATCCTGCTCAATCTTTGCGCCCAGGGCGGCGATCTCAACCAGCAGCGCTGCCTGCTCGGCATCCATCTGCGTAATTCGGCTGGCGAGCACGACACGCAGCCGCACCCGCATTTCGTCACGGAGTGCCGCGTAGCGTTCGGCTTTAGCGGCTTGCCGCTTCAGCGTGCCCATCTGCCGCGTGACTTCGTCAAAAATGTCATCCACGCGAGAGAGATTCTGTTTGGCCTGTTCCAGCCGCAACTCCGAAAGACGCTTGCGGGTTTTAAAACGCGTGATGCCCGCCGCTTCTTCGATGATGGCGCGGCGATCGTGCGGCTTGGAGCTGAGGAGTTGGCCGATGCGCTCCTGCTCAATGATCGCGTAAGACTCGGGGCCAAGACCGGTGCCCATAAAGATGTCCTGGATATCGCGAAGCCGGCAGAGCTTGCCGTTGAGGAGGTATTCGCTTTCGCCGGTACGGAAGAGGCGGCGAGTGACCACGATTTCGCCGTGGCGCGCAGGCGTTTTCTGAAACTTGCGGCGGCGGACTTTCAGTACTACCGCGCTGCCGTCCATGGCCTGTGCTTCGGGTTGCGCTTCAGGCCGGGCTTCCGGTTGCGCTTCCACCGCTTCGTCCTCGCCCTCAATCACCGTGCCAGGCTGGACTTCTGCGATGATCTCTTCGGTTTCGGCGGCCCGCTCGGTGCGCAGCTTCTCCTCGTCCCAGTCGGACGAACTGGTGGCCGCCTGGGGTTCTTCCGTGTCGAGCAGCGGGCCTTCCGCGTAGGCTTCCGGATCAATCAGTGAAAGAGAAACTTCGGCCATCCCGAGCGATTTGCGCTCCCGGGTGCCGGCAAAGATGACATCTTCCATTTTCGTGCCGCGCAGGGACTTGGCGGATTGCTCGCCCAGCACCCAGCTCACCGCATCCAGGATGTTCGATTTGCCACAGCCATTGGGACCGACCACCACGGCTATGCCCTGACCGGGCAGAGTCACCTCTGTACGGTCGCAAAACGACTTGAACCCGAGCATCTGGATCTTCTTGAGCTTTAGCATGAACCTGATTTCACTCTAGCGGTCGTATGCTTCTGAAGCAACACGAACACCCCTGCCTATTGTGGATAAGTCGTACGCAACCCTACTTATGGGCCATTTCGCTTTTCCCAGTTGTTCTTTGGTGGCTTCGCCGTGGCTTGTGTTGTCCCGCCAGTGCTCTGGTTCGGTTCTGGAGTGTCGCAGGGCAACTAGTGGAAGGCTAGACCTGCAGACGCCTGGTTACAAGTAACGTTCGTGGAACGCGACTACAACGAAGTCGGCGTTGTGTTGTGGTGAGTTGCAGCCGGGGGGGACAACCCGGGGTCCTCCGTTCTGGGCGGAACTTGTCATTCGGAGCGACGCCGAGGAATCTGCAGTTCTCTTCCCTCCAACAAATGCCGAGGCAAACGACCAGGGTAAGGACCCTCCCACATCTCCCGGCTGAGAAGCGCCGTGAGATATGGGGCACCCGCGTCAGTGGTGATCTTGATGTTCGGTGGTGAACCCCACCACCGACCTGGGGTTCACGTTTACCACCGAAATAGGATCATCACCACTGACGCGGGTGCCCCATATCTCACGACGTTTTTCAGTCGGGAGATGTGGGAGGGTCCTTACCCTGGTGGTTTTGCCCTCGGCATTTGTTAGAGGGAAGAGAACTGCAGATCCCTCGGCTTCGCTCGGGGATGACAAGTTGCCGGCGCCGTCAACCAGCGCCGGCAACCAGGGCCATCAACTAGGGTTTCATCGTGGGTCTCAGGAGAACTTCGCTTACGAAGGAGGTGGGTGCTTGCTGTACCAGCATGGCGACTACCTTCCCCACATCGGAGGGCTGGATCATCCGGGTTGGATTCTTGCCGGAATCCCCGGAGCCAAACTGGGTGTTCACCGAGCCGGGCGCGATGACGGAGACACGCACGTTGTATTGGCGAAGCTCTTCGGCGACCGAGTAGGTAAGGCCGTTCAGGCCCCACTTGGACGCGGAGTAGGCCGCCCCACCCGGTAGCACGTTCCTGCCGGCCAGCGAAGAGATGTTGATGATGTGTCCGGCACCTGCAGCGATCATCAGTGGGGCGAGCGCGCGGATCATCAGGAAGGGTGCGCGCAGGTTTGTGTACATCATTTGATCCCACTCGTCCACTCCCAGATCGACCAGCTGCTTGCGCGAGCCACCCACCCCGGCGTTGTTCACCAGGATGTCGCAGCGGTTACATTCGGCCTTCACTCTGTCGCCCAGCGCAGCCACGGCCGCCGCATCGGTGAGATCACAGGGAGCGGCGACTGCCCGGCCGCCTGCCTCTTCAATGGCGCGCTTGACTGCTTCAAGGCGCGCCCGGTCGCGGGCCGTCAACACCACCAGCGCGCCCATCGCGGCAAGCTCGCGAGCAATCGCCTCGCCTATCCCGCGTGCCGCTCCGGTGACCACAGCAACCTGCCCGTGCAACAACGACGACGGCTCCGTAACAGCGCTCATAAGGTTGTGCTCCCTTCGAAAGTACGTGGCCTGCAGAGTTCTGATGCATCCGCAAGTGAACGTTAGCGCTTCTGAGCAGGCGATAGGTTAACTTGTCAGAAGCGTCACTGGTTTCTATAATCCATCCACAGCTCATCGGTGAGACGTGGGGTGTTCTCCGCAGTCTGTCCTAGGGCGAAGGATCAAAGCGTTTAGCTCGAAGTTGAGTTTTCCGGCTAGCATCCCATCGAACATGAGAGACTTTCCGCTGTATCGTCATGATTGCTGATCTTTGCGTATGTCCGATTCCCGCATCTCCTAGGAGCGTTGCATGAAGAAGTCCGCCCTTGCTTCCTTGTTGGCCCTGGCCACACTTTCCCCGGGCATGGTGTCTTTGGTTCACGCCCAAGCCGCCGCCGCCCCTGCCCCTGCCTCCGGTCAGATCACCATCAAAGATCCTGCAGAGTACAACGATTACACCAACGCTGTGGGTCAATCGACCCCTGCAGCCAAGGCTGCGGCTATTGAAGCATTCCTGACCAAGTACCCGAATTCGGTAGTCAAGACGGATCTTCTGGAAGTGCTGATGGCGAGCTATCAGCAAGCCGGCGACATGACCAAGACGCTTGACTCGGCAGATCGTCTGCTGGCCGCCGATCCCGGCAACCTGCGGGCGCTGGCCATCTCGGTCTACATAGAGAAGTCTCAGGCAGCGACCAAAACCACACCAGCCGATGCGCAACCGATCCTTGACAAGGCCGCTGCCCAGGCGCAGACCGGTCTGAGTGCGACCAAGTCAGGCAATATGCCCGATGCTGATTTCCAAAAGCTGAAGGCAGCGACCGCTCCGATCTTCCAAAGCGCGATTGCCCAGGATGACGAAAACAAGAAAGACTTCGCCGGCGCCACCGCCGCATTCAATGCTGAGTTGAAGGCGTATACCGATCCCGCCCAGACTCAGTCGGGTCCTGGACTGAACGACACCTATCTGCTGGGACAGGCGTACGCGCAGCAAACGCCGCCCGACCTGAAGAACGCGGTCTGGTTCCTGACCCGCGCTGCCCAGTTTGCGCCTCCGCAAGCCAAGCCGCAGATTGAGAAAGCTGCCGAGTATTTCTACAACAAGTACCACGGTTCGATGGACGGCTATCCGGCGATCCAGACACTGGCGCAGGCTAACCTGTTTCCCCCGGCTGAGTACAACCCGACCCCAGCGCCCCCGCCGCCTTCGCCAGCCGACCTGGCTTCGCAAACGGTCGCTTCCACCCCTGACCTGAAAACGCTGAGCCTGGGCGATAAGGAATTCATCCTGTTCAACGGCAAGCCAGAGGATGCGGAAAAGGTCTGGAACGTGATGAAGGGGCAACGCGTCCAGGTACCCGGCCAGATCGTTTCGGCAACAGCGGATTCGGTGCAGGTAGCGGTTACAGAAGACTCGAAGCAGAACAACAAGGCAGACTTCACCATCAACATGAAGACCCCGCTGAAGACTGTTCCTTCGATCGGAACCACGGTGACCTACGTGGCGACGTTTGACTCCTACACGCCCAACCCGCCGATGATCACGCTCAACGACGGTGAGGCGCCTGCCAAGGCGACGGCCGCCCGGCCGGCAGCCCGCCGCCGCCCCACCAAGTAAGCTAACCGCACGCTGCTGTACCACCAGAGGGAGGGGTCATGGACCCCTCCCTCTGGTTTTGTGCTCTCACGTGTCAACCTATGCTCCGCCCCCGGCGACACGGGTAATTGTGCGCACCATGCGTGCTAAAGTCTCTTCTGGATGCCGTCGTTTCCTCAAAGTTTTCGGCCAGTGCTGCTTGGTCTGTTGACCGTGCACACTGTTTCCGTAGTGGCCCAGCAGCCCGCAGCGAACAAGCAGAACCTGTTCCCTGGCATCTCCGCGACCGTCACCAAGACTCCCTTTCCCGGGATCGTGCCCTCTCCGATGAGCGCCACGCCGCTGGCCGCTTCACCCACCGTGCTCGCGCTGGAACATCTTTCCCCGGCGCAGATGAGCGACGCCGACCATGAGGTGGTTGCTCACCTCAGCGCTGAGCTTGCGAAAGAGGCGGCGCTGGCGAATTTCGATATCAGCCAGCCGGCTTGGCATTACGAACAGGTGGTTTGCCCAGCATTTCCGGATTATGTCTTCTTGACGTTCGCCCACGGCGCGGACGAAGAAGGTTCCTCCCGCTTCACGGCTATTCTGCCGCGTGACGGCGCCGAGGTACACATCATCTCCACCTACGCGCACGGCCTCCTGCCCTTCGAAGCAGCGTGGAACCGGCCGGGCAGCTTTGAGGTGTTCAACCAGGTACTGCGGCAGGAGCGGGGCCGCACGCCGCTTAGCTACGCGCCTAACTGGTTGCTGATCGGGATCTGTTATGCAGAACTAAGCGGCTACCCGGTGCAGGTGCTTAGCACGCTGCCTTTGCCTGATCTGACACTGGATCTGCTGCGTCTCAAGGCCAACCGGCCGCAGATGGTGATCGAGAACAATCAGAACGCGCATATCACCTTCAGCGACGTGTCTAAACCCGATGCTACGACCAATTGGGATCTTGGCTTTAACCACCAGGGCGAACTTACCTCCGCTAACCGGGCGGTGACGCGCCAGCCGGCTACGATCGCGCTCAAGCCTTAGCTAACTCAATGCTCCTATTCGGATAGACCACGGAACATTAACTAGCTGACCCCTGGACGGGTTCTTCTCCCCAGGC
>CAZZVD010000061.1:10916-21923 GCA_964657465.1 uncultured Acetobacteraceae bacterium | reverse complement strand
CTCAACAACACTCCAACTTGACGCAGAATCAGTTGTGGTGAGAAATCCGGGCTAGGTGTGCGGTTTTCATTGAGGAAAACCGCATGAAGATCGCCAAGGCCTCCACCTTCAACAGGAAATCCGGGGAGATGTGGGAATTCACTGCTCTCCACGGGCGACTCTGCCCCGGCAACTTCCGTCAGGGACCACCAGGGTAAGAACCCGCCCACATCTCCCGGCTGAAGGGCGCCGTGAGATATGGGGCACCCGCGTCAGTGGTGATCTTCCGATTCGGCGGTAAATCCGAATCCTGAATCAGTTTGGTTTTTCCAGTCGGGAGATGTGGGAATTCACTGCGCTCCACGGGCGACTCTGTCCCGGCAACTTCCGTCAGAGACCACCAAGCAAGAACCCGCGTCAGTGGTGATCTTCCGATTCGGCGGTAAACCCGAACCCCTAAATCAGTTTGGCGACCACCTTCACTGCGCTCAACCGGTCACTTTTATCACCAACCACCCTGACCAATGGCTTCCGTACCTATCCCATGAGACCGAGATACGGGTTACTGCCGAAGTTGGCGAAGTTAGGGAACACTTCGTGTACCTGGCTGTCGGTGAGCCCCATCCACCGCGCCAGGGTGCCCCCGTACTGTTCTACGGCAGTGGTTGGAATCAGGCGCCCGGCTCCGACATCGTTGGCCTGGTTCGCGCCCACCACCGGGTATTCCCCATAGATGTCCTGGCCCGCCACGCCGCCACCAGCGACGATGTGGTGGCTGCCCCAGCCGTGATCCGTGCCATCACTGTTGGCCGTGAGCGTGCGCCCAAAATCAGACGCCGTGAAGAGTGTCACCTGCCCCCCCAGCCCAGCAGTCACCATCAATTGATCAAAATATTCAAAAGCCGCTCCCAACTGGCTGAGCAGAGTTGAGTGACGCTTGGCCTGCGTGTCATGCGTATCGAAGCCGCCCAGTTGCACAAAGAAAATTTGCCGCGTGACTCCGAGGGCGGTGCGACCGGCAATCACCCGCGCGATCGTCTGCAGCGCATAGGCCAATTGATTGTTCGTGAGATTACCCGTGGCGGGATCGAGATATTGTGGCGGGTCAGCGACGCCCGTAAGACCCGCAGGAGCCATCGCGGACGCCAGAGCAGCCTGCGCTTCGAGCGAGCGGCGCACGATCAGAGCGTACTCCCTGGCGAACAAGTTGGTATCGTCCGCACTGATGATCGACTGCATCGCGGCGGAGCCTTGTGCCGAGCCAAACAGCGGGTTCGTGATTCCATTCGCAGCCAACGCACCGGCCGCGCTCACGCGCAACTGAAAGGCGGTCTGCCCGGAAAGAAAAAGGCTGGTGCCGCTGGTGCTGATGCAGGTGAACGACGCATTGCTGTTCATGCTCTCCAGCAGATCGGCCATGCGGCCGCCCCAACCGCGGTTCGCGCCATCGGCAGCAATCGCCTCCCAGGCGTTCGTCTGATCGAAGTGCGAGAACAGCGAACGTGGCAGATTTGCCTTGCCGGAGTTCCACTCCGCCTTGGTGACCGGCGCAATCAGCGTGCCGGTATTCGCCACCATGGCAGCACGCCCGACGTTGAATAAATTTTGTATGCCGGTGAGGTAAGGATTGAGCGCGAAGGTGCGGCCCGATTGAGACGTTGACGGCACGATCGGCAAGAGGTCGCTCATGGAGTAGGCCAATCCCTGCGCGCCGCTGCGTGCCGCAGTGAACGCAGCAAAGGAGTCGGGATCCGTGGCGATCAGCGTGCCGTGGCCATCATTGCCGCCGGAGAGGAACACGCACACCAGGGCCTTGTAATCCGTAGCGTTTGCCGCAGCCTGCGATGTCATCGCCGCGAGAGCGCGCATGCTGTGCATCAGCGGGCTGGCGGTCACACCGGCCATGGCCGCGTACGAAGCTGTCTTCATGAATTCGCGTCTTGACTGGTCGATCTTGCGCATGGTGAACCTGCTCTCCTGGGCGGTGCTGGGTGGTCAGTGTTGGGCAGTGTATTCCGGGGAAACCACGGTCAGGAAAATGGCCGTCTGCGCGCGGGCCAGCAGAGCGTTCGTCGGGTCACCCGCCGCAGGCACCGGAATGGCATTCACAGCCCCCAGAATCTGGCCGCGCAGTGCCGGTGACATTTGACCAGCCAGCAGCAAGAGGTTAACGCGATCCAGCAGTTGATCCGGGTTGTAAGCCAGGGCAGTCTCCGTAGCGAGAGTCATATACAGGTCGCCGTTGTTGCCGTAGCCACCCGAGAGTGCTGCCTGCATGCTGTTCATATAGCCGATGACGGTCGTCACATCGGTGATTTCCATTTCCGGCGCGGTGAGGCCGGCTTGCTCGATGCTGGTGCCCGCGGGCACGTAGCCAGGCGCAAACCAGTTGAAAATGCTGGGCGAGCGTAAGGCCATTTCCGCAAACCCGTAAGCCGGGTCTTCTGTATCGCCCACATCAAAAGCGCCGCTGCGCGATTCCGCAGTGAAGGCGCGCGCCATATGCGTAAAGCGCAGCAGCGGTTCCTGCAGTTTGCCGTAGCTCGTGCTGGTCGCCGGGGGAAGGTTACGCGCTTCGTCATCCATCAGGATGGCCGTAACCACCGCCTGCAGATCGCCACGAGTTCCCTGCCCGTTGTCTTTGAAAACCCCCGCCACTCTCTGCACATACGCCGGGCTGGGGTTGCTGGTGACCAGGTGCTGTATCAATTGCTTCGAAACGAAGGCCGGTGTGTTGGGATGGTTGAACAGTGTGTCGAGGGCTATCTTGAGGTCGCCGCTCGCATCGGGGCCACCCGCCGGTATCGTGACACCGAGGAAGTCTTTTTCGCTCGTGGAGTGATGACCGGGATACGCTGTCAGCGGCAGCAGATCCTGCCCCACACCGGGCCCGGCATACGATGCCTCGTAGCCCGACCAGGCCTGTTCGCTGGTGTTGCCGGCCATGTTCCAGCTAAAGCCAGTGAACACCTTGGCCAGGCCGACAACGTCATTCAGACCATAGGTGGGGATGGGATTGCCGTTGCCATCCAGCTGGGTGGTTCCATCAGGGTTCAACTGGTTGAGGCCGATGCTCAACAACTGCATGACCTCGCGAGCATAATTTTCATCAGGATCGCGGGTGGCGTCTCCTTTGTCATTCGCGAGGATCGACAGGTAGATGCCCATCATCGGGCTCAGCGTTACATCCTCCAGCAATTGCCGGTAGTTACCAAACGCGTCGTTGCCCAACATGTCGTAATAGTTGGCCACGCCCCGCGGCATCTGGCCAACCACCGCGTCCTGGCTGGAGATTACGAACAGTTCACTCAGGGCAAACTGCACCCGTTTGCGTAAGGCGTCTCTGCCGGTGAGCGCTGTGTTCCAAAAGGGCTGCTCAAAGTACTGATCGCCGCTGGTTTGCAGAAACAGTTTCTGGTTGCACGCAGCGTCGCCGGAGGCGCACGCAGGCTGCGTGTTGAGCATGATCTGGCGTTCGGCGTAAGGCTCGTGCAGCGAATTGGGTATCGCGAATTGTTCGGCAAACCATGCGTTGTAGCCAATGGTTGAGAGATGGTTGATATCAGACTGCGAACCGCCGAACGTGGCTTGCATCAGAAAGCGGGAAGCGTCTTCAGGCGAGACCATCGGCGTGGGCGGTGTACCAGGGACCTGCTCGACCAGGTCAGCCGAGACGGCGCCGCCCGGATCAGGGTTAAGCACCTGCAAATCGAATGGGCCGGCAACGGTTGGGTTCACCGTCGCGGTGAGCTGTAACGACGAGTTGAACTGTGTAGGAACAGGGATGCCGTTTGCCAGTACGGTCGCACCCGTGATGAAGCTCGCGCCAGTCAGCACCACGGTCGCGGAGCCAATGTTCAGAGTGACCGGCGCCGCAGCCAACAGGATGGGCACGGGGTTCAGTACCTGCACGTTCACAATGGTGAGCGAGTTGGGATTATCCACGCTGGTCGCTTGCACGACCACCAGGTTGGGGTTGGGGACGACTGGGGGGGCCGTGTAAACACCCTGTGCGTTGATGGTGCCGATTGTGGGGTTCCCCCCGGGTATTCCGTTCACTGTCCAGGTGAGCGCTGTATCCTGCGAACCGGCGACGGTTGGCGTGATAGTGATGGTGTTGTTCACGCGAACGCTGGTTTCTGTCGGTTGTAACTTGATCACCACCTGGCCGGGCTGCACCAGGGCGTTCACGGCCTTTGAGTTGGCTGAGCCGGGGTCAGGGTTCACCACCGTCACTGGGTAAGTGCCAGGAGTGAACTCGGTAATGATGGCCGCCAATTGCGTACCAGAAAGGTAGGTTGTGGGAACGGCAACGCCATTCCACAGTATCTTTGCACCGTAAACAAAGGCCGACCCGGTAACAATAATCTGTGCTTTCCCCTCAGAGAACGATCCTGGTGTAACCGTGGTCAGGATGGGGATGGGGTTAAGCACGGCTACGTTGAAGCTCCCCTGGGAGGGATAAATGGTCGATGAGCTTTCGATCGTCACCTGATTATTGGGTACGGGCACAATGGCAGGTGCGGTGTACACACCCGTGCTGGAAACGAAACCGATTTTACTGTTGCCCCCCGGGATGCCATTGACTGACCAGAGGACCGGAGCTTCCGTTTTGAGCTGCAGCGTCTCCGTCACGCGGAGATTGTTGCCCTTGGCCGAAATAGCAGACAGCTTGATGACGTTGGGTTCGTTAAGGCTGAAGCCACACCCTGCGGTAACCCCGCTGAGCAGGGCGACGCAGATGGCAGCGGCGCTGCTTCGCCGCCTGGGCGATCGGATAGAAGTCATCGGCATACGTGGCGCTCCGCACTCGATCTTGCTAAGTTGGGAAATCTTCCGGCCGGAAAGCACGACGCTCGCCGTTTGCTGGGACAATTCGAAAATACGCAAGCCGGTCAGTCGCGCAAACAGTACTTTCGGGTCAGTGGCCACGCGGAGATTATCGGCAACAGCGCCTGGTAACCATGCCTTTGCAGGGTTGCGCCGCTAATCGATTATTGGCGATGCAGTTAACTTTTGCTGTTACGGTGCTGTGTGCAGTCGAGGCTTTACGCGCATCATTTATCGAATATCAAAGCAGGGCGGAGTGAAAGATCTGGGATAGATGTTGATCTTCAAGCAGGCTGAGACGCGCGGGGAGCGCTGGGGAGAAAGATGGAGAAAACAGTCCCGGTGCGGCGCCCGGTGTCGCTGGAGCGCATGCGCAGATGTCCGCCCTGCTTTTCGACGAGCTCGCGGGATACCCAGAGACCCAGACCAGTGCCCGTCTCTTTTTTGGTGGTGAAAAAAGGCTCGAAGACGCTCTGCAAGTTCTTCCGTGGTATGCCTGGTCCCGTATCTGCAACCACCACACGTACCCCGGCAACACCCGTCGTATCATTCGCGGCATACACACGCACGCAGATGGAGCTGCCAGCCTTACAAGCGTCCAGGCTATTCGTCAGCAGGTTCGAAAGTACCTGCCGCAACTCGCCCGCGTTACCAAATACGCTCTGCTCGGTGAGGATCTTTACGTGCATGCCAACGTGCGCCTGGAGAGCGCGAAAGGAATAAAACTCAGTCACCTCACGGGCGACTTTATCAGGGCGGAAGAAGGCGGCCAATGCATTTTCGCGATAGAAGCCAAGCGTTTGGCGAGTGATATGAGCGATGCGCTGAAGTTCCCGATCGGCCTGATCGAGATGGCGGCGAACGTTCTCGATGTTGTCTTCCTGCCGTGCCAGGTAGATCAGGTTGACGAGTCCCTCGAGCGGGTTGTTGACTTCATGCGCAATGGCAGCGGCCAACCGCCCGGCCGACGCAAGCTTCTCTGTACGCACCAACGCCCGCTCCGCCGCGTATCGTTCGGTCACATCGCGAAATACCAGAACTATGCCAATCATGCATGCGTTTTCATCCAGGATGGGTGCAGCGCTGTCACTGACATAGAACTCTTGTTTGTCTTTGCTGATGAGAACCGTGTGATTGGCCAACCCGACCACGGTCCCCAGCCGGCGCACTTTATCTACCGGGCTCTCTTCGACGGCACGCGTACGCTGATTGATGATGGAGAAGATTTCCGAGAGCAGACGCCCTTTGCCTTCACTCTCCTGCCAACCCGTGAGTTGCTCCGCGACTTTGTTCATGAAGACGACGTTGCCAGCGGGATCGCATGCGATCACGGCGTCACCGATGCTGCGGAGCATTGTATGCAGCCATTGCTCGCGAACATAGCTTTCCTGCTCGCGGCGCCGCACATGGTCTAGCTGACGGGTGTAGACCTGCGTAAGCTGCGTGACCAGCCGGTACATATTCCACGCGAGCACGACTGCGATCAGAGCAGCCAGCGCCATCAACAAGGAGAGGCTCAGCGTGTGCAGTCGTAGGGAGGCCGACGACCGGTCGGCCCGAATAACCGATTCAGCCGCGATAAACTCGTCTGCTTTGGCCCGCATGTTGTCCATGCGACGTTTGCGCTCCAGCATCGCCGCGGCTAAATACGATGGCAGCACTGGCCGATCTATCTCGTGTTGCGCCATTTGCTGCCACTGCTTGCATTGCGTGTAGAGCGTTTTCAGACGAGCTGTCTGCCCGGGGTCGTTTCGAACCTCATGGAAGAGCGACGCAAATTGGGGCTCAATCTGAAAATCCGCTTCACGGTATGGCTGCAGCAATTGCGGATCATGGGTCAGCAGGAACCCCCGCAGTCCGGTCTCCTGATCAATGATGAGCCGGAGCAGCTTACTGGCCTGCGCAATGATCTGGTCAGCCCGATCGACCCGTCGCGCACTGCGTTGCACCTGGTCGAAGCCGTACGCCATGAGGCCTGCCAGCAACGCCAGAGCCACCACGGGAATAGCCAGTAACCGGAGCAGCAAACGTCGATAGGCAGCAGCTTCCAACACACTCTCCTGCATGCGGCTTTACCTTCAATTATGCCCATGAGGGCGGGGCGAAGGGGCGCTGGAGAATATCTTGCCTGATTGGCACAAAGGGAGCAACGGGTGGCGAGAGGGAGGAAGCTTGACGTGATAGGCAGCCGTGGCGCTGGCTATGCCGGAGAGGAATCAAGCTTCCTATCGCCGCGCTCGGATGAGCGCTTAGACTGCGGAGGTACGGCCGCGCAGAAAATGAAAGATCACTGATACGACCGCAAAGATCAGCAGGAGGTGGATGAAGAACGCGCTGATATGAAACACGAAAAACCCACCGAGCCACAACAATAACAAAACCAAACCCAACCCGAGGAACATAAGTCACCTTTCCTATCTCAAAGAGATCGTTAACCGAGCATTCGTTGCAACCCGACCTGAAATTGCCCTGAAACTAAAAGGTCAGGCGTTCCGGTCGATTACAAATAATCGATGGCCGTGGTCCCCACCGGTCGATAGCTTAGGTGCCTGGAAATTACAAAACGTTGTCTTAAGCGAGCACTCTTTATTGGGCGTGCGCCGCCGGCAGCGTGGCAACAATGCTCATGCGCTTCGCGGACATGAATTCGCATACACCGCAAGGATTACGGCCTCCCTGGCGCTTTCAGGCGATGTTTTGCGTCGCGAAGCGCGGGATAAGCGCCGAGACATGGGCCAGCATCGCGGTGGGATGGACCGGCTTGGCGAGCGGGGGAAAATCAAACCCGGCCGACGAGTATCTCTACATCTGGAAGCCAGTGAAGCCAGAGAAGAAGGACCCCCCTTAACGGTCTCCGCCTGTGTCCCCACCACCGCGTGCGGAACCATCTCGCTCGTCGTATGCCGACAGGTCGCGGTATGCTAATTTGCGACCTGAAATACGAAGTTTGCCATCTATGGATCAAACGCACCTGTCTTCCCTTGTTCTGCGACCGTTCACTCGCCGTGCCCTGATGCAAGGTGCGCTGGCTTGCGGCGCCACTGCGGCATTTGGCGCAAACAACAAGGGCGCGAATAGCAGGGGTCCGCAGGCCAACTTTCCTGAAGACCCGCGCTCCCGGATCGCGGTCGCCACTTATCCCTTTCGTTCGATACTGGATGCCCCGAAGAACGAGGATCGGGACACTCGCAAGCCGGGCATGGACCTGGCGGCCTTCGCACGCTATATCCGCACAGAGTTCAAGGTTCGAGGCATCGAGCCTCTCGACTCTCATTTCACATCCACAGAGCCGGAGGAACTCGGTAAGTTGCGGGCGGCCTTCGATGCTGCCGATATCTTTGTTGCCAACATCCCCGTCGATGAGCGAGTAGAACTGTGCAGTGAGGACGAAGAAAAACGCAATACCGGCAATATGCGCTATCGCCACTGGATCGATGTGGCCGTAACCCTCGCCTCTCCCAGTATTCGCATCTGGATACCGAAGTGTGCTGACTTTGCGGATTTGCCAAAGGCAGTCCACGCTTTGAAGCCGACCATCGAATACGCCGCGAGCAAGAACATCGTGGTGAACCTGGAGAACGACGATCCGGTCAATGCTTCTGTATCGCGCACCCTTAGTGCGATCCAACTGGCGGCCTCGCCGTACCTGCGGGCGCTCCCTGATTTCGGCAACGGCCTGGTGGCTGGCGACGAGCACTTCAACGCGCAGGGAGTGGAGCGCATGTTTGCTCATGCCTGGAACGTCGCTCACGTGAAGGATGCAGCGGAAGTAAAGGGCAAGCGGAAGACAGCTTCGCTCGATGAGCTTTTCTCAATCGCCCGGACGGCAGGCTTCCGCGGCTACTTTTCCATGGAGTCCGACTCGGATGTCGATCCAGTTGTGGACACGAAGCACCTGATTGAGGAAAGCCTGCAGCTGATCTGAGGGCTCTGTCTCGGAAAGACTTCCGATCGAGTGTGGTGAATTCCTATATCTCACGACGCGCCAAAGCCTCCACCTTCAACAGGAAATCCGGGGACCGGATTTCCTGTTACGCTGCACCGGACACATCTACGTGTGCGGTTTTCATTGAGGAAAACCGCATGCAGATCGCCAAAGCCTCCACCTTCAACAGGAATTCCGGGGACCGGATTTCCTGTTACGCTGCACCGGACACATCTACGTGTGCGGTTTTCATTGAGGAAAACCGCATGCAGATCGCCAAAGCCTCCACCTTCAACAGGAAATCCGGGGAGATGTGGGAATTCGCCACACTCAATCAGTAACTCTCTACCATCCCAAAACTTCAGGAAGTCTCCACTACCAGTTGGTAATGGAACCATCCGGACGAAAGTAGGTCTGCGCGCGCGCCGTGACCGGCTCGGTAACCTCAGCAATCTGGGTCAATTGCTTGTAATCCAGTTCAACACCCAGCCCAGGCCGCTGATTGGGAAAGAGTTTGCCGTTCTTAAAGTCCAGACATTGTGGCAAATGCGGGAGCGTACTTCCCTGGTAGTTGTACTCCATCATGAGTTGGCCGGGAAACGTTCCCAGGCAATTTACCAAAGCGGCGGTGGCAATGGGCCCGGTAAAATGCGGCACGATGCCAATGAAGTGAGTCTCGCAACTGGCCGCGATCTTCATCATTTCCGTGATGCCCCCAACGTTAGGCAGGGTGGCGCGCACAAAGTCGATCGAGTGTTCTTCGATCAGCCGGTTAAAGTCCCACCGATTGCCCCACTCCTCACCTGCAGCCAGCGGCACATTCACCTTGTTACGCAGTATGGGCAGGTCCTGCGCGAACGCCTCGGTACGCACGGGGTCTTCCACGAAGAAGGGCGCAAGATCTTCAATCGAGTTACATCCCCGAATCGCGTCCGGCAAGTCGAACCGCTGATGGAAATCAATCACCCAGTCCCCGTCTTTGCCCACGCCTTCCCGCACCTGCGCACACTCTTCACGCATGTGGGTGATGCGCTCGCGGGTATTGTAGACACCGTTCGCCGGTGCCTCCGAAGCGCCAAAGCGAAAGGCGCGATAGCCCGCCTCAATGGTGAGGCGCGCGCGATCTTTCAGGCCCATGCCTTTGGTGATGCCGGGGATTGTGCCGGCAGTGTTGTAGCACTCCACATGATCGCGCACCATACCGCCAAGCAGCTGGTGCACCGGCAGCCCCTGCACCTTGCCTTTGATATCCCACAACGCCAGGTCCAGCGCCCCGATAGCGTCGGTCCTCTCGCGGCCCGCGGGGTAAAAGAACGCCCGATTCATGTCTTGCCAAAGCTGTTCAATGTATTGCGGGTCACGGCCGATCAGCCTGCCGGCTGATTGCGACAAAGTATCTTTCACCCCGCCCTCGCCAACGCCGGTGATGCCAGCATCGGTCTCTATGGTCACCACCACATCACTCTGGTTGAACAGTGGATTGGGACGAGGCGGCAGATACGCGCGCACCCGGGTAATCTTCATTTTCGGCACAGGGGTAGCGTAGGAGGGCACGGTACGCAAGCCACCAGCCAGTGCAGTAGCGGCCAGGGAACGCAGGAAAGTTCTTCTCTTCATGCTGTAACTTCTCCTTAGAATCGATTGAGACCGGAAATCGGTTGAGACCGCGAAGGTGCGTACCTATTTGCCGGTTTGCGTTCGATACGCCCGGACAGCGGCCATGAGTGCCTGTGCCTTTCCTTCCACGATGCGCGCGTCGTCACCGGGCTTGTAAATAGCAGAGCCGATCCCGAGGCCAACAGCGCCGGCAGCCAGCCAGGGAGCGACGTGCTGGGGGTCAACCCCGCCAACCGGGATCACGATCGCGGAGGAAGGCAGCACGGCACGTAAGGCCTTGAGCATGTTCGGACCGAGTACTTCGGCAGGAAACAGCTTGATGGCATCCGCACCCGCATCCAGCAAAGCAAATGCCTCAGTCGGATTGAAGAACCCGGGGAAAGCCACCAACCCGGCTGCCTTCGCCGCGCGCACAATCGACAGGTCTGCATGCGGGGTCACGATCAGCTCGCCTCCGGCGGCAGCCACATCGTCCACCTGGCTCGGCCTGGTCAGCGTACCTGCACCCACCAGCATGCGTTGACCGAACGTGCGCGCCAGGATCGCAATGCTCTCCAGCGGATTGGGGGAGTTAAGTGGCACCTCGACGATGCGCACGCCCGCGCGTTCCAGGGCGAAGCCGATCGATTCCACTTCTGCCGGTTGTACCCCGCGCA
>CAZZVD010000061.1:0-10816 GCA_964657465.1 uncultured Acetobacteraceae bacterium | reverse complement strand
CGAGTCAATCGCAGAACCCCCAGTCATCATGCGGCCCAGGATGGTGCATTGCTTCAAAGCACTAAACACCTCCCCGGTCATGCTGGTGGTGAAGCTCAAAATCTTACGGTCGCTCAATTGGATCCATTTGGAGTGAGTACCGGGAAAGCAAACCACCCCGGCGCCCTCGCACGCGTCCAGAATGCCCATCGCGGCGGTTTCCTCGCCACGCATCACTTCCGGCACGCCCGCAGCATCAGGTCCCATCACTCCGGGAACCAACCAGACATTCGCCCCGTTAAACGGCACCTTGATGACCGCTCCCGCTAGATCATCGATACCGGTTGGGCAGGGGAGATATTCCGCTTCTACCCAGCCCTGCCGGCTGCCAACCATGCCACATAACAGCACGCGCGTTTCGCCCGCTCCCAACCACTCACCCACTTCCGCGCGCAGAGCTTGTTCAAAGTTCCCGCCGGCCACCCCCAGAATCCCTTGCGGCGAAACGGAACGCGCCAGAACAGCCCCGGACGCACTCATCCGAAACGCTCGGAAGTTACTGGTACCCCAATCCACTGCAATCACAACCTGGCTCCCGGGACTTGTCTAATCACCAGCACTCTTGTGTAAGGCCATTCTCGCGTGACCTTCACCTCGCTGCATAGTCCCTGGTCTTTTGCGTGCCGGAGTTGAAGATGGTGAAGCTGCCTTTGGGGCTGGCGGTCAATTCCAGATAATTGCCCTGCTCTGTGCCTTGCGGGTTGGCGATGTAGGCGGCGCCCGTGTTGTGTTCAGCCGCCCCTTTCTCAGAATAGTGCAGTTGCCACAGGGTTTCGAGACCAGGTGACTGCAGCAACGTATCGATCACCTGCGGCGCGCCACCCTTGGTTGCTGCGTTGTTCATGATGGCTACCCGGGGATGAACCCCATTCACCAGGGCGTGACTGGAGCTCGGATTAAGCCCATGATGCGAAACCACCAGAATGTCGACCGCGCCCACTCGATTAACCGGGCACATAAACAGCATTTCCTTATCCCAGGTAAGGTCACCAAGATCAAGGATCTTCAGCCTGCCGAAGTTGATCAGGATACCGAGCGAATGTGAATTTTCACTGCGATCCATCGGCTTGGTCTCGGGCACGTTGCAATACTGGTTAGTTTCACCGGCTCCCGCGAGCGGGTGGTCAATTACATTGCCGTCACTGCTGATCACCGTGACCTTCATGCCAGTGATCGGCAAAACATCCCCGGCGTGAGCGACCATGTGCTTATACTTTCCCGTCGCCAGGACCTGCTGGTAGGCTGCATAAATCTTTTCCGTCGGGCCACCCGGCTTGGTGTCGATGTTGTTCCCGTGATCGATAAAGGTGCCCACCGGCACCTTGGCGACAAGCTGGGGAACCCCACCGCTATGGTCATCGTGATAGTGCGTCAGCAGGACGTAATCGATCTGCCGAATCCCGGCCTTCTTCGCCGCTGCGGCGATTCGATCAGCATCGCGCCCGTCATTGCCGGGCCAGCCGGTGTCAATCAGCAGCGATTGCCCCGTGGGGGTGACGAACAAGGTAGACTGGCCGCCCTCCACGTCAACGAAATAGGCCTGTAGATCGCGCCTGGCTGCCCAGGCGGAGGGCAGCATGGTGAGCGCGAGAGCGGCGCAGCCTAACTTACGGGTTTGCATCTTGCCGAAGAGAGTCATTGGCGTACCCGGGATGGAATGGTTTATCAGTTCTGTTCACGTTCAGAGTTCCCCCTCCCTCGCTCAACCATGAGCCAAGAAGGAAGAGCGGGGTTTCGCTGAGCAGCGTTCAGAATTGGAATCGCAGCGAAGCTTGCAAGTTGCGTGCGTTGCCGACGATCGAGGTAATCTGACCAACCTGCGAATTGCCGATGGTCGCATTGGGATAGTTGAACTGCGGATGATTGAACGCGTTGAACGCTTCCAGGCGGAATTGGAACTGCATCTGTTCGTGCACGTTGAAGTTCTTGAATAGCGATGCATCATAATTCGTTCTTCCGGGGCCAACCAGCGAATTGCGTCCCGCATTGCCATATGTGTATTGAGCCGGGGTGGCAAACGCGGAAGGGCTAAACCAGTGCAGCAGTGTTTTAGGGTAAACAACAGGGCCAACCCGATCGGGCCGGCTCGATGTTCCTGTATTGGTGGTAGAAGTTTGCAGGACTGGCGAGAACCACAGGCCGCTTTGCGTAAACAGGATACCGTTCATCTGCCATCCACCGAGAACGAAGTCCGCGGCTCGATTGCTGTTGAGATACTTCTGCCCTTTGCCAAACGGAAAGGCCCAGAGAAAGCTCAACGTCAACCGATGCCGCTGGTCGATGATTGAATTGCTCACCTCGTGGGGGAAGCGCGGATCCTGGGGATTCGGCCCAGCGTCGCCGCCGCCAAATTCCAGCGGCACGTCATCGATCGCGTGCGAATACGTGTAACCCAGTAAAGCGCTTACACCATGGCTGATGCGCTTATCAGCCGTGAATTGGAAAGCGAAGTACTCGGCAAATCCATCGGAACTGTAGTAGTTCACATCGCTCTGCAGCGGATCGATCTTATAAAGAGGCCGCCGCGATACCGTCGAGGTCGATCCTGGGATTGCCTGGTTAGCATTCCACACGTCCTGAAGATGGCGGCCCAGGTTGCCAACCCCGACAAACTTCAACACCATATCGAATGGAACAATCTCCTGCTCGATGCCGCCGTTAAACTGCTCGGCGTAGGAGGGGCGGAAGTTAGGCGCAACAGCAGTGCCGGTTCCGTTGGGTACGGGAGGGATTACGATCGGTTGCAGCGCGGGAAAGCCCTGGCTCACGCTCGGCCCTACGTTGATATCGCCCGGCGTAATTTGCAGCGTGAGGCCGAACGGCAGATTGCGCGCCAGGCGCATGTTGCCCGATTCACTTCCCGATGCGTTGTAGAAGAAACCAACTCCCCCACGCAGAACCGTGTGGGTCCGCAGCTGGTAGGCAAAGCCGAAGCGTGGGCCAAAATTGGGCCAGAACTTGAGTACGCCCGCCGTATCACTAACGCCATTGCGCCCAGCCACCAGGTACTGCCCGGTAACCGGAGAAAAGTTCGACCAGCGATTCGCCACTTCGTCGGGTGGGCTGAAGTAGTCCCAACGCAGGCCATAGTTCAGAGTCAGGTTTTTCGTAGCCCGAAAGTCGTCGGCAAAATAGACACCGAGCTCGTTCAGGCGGATGCCGGGGAACTGGTAGGTGTAATCGTGTGCATCGAGCGTGGGAAAGCCCAGCAGGAAGCTGGCTGCTGCATCGCCACCCTTGCCCGACGGATTACGGGAATCGGTGAAGGCGGGAGAGAAGTTGAATCGCCCATTGCCCTGGTTGGTTTGATAAATGGTCAGTTGGCGACGGCGAAAATCTGCGCCCAGCTTGAAGGTGTGCGCGGCCTTGGTCCAGGTGAGATTGTCCAGTTCCTGAAACGTGTTCTCGCGACGATACAGCGGTAACGAGCGCGTTTGGCCGATGCCCAGGTAGCTCGAAGGAGAGAAGATTGGCAGATTTTGCTCGCGCGGCGTTACGTTTGAATTGGGAACACCGAGTTCGTTGCCAAGGCCTGCTCCAGGAGCAAAGTTGATCGGCACATAGTCCAGCCGATACCGATTGAAGCCAACACGAAAGTCATTCACTAGCGTAGGTGACAGAACGCGTACGTAACTGGTGGCGACATGCTGGGTCGGCTGATGCGACACGCCGGCAAACGACGCCTCATCGCTCAAACTTACGGGCGTTGAAATGCCGGGGATGGTCGTCTGTGCGTAGGTACTGGGTGAAATCGTATCCGTGGTTTGGATCGACCATCGAGCGAACACCGAATCCCTGGCGGTAATCTGCTCATCGACGCGCACGTCGCCCTGGTCGTAGTTCTGCACCTGGATGCGTGCGACGGAGTAGTTGTTAATGCGGCCGGAACTGGTCGGCTGGGGATAAGCATTGATCATTCTCGCAGCGATGGGATCCCAGCGGTCCTGAGGAATGACGTTGTCAGGGAACGCCGTCCGCAGAAAGGCTCCGGGCTTGGCCGGGTTCGGCACCGTTGTCAGCGGATCGTAGATGAGGGTGTTCGGCAGCAGTTCGCCGAAGTCTCCCTGGCGCATGCGCAAAGTTGGGATATTGCCGCGCTCGAACACCTGGACGCTATTGCGTGAACCTTCATAGTCAATGAAAAAGAAAGTCTTGTCCTTACCGTGGTAAACCCTGGGAATCACGACGGGGCCACCGAAAGATCCGCCAAACTGATTCAAACGGAACGTTGGGAAACTAGTGCCTTTCACATTGAAGTAGGTGCGTGCATCCACGTCGGAGTTGCGGATAAACTCGAACAAACTCCCGTGCAGTTGATTGGTTCCCGACTTCGACACAACATCAATCACGGCGCCGGAGTTACGGCCCACGTCCGCGCTGTACAGGTTGGTCTGTATCTTGAATTCCCGCACTGCATCCACGGCCGGGCGCAGAGTAATGGAAAGCGTCAGGCGCTCGTTGTTATCCACACCATCGAAGAGAAAATTATTGTCGCCTTCACGGTTGCCATTGGAGAAAATCTCGGAGCCGGCGCGCCGATCGTCGGGCCTGCCGCCACCCATGATGGTCCCGGTCGTGGATTCACCTACGCCATTCACTCCCGGGCTAAGCGTTGCCAACTGTACGAAGTTCCGACCGTTCAATGGCAGTTCATTGACCAACTGCTGATTGATCACGGTGCCGACGGACGAAGATTCCGACTCAAGCAACGGTGGATGGCCCGTGACACTGACCGTCTCGGCTGCCTGGCCCACTTTCAGGGTGAGGTCGACGCGAGCCTGCTGATTGATCTGCAGGACGATGCCGGTCTGCTCCAGCCTGCTAAAACCCGGCGCCCCCACCATCAGGGTGTAATTCCCAGGAGGGAGGGACGTGAGCACATATTCGCCGCCCTTGCCACTGGGACTGTTGTGGGCGATGCCGGTTTCGACGTTGGTAGCGGTCACCGTGGCGCCCGGAACTGCTGCTCCCGAGGCATCCAGCACGTTCCCGCTCAGCTCCGCCGAAGCAACCTGCGCCTGAGAGGGCAAACTCGCTATCAGGAGTGCAGACAAGCAGCAAAACCAGCGAGCGGTCCTGGCGAAGAAACGCAACTTGCGATGAATTTCGAACACGTGCGTGGCCTCCTGAATAGCGCGGAGAATCTATACCACCCGCAAACGACCGAGTGCAAACATTTTCCGAACAAAGACTCGAAAAGTGAATGATGAGTCGACTTTCTGAAAGTGATTCCGATATTATCCCGGCACGACGTGACACCGAAGATTCCCCCCTGCTCGCGGCAACGAAAGAACGTTCCGATACTATGGAGTAACTGACCTGCTTATGCTGAAGACAAAGACCGCGCGCCCGGCGAAAGCCGGAAGTCCCACCCTGGTGAAGACCGACAGCTCCAGTGAGGCTCACGGCGGAGATCAGTATTTCTCGCGCGCCGTGGGTAAGGCGCTGGAGGTGCTGGAGTTTTTGCAATCGGAACTGAAGCCCCTTTCGATGAACGAGATTGGCCAGCGTATTCAGCTGTCGAAAACGTCGGCATTCCGCATTCTGCGCACCCTTGAAACCCTGGGCTGCGTGTCTGTTGATGGGCGTGGGCAATACTCGCTGGCGCCCGGCATTCACGCCGTCACGCCGACGCAGTGGCTCGGCAAGCTGCATCGGCTAGGCGTGCCTTACCTGGAAGCCCTAAGCCGTGAACTGGCGGAAACCTCAACCCTGGCTGCCCTATTTGAGAATCGGGTCGAAGTGATTGCCGTGATCGAAAGCCCGCACGTGATTCGAATGAGCAACGTGGTCGGCCACATCTTGCCCCCGAACGCCAGTTCGCTGGGAAAAGCCATCACAGCATTTCAGCCTCAGGAGCAGCGCGAACGTCTGTTGCGAAGCTTTGGCACCTATCGATTCACGCAACACACCTTGACGGATCGCCGGGAGCTTGGCCGTGAGTATGACAACATTCGTGCGCAAAAACTCGCGATTGATCGCGAGGAGTGCGCACTCGACGGCATCTGCTTTTGCGCGCCCATCTTCGGCTTAAACGGCCAGGTCTCGGCAGCCATCAGCAGCTCCATGCCGAAGTCCCGCTTGCGCGATCTCGATCACGAGAAGGCCATCATTGCCGCTGTACAAGCAGCCGCCGAACAACTGAGCGAAGATCTGAAAAACGCCTGACCCCCTGCAACCCAGCAGCAACTGCACCCAACAGCAATCACTCCCACCCGTTTGTATGATTCCGAAGGCGCAGCTAACCTGTGCATCGTGGCAGCATCAATAAACTGAACCAGATTCCGCTTTACGCGTTTCTGGTTCAGCTTCCCTCTTGACCCTCTACATCGCGATGCGTATGCTTGGGCGGCTTGAGAGGTGTCGCAGTGAAACAAAGCAAATGCCGGCTCCTGCTGTTGTGCAGCTTTGTGCTTTCCCCCGCTTGGCTGGTTTGGGCGCAGGCGCCCCTGGCCGAAAGAATCGGCCACACAGACCCCAGTAAATACCATCGCAGCCGCTCGCATAACAGCGCCGGCGACATGGCCTGCGAACTCCTCGTTCCACCCTCGGCCATGGACCTCAATCTAAACTTCATGCATCGCTGCCAGATCATGCCGGGTGGCGGTGTAGGCCATCACTTCCACAACACCACGGAGGAAATGTTCATCGTCTTCGATGGCCAGGCGGAGTTCACCATCGACGGCCGCACCTCGGTGTTGCAGGGCACGGTCGGCGCACCCTGCCGGATGGGCCACTCGCACGCCATCTATAACCCTTCCGACAAGCCGGTAGAGTTCATGAACATCAACGTGGCCAGCATAAAGGGCCACTACGACGCATTCAATTTGGATGATGCCCGCGTGGGTGCCGCAAAAGATGCTATCCCCACTTTCATGACAATGAGGCTGGATAAGTCGCTGCTGCGCCCCATGCCCGCATACCTCGGCGGCAAGGGCACCGTGCAGTATCGGCGCGCGCTCGATGCCGATGTGTTTTTGACCAATTGGGCTTATGTAGACCACCTGCTGGTTCCTCCGGGAGCTTCGGAAGGCCTGCACTACCACAGGGGGGTGGAAGAGATTTACTACGTGCTCAACGGGGATGGCCAGGTGCAGGTGAATGGAGAAACAGCGGCAATCCATAAGGGCGATGGCGTGCCGATTCGCTTCAACGAAGCCCACTCATTTGCCAATAACGGTTCAGGCGATCTGGAACTCATGATCGTGGGTATCTCCGCGCAAAAGGATGCCCTCGACACCGAACTGGGCGAAATGCCGCGCGGCCACTGATGCATTCCCACCGCCAAAGTCTATAATTGCCGGTCTGCCGAAAGGCCATGACCGTACGCACAGAGAGGAAACATGACCAAGCGAATCGATACCCATGCTCACCTGGGCGAATGTTGCGTGTTTGGCCTGCTCAGCACAGAAGAAGATATGCTGCGCCGCATGGAAGAGTGCCAGGTAGACGCGACGATTGTGCAACCCTACCCAGGAGCGACGACGGCCTCAAAAACACATGATCGCATCGCCGACTTGTGCGCCCGTCATCCCGGCCGTTTCTTTGGATTGGCCAGCGTAACGCCGCACGGTGACCGCGGAGCCTACGAAAAGGAAATGGAACGCTGCATCAAAGATCTGAAGTTTGTCGGCATCAAGCTGCATACCATCGGGCATGGCGTAAACCCACTGTCGGATGACGGTGACCGGGTGTTTGCCACAGGACACGCGCTCGGTGTACCCGTCATGGTACATACCGGCCCGGGCGTTCCCTTCGCCTTACCGGCGCTGTGTATCCCGGCAGCTCGCAAATATCCTGATCTCAAGATCATTCTGGCGCACGCAGGCTTTGCCGTATTCACCGCGGAAGCCCAGGTTGCCGCTTCGGTGTGCGGCAACCTTTACCTCGAAACTTCCTGGTGCATTGGGGAAGATATCCGTTGGATGATCGACACCATCGGTGCCGACCGGGTCATGCTGGGCGCGGACTTGCCGAGCAACGTGCCAGTGGAATACGCCAAGTACAAAGCACTCGAGTTACAGCCCGAAGTGTATGACAAGGTGCTGGGCGGTACAGCGATCGATGTATTCAAGCTGAAGTGGTGAGGTGACGATGTTCGTTCTCTTTGTCGATATGCGCGTCAAGCCAGGCGCGGAGAAAGCACTGGAAAAGACCTACAACGGACCTTTTCGCGAGGCGATCACCCGTCAGGATGGCTTTCGCTCGGTTGAGTTGCTGCGGCCGAACAAAGACGGTGGCGAATATCGGCTCTGCATCCGCTTCGCGACCCACGCGCAGCAGAAGGCCTGGGTCGCGACCGATCTGCATCAACAAGTCTGGCCGCAAATGGAAGCGCACAGTGCCGGTAACTCCATAGCGGACTACACCGCGGTTGAGCACAGCTAACCACAAGGAGCACCATGCAACAAGCTGTTCCTGAATATGTAAGCCGTTCGGTGGCGGTTCCACTCACGGCCAGGGTGCCGTGGTACAAAAGCACCTTTCCCAGCTACTTCGGTATCTTCCTGTTTGTCGGCTATTACCTGAGACTGGCTGGGCCTACGCTGGGCTACACCGGCGTGGGCGTTTCCTTATGGGGACTGCTCGCAGCCGGCTTGCTGTGCTTTGGGCTTTATTACTATGTGCCGGCGATGCTGGGAATGCAGACAGGGCGCAACCTCTACGTGGTCGGCACCTCCACCTTCGGCACCACCGGCGGCTTTCTCATCCCCGGGTTGCTAATGGGGTTTCTCCAGGTTGGCTGGGTCGCAGTCGATGCGGCGGTGGCCACCCACTTCATCATGCAGGGCTTGAACCAGACTTCGCGCGCTCTGTTCAGCATCATCGCCGTCATCTGGCTCTACGGTCTGGGCTGGGTCGCCATCAAGGGCATCAAGTACGTGAGCCAGGTGGCGAAGTTTCTCAACTGGGTGCCATTTGTAATGATCATTGTGGTGCTCTGGGCTAACCGCTCCGGCATCGCGCATTACCAGCCGCCGCAACACGATTCCCTGACCGGGTTTTTGAATGCCCTGTTGATCACCATTGGTTTTTTCGCGACCGCCGGCGCGGCTGGTACTGATTTCGGCATGAACAACGGCAGCCGTAAAGATATTGTTCTGGGAGGCCTGACTGGCATCGTCGCTGGTGCGGTGATATGCGGGGGCATCCCTGTGATGTCGGTGGCTGGCTACCTGGGGCGTCAGGGCGGCCCGCCCAGCTACGATTACACCACCACCATTGCGAGTGTCGGCGGCCTGGCGCCCGTCATGTTCTTTCTGTTCGCCGCCGCTTGCCTGGTGCCGACCTGCTTCTCGGCGTTTATCGGGGCGAACAGTTTTAGTACGATGCTCCCGCGCATCTCGCGGCCAGTGTCTACCATGGCGGCGGTCACCTTGAGCGCTATCCTGGCCCTGACCGGCGTGGCCGATAATCTAGTCGGCTTCTTCAGCATCGTGGCTGCTTCCTTCGGACCAATCTGCGGCGCCATGGTGGCGGATTACCTGCTGGCAGGCAGACGCTGGTCCGGTCCCCGTGCCGGTATCAACTGGGCCGGCTGTATCGCCTGGGTGCTGGGCTTTGCGGTGGGCATCCCCGAACATATCCCCGGCCTGCCCGCTTCCTGGGTAAAGGCCGACAATCCATCCGAGCTGTATGCATTCCTGGTGGGCTTGCTCACGTACGTCTTGCTGGCGCGTTTAGGTTTGCGGCCGCCGGTCGTGCCTATGCAGGAAAATTCGCATGCTGCTTAGGAGAACGTTCATGATCAGGAGCCTGGGTGTTCTGTGCCTGCTGTTGCCGTTAGCCCCCCCTTTTATGCAATCGCAGACCACTGCGGTGTTGCCACTGGAAAAGCGGATCGCGCACGCGGACCCAAGCAAGTATCGCAACATGAAGGCCGTACACGATGGCCCCGGTGCTGTCGACTTCGGCCCCCTGTTCGACGCTGAGTCCCTGGAAAGCAATCTCTTCTTTATGCATCGCGGTGTCATCGAGCCAAAGAGTGGGATTGGCGCCCACTTCCATAATCAATGCGAAGAGATGTTCATCATCTTCGACGGCGAAGCCCAATTCACGGTCGACGGACGTACTTCTGTATTGAAGGGACCTGCCGGGGCACCGGTGCGGCTGGGCCATTCGCACGCGATCTACAACGCCACCGAGAAGCCGATCGAGTGGATGAACTTCAACGTCGGGACAATGAAGGGCGTATACGACGCCTTCAACCTGGGGGACGGTCGCGTCGGCGCTCCCCTGGATCCGATCCCAACCTTTATGACCATGCATCTGGACCGCAGCCTATTGAAGCCGGTCGAGCATATGGATGGCGGCAGTGGCACAGTGCAATACCGCCGAGCCCTCGATCCAACTGTCTTCGAATCCACCTGGTCCTATGTGGATCATGTGCTCATGCCGCCTGGCACGACCATCGGCCCAGTGGAAAAGCCAGACATGACTGAGATCTATTACGTGCTGTCCGGTGACGGGAGCGTGACCATCGGGTCTGAGACTGCGCCGATCCATACTGGTGACGCGGTGCCGGTGCGTCTAAGCGAGAAGCAATCATTCACCGCCCAGGGTAGCGGGCCTCTCGAGCTGATGATCTTCGGCATCGCGCCCGACATGGCCGCGAAGCAAGCGCTGATGGAAACCAAACGCCGCCTGCGCTAAAGCCCGCACTCAGTAGCTTCGGCCCGCAACAGACCGGGGAATTCACAGATGCGTGCCAAGGTGGTCGGCGCGCAACGGACTGGGGAATTCACAGAACCGTGCTAAGGTGGTCGGTGCGCAAAGG
>CAZZVD010000060.1:17060-22029 GCA_964657465.1 uncultured Acetobacteraceae bacterium | reverse complement strand
AGGAAAACCGCATGCAGATCGACAAGGCCACCACCTTCAACAGGAAATCCGGGGAGATGTGGGAATTCACAGAACTCAACCAGCAACTCTCCGGCGAGCAGACCGGTTTGATAAAGCAATCATTTCCCAATGCTTCTCCGATTCCAGTAGGATGTGCACGCTGAGGTGTACGTGGGTCCAAATCCGTTATTGGGAGTGGTGTACCACTGGATCGGCGGCCTCGCCGCCGCCACTAACTTCGTCCCCTTTCGCGGTATCCGCCGCTGGTCCTGGGAAATCTACTGGATCATCCAGGGCATCGCCGCATGGATCGTCGCCCCGATCCTCCTCGCTCTGCTGCTGGTGCCGAATCTCTTCGCCATCCTGCACGCCACCCCCAGCAGCACTCTTGCCTACGCCTTTTTCTGGGGCGCCATGTGGGGGGTCGGCGGCCTGACCTTCGGCCTGGCTATCCGTTATCTCGGCATCGCTCTTGGCTATGCCATCGCGCTGGGCTTCTGCACCGCATTTGGCACCCTGATGCCGCCGATCTTCAGCGGTCAGATGACCAGCATCCTGCATGAAACTTCCGGCCAGGTAATCCTCGCCGGCGTGGGCGTGTGTATGGCAGCCATCGCCGTCAGCGGCCTCGCCGGCTATTCCAAAGAGCACGAGATCTCAGCCGTCGATCGTGCCGAGGCCGGCGAGCGCGACTTCTCTTTTCTCAAAGGGCTGGCCGTTGCCGTCTTTGCCGGCATCATGAGCTCCTGCTTCGCCTACGGACTAGCCGCCGGCAAACCAATCGCAGACATCGCCCGCGGACAATTGCTCGCGCATCACGATCTGGATCTGTGGCAGAACCTGCCCGTGCTGGTGGTGGTCTTATGGGGAGGCTTCGCCACCAACCTCGCCTGGTCCCTGTTTCTCATAATCAGGAACCGCTCAGCGGCACAATTCGCCGGCGCTCCCGGCATGAACCCGATGGGCAGCCAATCGGAATCGGACAACTCTCTCCGCTTGACCACGCAAACCTTGTGCAAGAACTACGTGCTCGCCGCCCTGGCCGGGGTGATCTGGTATTTCCAGTTCTTCTTCTATTCCATGGGGCAAACCAAAATGGGCAAGTACGACTTCTCCAGTTGGACGCTGCACATGGCCAGCATCATCCTGTTCGCCACCTTGTGGGGGTTGGCCCTGCACGAATGGAAAGGAACCAGCAGGCGCACCCGCAGCCTGGTGGCCCTGGGATTATTTCTGCTCGTCGGCTCCACCGTCGTCGTGGGCTATGGCAACTACCTCAAGGTCCGATGAGCGCGCACGAGACCCCTACTCGCGTTTGTACTGCTCATCCGTGACCTGTTCCAGCCACTCCACCATCTTGCCGTCCTTCTTCTCCTGGATCGCGATGTGTGTCATCGCAGTGGTGGGCGTGGCGCCGTGCCAATGCTTTTCATTCGGCGGAAACCACACCACATCGCCCGGCTTTAGCTCCTCCACCGGACCTGCTTCGCGCTGTGCCCAGCCACATCCCGCAGTCACCAGCAGAGTCTGGCCGAGAGGGTGCGTATGCCAGGCAGTGCGCGCACCCGGCTCGAAGGTCACGCTAGCGCCTGCAACAAACGCGGGATCGGGCGCGGTAAAAAGCGGATCCAGGCGAACCGTTCCGGTAAACCATTCTGACGGTCCCCTGCTCGATGGCTGCGATCCAACTCTCTTGATGTCCATAGCACTCCTCCACGCAAACCCGGTTTGATGCCAATGGCAGGTTCAGGGCTCCTGATCCAGCCCCCCACGTACGGCAATTTCTCTCAGCACGAAGCATACCCTGGCCCGTTATCCCAGCCCCATCCACGGCCATGCAGGCGTGGGAAATTTTCAGGAAAGCCATACCCTGCGTAGACTTGAAGTGTTTTGGAGGAACGCATGACCCCGATCGCAAAGCGTCGCTGGCACTTGCTGCTGTCCCTGCCCCTTGTATTCGCTACGGTGTTCACCCAGGGCCAAGCCAGTGACAAGGCCCTAGGCCAGTTCCAGGGTCAGGGAGACTACGGCACGATCCTCCTCCCCGGCAGCGGCCACTACGATGCCGCAAAGGGTAGCTACACCGTCTCCGGCAGTGGCGCGAACCTGTGGTTTGGCGTCGACGACTTCCACTATGTCTGGAAGAAGATTTCCGGCGACGTCGCTTTCAGCGCCGACATCGATTTCGTTGGGGAGAAAGGCAATGCGCACCGCAAAGCCGTGCTGATGATTCGCCAGTCGCTGGATCCGCATTCGGTGTACGCCGACGTGGCTCGTCACGGAGACGGCCTCACCTCATTGCAATACCGGGACGCCACCAGCGCCAATACCCACGAAATAGAAACCTACGGCAAGGGACCACATCGCGTACGCATTGAAAAACGCGGCGACTACGCCTATGTATCCATTCCTGACGCGAATGGCAACATGGCGCCTTCCGGTGCGGCCATACGTGTCAGTTTCAGTGGCGATTACTACATAGGCATAGGGGTCTGCTCGCATGACGAAAAAGTTCTGGAAACTGCCATCTTCTCAAACCTCCAGATCGAACCTTTGTCCCCGGCTTCCACACAACCCGTACTGCACAGCACCCTCGAATCGGTAATTGTTGGCTCGACCGACCGTCGCGTCCGCTACACCGCACCCATCCATTTCGAAGATCCCAACTGGACTCCGGACGGACAGGCGCTCATATTCGACCAGGAAGGAACGCTGCAGCGATTAGTGCTCGACAACGGCATTCACCCCATCGACAGCACGGTGCCCCGGGCCACTACGTCCTCGCTCATTCCAACCACGCCCGCAACCAAAATCAATGGCGACCATGGCATCTCGCCCGACGGCGCCTCGATCGCGATCGGCAATCAGGACCCCGACGGGCAGGCCCGCATCTACGTGGTCCCCACCGCCGGCGGAACGCCAAGGCGCATCACCCCAGCCGGCCCCGCCTATTTCCACGCCTGGTCGCCTGATGGCAAGACCCTCTCCTACACCGGCCAGCAAGGGGACCAGTTCGAGGCTTATACGATTCCCGTCGCGGGTGGCCCCGCAACGCTTCTGGCGCCGAAAAGTGACGTGGCCGAGTGGGCCCCGGATGGGCAATGGATTTACTTCCAGTCAGACCGCACCGGCCACATGCAGCTTTGGCGCATGCACCCGGATGGCAGCGCACAGGAGCAGCTCCTGGTCAGCGACACGACCGACTGGTTTCCCCACATCTCGCCCGAAGGTAAGATGATCGCCTTCCTCGCGTACAAGCCGGGCACGCAGGGGCATCCAGCCAATCAGGACGTGGAGATTCGCGTGCTTACCCTCGCTGACAAAAAAGTGCGCACCCTCGCCAAACTACTTGGCGGCCGTGGCACGATGAATGTTCCTTCCTGGTCGCCCGACAGCAAGATGCTGGCATTCACCAGCTACGAACTCTTGCCCCAGTGAGGCGTCCAGCCAAGTTAGTGCACACGGAAAAAAGCAAGCACTGCGGCCGGATCGAAGTTGCTCGCATCCAGATGCTCTCCGGAGGAAGTATGCACCACGACGCTCCCTCCGCCCTGGTTAATCATTGCGGCAAAGCGATCAGTATTCACGGCTCTCGATACGACAGTGTCGGAGTAGCTGCTCCAGAGCGCGAATGGAATCGTCGCGTACGCCGAACTGCTCTGCAGCATGGGATCGTAGCCCGCAGTCGCCACCGCATAGGGTTGGGCCGCGGAGATATCGTAATCGGCCGTCACTGGAGCAGCAGCGCCCCCGGAAACATAATCCCAATCGAGATCTGTATTGATGCACCAACCTACTACCGCCCTGGGCACGATCGCCCGTGCCGAGATCGCGTTCAGCGCGGTGAAACCGCCCATTGAATCAGCCAGAACATACGGTCGCCTCTGCAAAGTGAGCGCGCTCTGATAAATTGCCGAAACTGCAGCTACATCCACACTGCACTGCGCATTGCCATAGCAGTTCTGAGTGGTATTGGTCATGCCAATCACGACGTAACCGCTCTTCACTAATAAAGCTGCCACCTCACCGTACCCACCGGTCAACATGGTATTTGCATCCTGGTTGAACCCGTGGAGATAGAGGACCCAGGGGTTAAGTGTCCCCTGCCTATACGTCGCCGGGATCATGGCAAGCGTCCCACCCTGCTGGGGAAACGATAAGGTCATCACGGTGGGCGTGGCAACGGCACAGCCAGACATGAACAGGATCCCGTACAAGGCGAAGAATGACGAATGGCTGATCCGTGCTAAGAGGATGGCGAGACTCTCCCAGCCAGAAGGTGGGTCGTTCAGCCACTGGCCGAAGCGCAATGCCATCATGCGCAGGCAATGATTAAATTAGCCCTCGGTTCATCATGAAAAGCGCATAAGGAAGCCGCACCGCATCCGAGCGGCATCTATTGAGAGATGAGCAGTTCTGCACCCAGAACGGTACGGTCAAACATCACGGCCATTGTTGAGATGGAGGATGCCCTTCGGGAAAGGCGGGGGATCATCGATCGAGCTGCCGATACGATTGGCGGCTTTTCCGGCACGATGAGCTTCGTGGGTCTTCACGCCATTTGGTTCGTATCATGGTTCCTGATCAATACTGGCGTGATTCCCTGGGTCCCGCGTTTCGACCCATATCCCTTTATCCTGCTCGCGATGATCGTGTCGGTCGAAGGGGTGCTGTTAAGCACCTTTGTGTTGATGAAGCAGAACCGCATGCAACAACGTACTGACATCCGCGACCACCTCAACCTCCAGATCGATCTCCTGGCTGAGAAGGAAACCACGAAATGTCTACAGCTATTGCAGGCGATCTGCGAGCACCTGCACATTCAGGTCACGGAAGACGACCCGGAACTCAAGGAAATGGTCAACACAACATCAATCGACACAGTAGCAGAGCACATCCAATCGAGCATCACCTCAGACTGACCGTCGCATCCCGATCAGCCGGGAGCGGGCTTTAACCCTCTCGGACC
>CAZZVD010000060.1:0-16960 GCA_964657465.1 uncultured Acetobacteraceae bacterium | reverse complement strand
CAGACTGACCGTCGCATCCCGATCAGCCGGGAGCGGGCTTTAACCCTCTCGGACCCAAACTAAACCACCAAATCCATGCCTTCACCACAAACCCGGGTGGGCGGGCTTCAACCCTCTCGGACCTTGAGCCACCTTTACCAGGAAGCTCAAGCAAGAGCTAACAGGCCAACAGCAGCAGACCAAATCCACTCGACCATCACGCCAACTAAACCACCAAAATCCACGCCTTCACCACAAACCCGGGTGCCCCATATCTCACGGCGCTTTTCAGCCGGGAGATGTGGGCGGGCTTTAACCCTCTCGGACCTCGAGCCACCTTTTACCAGGAAGCTCAAACAAGAGCTCACAAACCGGTATAACCGTCTGTGCAGACTAAAACATTCACGGTGACAAAAGTTCCTTATCTACTGCACCCCCGGGTCCTTCCTCACCTCACGGCGCAACCGTTTCCCCAGAACGAGTCCCACCGTCGTGCCGATACTGGCGGAATGATCCGTGATCCCAAACCGAACACCGCCATCGATCCCCAGGCTCTCACTCACTTTATGGTAAAAACCACCAAACAAATAGGTGCCAGGAGGCGTGTTCGATTGCGAATTATTCTGGCTGAACACTTCAGCATAGAGCCGAGTGCGCTCCTGAATGTGGTAGCTCAACGCCAGTGACTGTTGGCCGCCGTAAGAACATCCGCTACTGGCTTGGCAATCAGATTGAACCAGCGAGCCATTCGCAATCACATCGAGAATGCCATTCCTACCATAATGGTGGTTCATGAGTAGTATGATCTGCTGGCCAAAACCCTGAAGAGCTTGCTGCGAAGCCGAAGGTAGTTCCGCCTCATATTGAATTCCCACACCGGGCGCGGCCGCGTGAAAGTTCTCTTCAGCAATCACGACCTTGCCCCCGACCTGCAATGTACCCACTCCACTGGCGCTCGTGTTGCCGTCGGGTTGATGACTAAACGGTGCCCAGCCAAAATCAAGCCGTAGCCTTTCCAGCGGAACATAATAGAAGGAAAGCCCAACCGACTGTTGGTCCCCTGGAATGTGTTGGGGGTAGGCGTCATACCCTGCCTCCACCTGCAACACGCCCTTCTTCTGGATCGTAACGCTGTTGGCGATCGTCGGCCGGGTGGGGCTGAGATCCAGATCCTGTGCAGAAAGACTATCCGCTCCAGTTAACAAAAGGAACATTGCAAAACAAGTAACCAGGCAACTTCGAATGTGTTTGCTCCCGTGATTCGCGGGTTAAACCGTTGGAACGGATGAATGTACTGACAGCATACCCGTTTGCCACAAACGCGTCCGTCGCTGCTCACACGAGAGATGACAGAACGGACGTGACCCTCGACGCCAACAGGAGAGCGCGCAGCCATTTCCGCAAGACCGAGCTCGTTCACGGTGCACCGGTCTTGGCAAGGAGGTTGCTTATGTTACGGTCGATTGCATGTTTGCTCTCTTTGCCTCTGCCCTCACCCTATGGCTTCCCGCACAAGCCGCCCCGCCTGTCGTAACCCCGGCGGAGCCGCCTGCCATTTATCTGAAAGCGCGCCGCTTTTTCGACGGCAAGCACGATCCATCGCAAAACGTAGTCATCGTCGTGCGCGACGGGAAAGTCACTGAGGTACGCACCACGGGCGACCTGCCGCCAGTGGCCCGAGTGATCGATCTCGGCGATCGGACCGTGATGCCGGGGCTGGTGGATGCGCATACACACATTGCCCTGCATGCGGGGGATTACGACGGGCAAATCCTGCGCGAAACCCCGGAGTTTCGCACCCTGTGGGCGGCCGCCAACGCGCATAAGACGCTGCTGAGCGGGGTCACGACCATCCGCGACCTGGGCAACGAAGGGTCCGGCTTTGCCGATATCGCGCTGCGCGATGCCATTGAGAAAGGCTTGGTCCCAGGCCCGCGCATCGTCGCAGCCATTCGTCCTGTAACCGCCACCGGAGCTTACCGGCTGGTCGGCTATTCTCCCTATCTTGAAACTCCACCGATCTCAGCGGCAGCCGACGGCCCTTCCGAAATACGTAAGCAGGTGCGCCTGCTCATCGCACAAGGCGCTGACGTGATCAAGGTCTACATGGAGTCCTACGAGAAGAAACCCGTGCGGGACGACATTCTCACCGGGTCGATGAACTATTCCAAAGAGGAACTCGTCGCGCTGGTAGAAGAGGCTCACCGCGCCCACGTGCGCGTAGCCGCGCACACCTATAGTGATGAAGCTGGGAGGCTGGCTGTCGATGTAGGCGTGGACTCCATCGAACATGGTTTGTATCTCTCCGATGAGACATTCCGGCTAATGGCCGCAAAGGGTATCTACTACGTGCCTACACTGATGGTCTATGAATTCTGGCGCGATGATGAGATTTTCCACCCCGTGCCCACCGCCAAGCGGCAGCAATTGGCCAACACGGTGCGCGAACATACCACTACTTTTCAGCGGGCGCTGAAGGATCATGTAAAGATCGCGTTCGGGACCGACACCTTTGAGAAGCCAGGCACAAATGCGGAAGAGCTGGTGCTGATGGTGCGCTACGGCATGAGCAAACTAGATGCGCTGAAAGCGGCAACTTCCGTTTCCGCCGACGTGCTCGACCTCGCCAACGTCACTGGATCGATCGAGCAAGGCAAATCGGCAGACATCATCGCACTCGATGGTGATCCGTTTACCGACATCGAAGCCGTGAAGCATGTTGCCTTTGTGATGAAAGAGGGAGTGATCTACAAAGCACCCGGCATGCACGATCAATAGATGCTTCCGCACGGGTGCGTCGGCGTCTGCTCTCACACTGCAGGTCATAGCGCGGCGCGACTCGAAAGAGCTGCCTGCAGTGCTGCGACACTGCTCGAAACGGAGCTGTGAGCACTGTCGATGATGATGTGGTCGCGGTTCCACGGGTGGTATTCGCGAGCGACCACTTCTGCCCACGTCGGCACCTGCAACCCGGCAATCTCGGATGAGCGCGCTTCCACGCGCTGCCGGTGAACAGCAGCGTCAGAGCAAACGACCTCCACTTCCAGCAGGAGGGAGTTCGTCAGCGAGCCCACCTCTCGCCAGGCGTCGCGGCTCTCCTGCACGGCATTGACACAATCCGCAATCACGGTTGTTCCTATGCGCAGATTATCGGTCGCCACCGCATAGGCAACGCGATAGCCTTCTTCGTGGATCATCGTGGGCGCGCCCGCTGCATTGCGGATCGCCTGCTCAATAGTGTCGATCCGAAGGTACAAAGCGCCCAGGCTTGCTGCCAGTGCACGCGCGATGCTGCTTTTGCCCGTGCCGGGTAAACCTCCAAAGACAATGAGCGTGGATTGCGAGCTGTTCATTCTTCAATGCTATGTAATCAGGGTGGAGAAGACCACAGTAGCTTCACCAGTGCGCCGAAATGCGGATCCTGCTTCAAACCGCTCCAGTTTGATGACCAGCCTGCCGTGTTGCAGTGGGCGCACGCAGGCAATCGCCAGTCGGCTTCATCCAGACCCGCGCCTTCGGCATAGGAAAAGCGCCATTAGTAATCTCCCTTCGTTTCATCGCCCATGCCTTTTTCTTTGATTTCGATTCGGCCAGACCTTAACTTCAGTGCAGACAGAAAAAGGGTCACCTTCCATAGAGCAGCCAGTCAAGGTGCCTGGGTGACCCGAAATACTTACCCCCCTGAAGAATTCTTGCTTTGGAATGCGGTGCGCGCCGATACCCACGCCCACACCGCGGCAGGTGACTTTGAGCTACGAGCGTACAGGTGTTGTGATTGTTGGTGGTGGGCCCGCCGGGATTGCTCCTTTGTTGGCCGCTCACCGCCGGGGCCGGCTTACCGATGTACTCAACCACGGAGTTACCGTCGTGGAGCAATCCGCCGCGGTCGGTGAAGGCACGATCGGCCACTGGTGTATCAACTCCGACAGCACTGGTTTCAGCTTCGCAGACTGTCTGGCAGGCCCTGCGGACAGTGAGCTGGCTGCCGTGCGAAACCATCCACTCACGCGGGAAGTGTTTGCCGCGGGCGAAAGTACAGTGCCGCTGCAGCGCGCCGGGGAATTCCTCGCTATGGTCGGCCACGCCATGAACGACGTCATCGCCGCTTCGGCAAATGGCCGTGTTCTCAAGCGGTCGCGCGCCGTCTCCACCCAGCGCAAGGGCGACACGTGGCACACATTAATCCGCGACACCTCCAGCGGGCGGGAACGCCTCATCGAATCGCGCCACGTAATCATGGCCACGGGCGCCAGCCAACCAATGGAACGCCTGCAGACCGAAACTGTAGCCGGCGTAAACCTGGTGGCGCACTGCGGACCGAAACTGTTGCAATCTGGAGACGTCGTCAGTCACCAGGGCTTTGCTGCCGTGGCTGCAAGGCTCAGTGCCCTTCGCCGACCGCCAAAGGTAGCCATCGTCGGCGGTTCTACCAGCGCCGCGGCTCTGGCGCACGCATTGCTGAATCGCATGCCCGGGGTCACGTTCGGCGCCAATGGCGTTTCCATATTGCACCGGCGTCCGTTACGTATCTACTATCCCAGCGTTGAGGCGGCCCTGGCCGACGGGTACACCGAGTTTGGTCCAGACGATATATGCCCTTTGAGCAAAAGGGTGTTTCGCTTAGCCGGTTTCCGCCTGGACTCGCGAGAACTCATCATGCGCGCACGTGGCATCGGCGGACGCTTACCCGAACCTCGCCTGCTGCTGCATCGCCTGAGCGACAACCATGCGGCAACGCGTGCCTTGCTGAACGAAGCAGATCTGGTGATTGCGGCCCTGGGGTATCGGCCGCGGGCACTCCCCGTACTGGATGCCGCTGGCCGCCTGGTGCGTCTCCACTCCGAAACCGGTCCGCAAGCCCCGTTGGTCGACGGATCCTGCCGCGTGCTGGATTCACAGGGTAAGCCACTGCCAGACCTCTTTGCCATCGGCCTCGCGGCCGGCTTCGTGCCCCACGGCAAGCTGGGCGGTGAGCCTAGCTTCCGTGGTCAGGCAAACGGTCTGTGGCTGTGGCAAAGCGATGTGGGCGGCATGATCATCGATGCCGTGCTCGAGCCGCGTCCGCAAACCTTCGCGGAACCGTGGGCTGCACGCATACAACCGGAAGAGCTCCATCAGGCGGTGCAGGCATGAAGATCCCCATGGTTCGTCCTGCCCCGCCCCGCCTTTCGTTAGCCTCCAGCGAATTGGAGGCTCTGGAGCAAAGCGGCATCTTCAGCAATTTCGGCCCCGTCAATACCCGCTTCGAGCAGGCCATGCTGGATCGCTTCTTTGCCGGTCAGGGCGCATGCATGACCGTGTGCAATGCCACCATTGGCCTGATGCTGGCCGTCAAAGAAGCGGTTGGCGATGTGGCGCCCGGGCAGTATGCACTCATGCCCAGCTTCACCTTTGCCGCTGCCGCACATGCGGCCATGTGGTGCGGCTTGACACCGCTGTTTTGCGATATCCATCCGCGCACCTGGGCGGCAGATTCACTGGCCGAAGCTGAGCTGCTGCATGCCTACGCGGGAAAAATCGCGGTCGTCATGCCCTACGCCACCTTTGGCTTTGGCATCGATTTGGAGCGCTACACACAAATTGCGGAGCAACTCGGCGTGCCCGTGGTGGTCGACGCTGCTGCTTCCCTGGGCACCCTCGACGAGCAGGGCCGCGGATTCGGCAGCGGCTTCCCCGGCAGCACCGTGTTCTCAATGCATGCGACCAAATCGTTCTCTGCCGGCGAAGCCGGGCTGATCTACAGCGCCGATCCGGATCGCATCGCTCGCCTGCGTACCATGAGCAGCTTTGGTTTCGGGGAGCCACGTTCCGCAACCATGCCTGGACTGAATGCCAAGCTAAGTGAAGTGGGCGCACTGCTGTGCGAGCTGCGGCTGCCCGGCTATGACGAAGTCACCCGGCATCGTGCTGCATTGCTCGACCATTACCGTGATCTGCTGCCAGCCATGGATTTCCAGCTGCGCCTCCCTGGCATACAAGCGCATCAATTTACGCCAGCGTTATTGCCGGAGCCGCTTAAAAACGAACGAGCAGCAATCCGCGCATTGTTGGCTGATCGCGGCATCGGCACCGGCGCCTACTTCAGCCCACACTTAATGGAGCAGCCCTACTTCCGCGACCGTTGCCTCGCAGGCTCACTTACGGTATGCAACGATGTCGCAGGCCGGATGATGAGCTTGCCGCTATTCGACAGCATGACCCACGAAGAGGTCGATTGGGTTTGCAGCAATCTGCTGGAAGTCATGTCGCTGAGCCAACCGGTCAGTGATCCATACGCCCTGGTCTATGGTTCCGGACGGCGCACGGGCAGCCGGGAAGTCGCTGCTGACTAGTGACTCCCGCTGCTGAAAGAATCATGATGACGTCTCACACTCCTTCCCGCTGCGCCGTGGTTTTCAAAGCCTATACCTGGGATGCGTTCGTCGAACGGCAGGCGCGTCGGTTGGCCGCCGCTGCCGGCAGCCTGGACTTCTACGTTCAGATCGATGAGACCAATGGCGCGGTGGGGCCGATCCCGTTTCCCCGGGTCATCCGGTTTACCTGTGCAGACCTGGAGGCTTCCGGCTTGCCGATGCGCTTCGGCCTCGGCGGCGTATTGTGGTGGAATCCCGATTACGCGCACTACCAGTTCCTCGAGCAGCAACCAGACTACGACTATTACCTATTCGTCGAGTACGACTGTGTCGTGCAATGTTCCATCGAAGACTTCGTGCGTGGCGCCGCAGCCCAGCAGGCGGACCTTGTCGCGTTGCCCATTGTGCAGCCCTTTGCCACCTGGCACTGGATGACCTATCAGCGCGATGTATACCCCTGGGAACAGGTCAAGCTCGCCTTACTGAACGTCACCCTTCATTCGGCGGCAGGCCTGAAGCGTTTACGAGACCGGCGCCTGGCCATGGTGGGAGCGGCCATTGGCAATTGGCCCAGCAGCGAAGTGTTTGTACCCACCGAGATGGCAAATGCGGGCATGAAGGTCCTGTCATTGGAAACCTTCGGCGATGTGTCGCGCTGTGACTGGTTCCCGCCCACGGTCGAAGACGCGCTGAACCCGAAAGGCAGCAACGCATTTCTGCACCCCGTACTAGATCGCCGCCGCTACATTGCCTCTGTCTTGCGTAACGCCGGCTCATTGCCGTCTGGCGGCATACGACGAGCCCTCGCCGGTTTTGCCCGAAAAGAATACGCTCATCTGCTCTGGCCGGCGGCCCGGGAACGCGCCATCCGGCGGCTTCGCCACAAATGGTTACGCATCTCCAGCCAATGGTCTGCCTGGCGCGCCCCAAGCCCGTACCCACAGGAAATGGCGACGAGAGAACGCTCGCTCTAAAACAACTAGAACTTAGGTTCGGCGAGCGGCGTTGTGATCACGACGGGAGCATGCGGAGCTTTCCGTCGCAGCGCGATAATGCCTGGTCTCGAAGGTATATTCCTGAGTCCGCGCTGCGCATTCATCGGCGAGTACGAATACACGAGGTTCTTGATCATCACCCGGTACTGCCGTCGAAAGTACGCGGTGGACGTAAAGTAGTCGCGCGGCTTACCGGCTGCTGCCGCTGCGTCGTGGGCTGCGGCCCGAAGCTGTCCAAAGTGGTGAAAACCTACCGCATGCCGTTCTTTGTGGGGATAGGCCGCCTGCCACAGATCTACTGCCGCGGAACTCTCCAGACCGGGAAATATGGCCGCGGTATTCGCTTCGGCGGTTTGCTGCTCACTTAAGTAATAGTCATGGATCTGTGCGGTCGTGTTGGAAAGATGGCGGCGGTATTTGACCAAAGGTTCGGAAAGATTGTGCATCGGGCCGATCTCCGCCAGGCGCATCCACAAATCCAGATCTTCTGCGGTTTGCAGATCGCGATAATTGCCCGCACGCAAGACGGCCTCGCGCCGTACCAGGGTGCTCGGCGCGTTCAGACTGGATTGCCAGCGCGTGCGCCACCGGATCTCTGCATCTTCAGTGGGATAAACCCAGTCAGGCAGTGGGTTGCCGTGCTCGTCGATCAGTTGCGGTAAGCAGCCTAATGCGACCAGTGATGGATGTTCGCGCATGTAGGCGACTTGCCGTGCAAGCCGCGCAGGATGGTGAATGTCGTCCGCATCGATGGCGGCGCAAAACTCTGTCTGCGCTGCTTCCATCAGGCGGCCGCGGCAAACGCCGAGCGGCAGCGGCTGCCCCACCACCACACGGCCGGCAATCCGCGACGGTATATAGGCCTGCAGCAGCGCAACACTTCCGTCGGTCGAGCCATTGTCCCAGGCGATGATTTCGTGATTAGGGTATGTTTGCGCAACCAGCGAATCCAGGAGTTCGCGGAGGTACGGCATGCCGTTGCGCACCGGCATCAGCCAGCTAACGCGAGGCCATTCAGAGACACTTGTTACTACGGTCTTAGTCGACATGCGCACGACTCCTATGCGATCGCGGTAAGCACTGACACATCGAGCGAGTGAACCCCGCCGATCAGACGAGCGCCTTCGCATTCACCTGGATGTAGGTGAGCTGCCGTGGTATGACGTGCGTCTAGCGACCTTATCGATTCGCAAGATAGCAGTCATGGAGAGCGGGGGCAAGTAACCGAAGTATGAACGATCGGGACAGAAGTAGACTGGCACTTAGGATGAAATGCGACACAATGCTGTCCCACGTCATTTTCGATGATGGATAGCCGGCACTGTCCCGAATGACCACGCCGGCCGAGTGACTCGGAAATGTAACTTCTGCAGGGTCATATGTTGGGTGGGTAGAGCACACCACGCATCAGCATAATTTTTAGTGCCGTGGCCCTTCTCACGTTTAGCTGATCCAGATCATTTCAAAAGCTGAAGGATTCCGTATGTCAGAGCCATCGCGAATTTGTCGCCATTGCAGACCGGAAGCGCACTACAGACATCCCGACCTGTAACAACCTCGGGTGCCCCATATCTACCGACGCTTTCCGGTCGGGAGATGTGGGAATTCACGGAACCCCGACCGGCGGCTATTCTCAATCCACCCCGCTCCAGGAAAGCAAGCCGCTCCGGTATCATCCAGGCCCCTCCTTTATAATCACACCTCTCCCTCGTCATCCAAGCCCTCCCAAATTGTCATCCCGAGCGAAGCCGAGGGCCTGCAGTGCGCCTTTACGCTCCACACTTCTTACCATTGCCCCAGGGTCGGACAAGTGGAGGAACCTGCCTTGCGGCCGCACAAATCAACTTCATAAGCACAGACCGGAACGAACCCGGTCTTCGACCGTGCCGCAGAAGCCAAGCCGATCCCGGCTTCAACCCCTGAACTACTCCACGCCTAATGCAACTTCGTTTCGGCAGCGTTCTTACCTGACCCATCCCACGGCAGATTCAGTAAGAAGAGACGCGGCAGCCCCCAAACCAAGCCAGGTGGCAGATACCCAGCGCAGCGGTAGACAAACCGCTCCTCCGCAGACACAACACGCCACCCATGGGAAACTGAGAAGCGGGACCAGGAAAATCGCCGCAGCGAGGCGCATGGACAATCTTCTCAAGAACGATGGCGTCGTCCGTGTCCGGGGCGCCCGTGAGCACAACCTCCGCAATATCGACGTCGATATTCCCCGCGATGCCCTCGTGGTGTTTACCGGGGTCTCAGGCTCGGGTAAATCTTCCCTCGCCTTCGGCACCCTCTACGCGGAGGCGCAGCGCAGGTATCTCGAATCCGTCTCACCCTACGCCCGCAGGCTTTTCCATCAACTCGCCGTGCCGGCAGTGGACGCAATCACCGGGCTGCCGCCCGCAGTGGCGCTGCAGCAACAACGTGGCGCACCCACGACGCGCTCTTCGGTTGGTTCCGTCACCACACTGTCGAACCTGCTGCGCATGCTCTACTCACGCGCAGGCGATTACCCGCGCAGCCAGCCACTGCTCTACGCCGAGTCGTTCTCTGCCAACACCGTCGAAGGCGCCTGCACCAAATGCCATGGTCTCGGTCGCGTGTACGAAGTGACAGAAGACTCCATGGTGCCCGACCCATCGCTCACCATCCGCCAGCGCGCCATCGCCGCATGGCCCACCGCATGGGGCGGCCAAAACCAGCGCGACATCCTCGTCTCACTTGGCTACAACGTAGATGTACCGTGGCGCCAACTTCCGAAAAAAGAACGCAATTGGATACTCTTCACCGAAGATCAGCCGCAGGTCCCTGTCTATGCCGGCTTCACACCGGCGGAAACGCGCGACGCCCTGAAGCGCAAGCTCGAGCCCAGTTACATGGGTACCTTCACCAGCGCGAAGCGCCATGTGTTCTCGACCTTTGCCGGCACGCAAAGCGCGCAAATGAAAAAACGCGTGGCCCAATTCATGCTGTCGACGGAGTGCGACGTCTGCCACGGAAAACGGCTGCGTCCTGAATCGCTGTCAGTTAAATTCGCCGGCTACGACATCGCCGACATCGCGGCCCTCCCCCTTAAGCGGCTCAACACCTTGCTCGCGCCATTCGTAGCCACCGGTGGCGATGCGCACGCCGCTCACCCGGAGAAGAAAGAGGTCAGCAAGCGCATCACAGGCGACATCGCTGCCCGGCTCGGGGTGATGCTCTCGCTGGGCCTCGGCTACCTCTCGCTCGATCGCAGCACGCCCACACTCTCGCCTGGAGAACTGCAGCGGCTTCGTCTGGCCACGCAGCTGCACTCCAATTTGTTCGGCGTCGTCTACGTACTCGACGAGCCCTCCGCGGGCCTGCACCCTGCGGATACGCAAGCGCTGCTCGATGCCCTGGACGCACTCAAGCATGCCGGCAATTCTCTATTCGTGGTGGAACATGAGCTCGACGTGATTCGGCGGGCCGACTGGATCGTCGATGTCGGGCCAGGCGCTGGCGTCGATGGCGGCGAGATTCTTTACTCCGGACCGCCCGCAGGTCTGGCCCACATCGCCGCCTCGCAAACGCGGCGCTATCTTTTCCCTTCTGACGCCGCCAAGCCCGCCGAGCCGCGCCAGCCAAAGGGATGGCTCAATGTGAGTGGCATCACCCGCAACAATCTCACTTCCCTAAAAGCCCAGTTCCCACTCGGCGTCTTCACCGCGGTCACCGGCGTCTCCGGTTCCGGCAAATCGACCCTGGTCAGCCAGGTCCTCGTGGAGTTGGTCGCAGATCATCTTGGACAAAAGATCGAACGAGACGAAGAGCAGGGCGAAGACCTTGAGCAGGAAACCGTCTCGGTTACAGGAAGAATCGACTCCGGCATGGAACATATCCAGCGCCTGGTGGTGGTCGATCAAAAGCCGATCGGTCGCACGCCGCGCTCGAACATGGCTACGTATACCGGGCTGTTCGATCATGTACGCAAGCTATTTGCTGCGACCAGGCTGGCCCGCGCCCGCAAATACGATGCCGGCCGCTTCTCCTTCAATGTCACGCGGGGGCGCTGCGAAACCTGCAGCGGCGAAGGCTTCGTCAGTGTGGAGTTGCTGTTTCTGCCCAGCGTCTACAGCCCCTGCCCCACCTGCCATGGCGCCCGCTTCAACGAAAAAACTCTTGAAGTCCGCTACCGGGAGAAGACGATCGCCGACGTACTGGCTCTCACCGTCAATGCCGCCGCGGAGTTCTTCGCCGAAGACGCGCCGGTCGCTCGCGTGCTTTCGGTACTGCAGCAAGTCGGTCTTGGCTATCTCCGCCTCGGGCAGCCGGCGACGGAGCTTTCCGGCGGCGAGGCACAGCGCGTCAAACTGGCAACCGAGCTGCAAAGAGCGCAGCGTGGCAACACGCTCTACGTGCTCGACGAACCCACCACCGGCCTGCACCCCTCAGACGTAGACCGCCTGCAACACCAACTGCAGACGCTGGTGGAGGCGGGCAACACCGTCCTCGTCGTAGAGCACGATATGCAAATCATCGCTGGGAGTGATTGGGTCATTGATATCGGCCCCGGCGCAGGCGACGAAGGCGGCCACATCGTGGCCGCAGGTACGCCTGCCTTGATCGCTCAAACAAGGGAGAGCAAAACGGCGCCATTTCTCTCTGCACTTTTATCTCCCGAGCCATCGTGACCGGGAAACACGCTTCAGGCAGGACGTTCGTTCATCAGCTCGCGCAGCTCTGAGGTGGCTCGGCTAAGACGCGACTTGGCCGCAGGCACCGAGATGCCAATGGTGCGAGCAACCTCCTTGATGCGAAGGCCATTGGAGTAGCGCAAGGTCACCGCCGCTTGCAGCGTTGGCGAGAGACGGCGGATAGCGCCCTCAAGCCGGCGGTGCGTTTCGTTACGCACATACTCTCGTTCCGGGCTCGGCGCGCGATCGACAAAGTAAATGTTCTGTAAAACGCCCTCCCCATTCGTAACCAGCGAGGCTTCTGGTCGGCAGCGCCGCTTGCGCAACAGCATCAGCGCGCAATTGACAGCGATACGCGTCAGCCATGTGGAGAACGCGGCTCGCCCATCGAAGGAGTGCAAATGACGGAAGGCGCGGATGCACGCTTCCTGAAGAAGGTCTTCCGTATCCTCAGCATTCTGCGTGATGCGTTGCACCACGCGGGCCGTCATCGGCGAGTGCCGCCTGTATAACTCAACATAGGCCTGCTCATCGCCGGCCCTGGCCAGATCGACCAACAACTCATCGCATAGATGGACTACCGAGGTTCCCACTACATCACTCGCCGCCTCGGCAACGCACGTGCCCTTTGTCTCTTCCACTGTTTTGCTCCGATCCGCATGAAATGCACTGCCCGTCGTGGGGACCCTGCGCGCCTCTCCGGCCCGGCAACACAAAAAGCCATAATGTGAAATAGCTGCTGTGTCCGCTTTGTCACGCTTTTGTCAAAAGGTGGGGCGAGGTGGTTCGCTTACCCACAGACTACGGCGATGACCGGGAGCGCATAAGCCTCAATCGGAGTATCTCTGTTCACTCTTTAGGGTGGATTTTTTGCGGCCCGCGGCGCGTACCTGAGGGCAGCGCCGGGCACCAGCGACAATTTTAAAACTGAAGGCCCGGAGGGAACCCTTCAGGCGCCGGCTACAAAACCTTCGATCAACATCGCTCGGTAAATCGCACCCTTGAAGCGGTGCTCGCGTAACGCTCGATACGAAGGGCTGTTGTACCAGGCCATCGCAGCGTCTGCCGAGGGGAACTGCAGAACCACACTGCCCTCAGTCGCTGGCCCTTCCAGATCCTGGTGCTGCCCATACAGCGTGAGCACGTTGACTTCGCGGCCCGCGAGCGTAGCGACCGCACCGGCCGAATACGTCGCCATCTCCTGCTCATCTAATGTCTTTTCACGCGTAAAGATCAGGTAGGCACTCATAGCAATCTCCTGGCGAAAGCTTTTTCTCGTCCATCCTACAATGCGCCCGCAATCGCCCCCCTTTACGGCATGAAGCAGGGCCGGCCATGAAGGGCTAAACTGGAGAGAGGCCGCTTGCGGCCGAGGAGTGCATATGTCGACAAACCAGGAACGCGCGGTACTCGCCGGCGGTTGCTTTTGGGGTATGCAGGAGCTGCTTCGCAATCGCCCGGGTGTGCTTTCGACCCGTGTCGGTTACACCGGCGGGAATGTGGCGAATGCCACCTATCGCAATCATGGAACCCACGCAGAAGCCGTAGAAGTAATCTTCGACCCAGCCGTGATCAGCTATCGCACACTGCTGGAAATCTTCTTCCAGATACACGACCCCAGCACCCTGAACCGCCAGGGTAACGATGTGGGCAAAAGCTATCGATCGGCGATTTACTACACCACGGATCAGCAGAAAGCCATTGCCGAATCGACCATCCAGGATGTCGATGCCTCCGGCATGTGGCCCGGCAAGGTGGTCACAGAAGTTGCACCGGTTGGCGAATTCTGGGAAGCGGAACGCGAGCACCAGGATTATCTGCAGCGCATTCCGTATGGCTATACCTGTCATTACGTGCGCCCCGAGTGGAAGCTCCCAGTACGCGCGCAAGCGGCAACGACCGGCAGCATTCAAAAACCATAGGCAGTGAGCCGGTAACAGATACTACCCAGGATCGGGGCGGCAAAAGCATGCGCAATCTCGTCATGGTGTATCGGTCCCCCGACCAATGCGGCGTTCCCCCTGGGGAGCTAAATTCCCATCCCGGCGTCTTACTCGCCACTTATCCGCTCCCACCTGACGGCGCCTCTGGAGTCATCCAAGGACCGATCCCGAGAGCGGTCCAGAGTAGCGACCTGGAGAAAGAGGAGGAAAATCGCAAATACTAAGGTTCATCTTCCGCGGCTTGCGGTAATCTAACGGCAGACTTACCTTGGCCCAATCCCGGTGGGCAAGTATGCGGTACTCGTTTTCTTTTTAGCTGCCATCCTTCAAGTTGACTGATCCGCCCATCCAGCGCCAAAGGAAAATTGGAGTGACTCAACCCTCCCCGCAATCGTCACTCAATGAAAGTATCGCGAGCGAGCATGCGGCCGCGCACCTTACGCTGGTGCATCTGTTCGCATCGCAGGTGCTCTTGCGCCCGCTCTCCGCAGCCCTTGAGTTAGGCGACCGAGTCTTAACCTACGCATTCCTTGATCGGGAAGCTGAGCGGCTGGCTATCTCGCTCAGGGCGCAAGGTGTTACTCGCGGAGACGTGGTCGCCATCTGTCTGCGCCGCACCGAGAATCTGGTGGTGGCGCTTTTGGGTGTGCTCCGAGCCGGGGCCGCCTATCTGCCGCTGAGTCCCAAGGACCCAACCCTCCGCCTGGGGCAGGTAATTGCGCACGCCGACGCAAAATGCATCGTGACGGATGCAAATAGCGAGGCTCATCTCCCCCACAACTCCGTGCCCATCATTCACCTTGAGCGCCAGTTGGAAGGGCAGACTGTGCCGCGGGGACGGCCGGTTAGGGAAGGAAGCACATTCCCACCGCCCGCGCCCGCCGACACTGCCTACGTGATCTACACCTCCGGCACGACGGGTACGCCGAAAGGGGTTGCCGTCAGCCACCACGCACTAGCCAATATCACCGCCGATGTTGCACATCGGGTAGCCTTTGTTCCGGGCGCCAGCTGGTTGGCGGTCACCACGGTGGCCTTTGACATTGCAGCTCTCGAGCTTTTGCTGCCCCTCTGTTATGGAGGCAAGGTCATTCTGGCCACGGAAGATCAGGCGAGAACCGGGCGAGTGCTGGCCGCCATTCTCCGCAATAAACGCCCTGCGGTCATGCAAGCAACGCCGATTACCTGGAGGATTCTGATTGAGTCTGGCTGGAAGGGTTCTCCCGACCTGACCATCTTGTGCGGTGGCGATCGGCTCGACCGTACTCTCGCCAACCAGTTGCTCGAGCGCTGCGCGGTTCTTTGGAATATGTACGGACCCACCGAGACCACCATCTGGTCCACTGCCGACTTGCTTATGCCTGGCAGCGATCCGGTGACCATAGGTCGTCCGCTGTTGCACACGGAGGTCTACATCCTGGATGCCGACGCTCATCGCATGCCGGTTGGCGACATTGGGGAAATTTGTATTGGGGGCGCCGGTCTGGCGCGCTGGTACGTGAACGACCCTCGACTGACTGAGCAGAAGTTCATCCATGTGCAAATGGGTGGGGCAGCGCCGGTGCGCGTCTACCGTACAGGCGATCTGGGTCGCTGGAACGCCAGCGGCAAGCTGGAATTTCACGGGCGCATCGATCAGCAGGTAAAAATCAATGGATTCCGCATAGAGGTAGCAGAAGTAGAGCAGGTGATCCGCTGCTATCCGGGGGTGGTCGATGTGGCCGTGCTGGGGCTTGGCGGCGCCACCAATCAAAAACGGCTGTATGCCTTTGTGGTCAGCGAGCCAGGGGCTTCCATCACGACCAGCGGCCTGATCGCTCACCTGGAGCATCATCTTCCCCACTACATGGTTCCGGAGAAGTTCTGCTCTTTGCAGAGGCTACCTGTTACGCCGAACGGCAAGCGCGATGTTGCTGCTCTTGAGGGCCTTGCCAGGGTTTCGCCAGAACTCCCTGACTAGGTTCGATTGCCCCAAGCATCAATCCCAGCTCCGCAACAAGCTCGGAAACACAACCGCTCACAACGGTGGTAGATCAATCCGAACAAAAAAAACCGGCTCCGTAACCAACTCGGGTGCCCCATATCTCACGACGTTTTTCAGTCGGGAGATGTGGGAATTCACAGCCCCCCACCGGCAACACTTCCCTACTAACTCCAGTTGAGGAAAAGAGAGGGTAAACACCCGCCGCAATCGTGTGGAACAATGGTGGTAGATCAATCCGAACAAAAAAACCGGCTCCGTAACCAACTCGGGTGCCCCATATCTCACGACGTTTTTCAGTCGGGAGATGTGGGAATTCACAGCCCCCCACCGGCAACACTTCCCTACTAACTCCAGTTGAGGAAAAGAGCGGGTAAACACCCGCCCGGCACAGTCGCGTGGTCCAATGATTGTGGTCAATGTCCACATAAAAGAGAATGAATCATCGTCGTAACCTCATGTTGGTCTTGATAATGGCTTAGGTGCGACGGATTGACAAAGTTAAAGGGCGGGTGGCCATCTACAGTTACCATTGATGACAAGGATCGGGCGAGAGCGAATTTCAACTCGCGCCTACTTTCGACCAAGCCATGCATTTGGATCTCGATCAACTCGAAACAGCAGATCCCCTATATAGTCCGATTTGCATTATTGGCGCAGGGATCGCCGGGCTAATGCTGGCCCATCGCCTGGCGGGTTGCGGAACTGCCGTATGCGTGCTCGAAGCCGGCGGACTGGAGCCGGAAGAACGCAGCCAGCTTCTCTACCAGGCCGAGATGCCAGCGACTCAACACCGTGGGGCCACCGAGGGCCGCTTTCGCACATTTGGTGGCTCGTCCACGCGCTGGGGTGGCCAGCTGCTGCCTTTTGCGGGGGACATTTTCGAACCGGCAGCAGGTTCTCCCTCACTGCCCTGGCCAATCGCCGAGAACACAATCAAGAACTACTAATCCGGATTTCTCACCACAACCCTCGAGTTCCGACCACAATGCCCTACTCCCTGGACGGGTGCCCCATGTTCGCCGACTCCGGCGTACATGGGCTGAATACGACG
>CAZZVD010000059.1:9295-22135 GCA_964657465.1 uncultured Acetobacteraceae bacterium | reverse complement strand
GACAGCCGTGGAATCCCACATCTCGCGAAAAACGAGCGAGATGTGGGGCACCCGTGATTGGTTACGGAACAGGCGTGAGAAATGCCGGTCAGCTAGCTATCCAGTGAAACGGGCCCGGTCGCGCTCGTCCCATTCACTCTCCACGCGCCCCGGTTCGCAACCAGCCCGCCGGCGTGAGCAGCTTCACGCACGCATCCACCAGGCCGGGTATGTTGTAGTTCGTGGCTTGCGCCCCGGGCTCCCATCGATGGCGTCGCAGAGTTTGTGAGGTGACCGGGCCGATCGAAATTGCACAAAGCCCGTGCGGTACCTGCAATCCGGCGGCTGCCAGCAGAGTAAAAAAGTTGTCGACCGTGGAAGAGCTGGTAAAGGTCACAGCATCTGGCAAGGTCGCGCCTTCTTGAAAGAGGCGCTGTACTTCTTCCACCGATGCAGCCGGCACCACGGTCCGGTACGTCTCCGCCACATGAATATCGGCGCCACACTTCCGCAGCTCTTCCGGAATCACGTCACGCCCTACCGCCGCACGCGCCAACAGTATGCGTTGGCCGGCAACGCGGTCCTTCAGCATGGTCACCAACCCCTCGGCAACATACTCCTCCGGCATGGCGGCAACCGTTAGCCCCATCCGGGTGAGCGCTGCCGCCGTCGCGGGACCAATGGCGATAATCTGCAAGTGTTGCAGACTGTGCCTGGGAATGTGAAGAACCTGCAAGCGGTCAGCAAGTGCCGAGACTCCATTGGCACTGGTCACAATCAACCACTGAAAGGAAGCAGCATTTTCCAGCAGCGAGTCGAAGTGAGCGTAACTTTCTGGCGGAAGAAACTCGATGGTGGGCAGCCGCAACACCTGCGCCCCCAGGGCCTGGAGCGCATCAGCCAGGCCGCCCGCTTGCTGGCGGGAGCGGGTCACGAGGATGCGCCTGCCCGTAAGCGGAGCGCTCATACCTGAGTTTCGGCGAGACCCAAGATCGCGCCCGCCCCCATCTCCAGCAGCCGCCGCGCCAACAGCTCACCCAGGGCTTCGGGCTCAGTATGTTTGTTCTCCGCCTCGATCACCAGGCGGCCATCCGCCGATGCCACGACAGCACGCAGCGACAAATCGTCGCCATCATGGTGACAATATGCCCCGATCGGTACCAGGCATCCCCCACCCAGGGCGGCCAGGCAGCGGCGTTCGGCAGTCACGGCAGCGCGGGTGGCGGCGTCTTCCAACGGCCGCAGGGCAGCGCGGATGGCAGCATCTCCGGCGCGGCACTCAATGGCCAGCGCTCCCTGGCCAGGGGATGGGCACAAAACCTCTGGCGCAAACCGCTCCCGGATTAACGTCGTTTTCTGCAAGCGATCAAGTCCGGCAGCCGCGAGGATGATCGCGTCCGCCTTGCCGCTTTGCAGCTTGGCCAGACGTGTATCCACATTCCCGCGAAACTCGATGTAGCTGAGATCGGGCCGAAGGGCGCGCAACTGCGCCTGACGACGTAGACTGCTGGTGCCCACGGAAGCGCCGGCCGGGAGCGCGGCAAGCCCATCGTACCGCTCCGAAACCAGTACGTCCCGTGGATCGGCACGCTTCGGGATTGCCGCCAGCTCGAAGCCTTCGCCCAGCTCCGTCGGCAAATCCTTGAGGCTGTGCACGGCCAGATCGATCGTGCCCGCCAGCAATGCATCTTCAATCTCTTTGGTAAACATCCCCTTGGCGCCTACAGACGCAAACGCGATGTTCTGCATGCGGTCTCCGGTGGTGCGGATCACCTCGATCGAGACCTCGTGGCCCAGAGCACGCAACTCTGCTGCGATGTGGTTGGCTTGCCACAAGGCAAGCTGCGATCCGCGGGAGCCAATGCGGATCACCGATCGTCGTCCTCATCGAATGCAGCGGCGGACGAGGCCTGGTCATCGCTAGCCGCCTTAGTCGAAGAAGGCTGGCCGGCTGCCATACCGAACGCTTCGCGCAGAACGTCCACCGCGGCCGTGTTGCCTTCGCTGGCTGCGGCTTTGATAGCCTGCACCGGCTGATGCAGAAACTTGTTCACCAGGCCGCGGGTAAGCGTCTCCACTGCCGCCAGCTGCTCCGGCGAGAGTGTCTGCAGCCGGCTAGCTGCGCGGCGCAATTCCGCCCGGCGTATTCCCTCCGCAGACTGTTGCAGATACATGATCTCCGGTCCCACATTCAACGCATGCAGGCGGCGCTGATACCGGGTCACCTCTTCAAGGATCATGGCCTCGGCCAGCTCAGCCTCTTTGCCTCGTTCTTTCAGGTGCGAGCCCGCGACCGATTGCAGGTCGTCAATGTCGTAGAGAAAGATGCCGTCCAACTTGTTCACTTCCGGATCCACATCGCGCGGCACCGCGATATCGATGAAAAACATGGGCCGCCCCCGCCGCTGCTGCAGAAAATGCTGAGCCTGCTCCCGGCGAAAAATAGGCTTTGCCGAGCCGGTCGAGGTAATCACAATGTCGGCCTGGTCGGCACGGCCGTACAGGTCATCGAACGGGATTGCCCGGCCATGGAAGCGCAACGCCATTTGCTCAGCGCGCTCGTGGGTGCGGTTAGCCACCAGGACTGACCCTGCTCCTTGATCCACGAGGTGGCGGGCTGCCTGCTCGCTCATCTTGCCGGCGCCCACCAGCAGCACCGTTTTGTTCTCCAGCGAGCCGAAGATCTTACGGGCCAGCTCCACCGCAACCGATGCAATCGAGACCGAAGAGCTGCCGATTTGCGTGTCGCTGCGCACCCGCTTCGCCACCACAAACGCGCGTTGCAGCACCTTGTCCAAGTGCCCGCGGATAGAACCGGCGGCGCGCGCAGTCAGATAGCTGCTTTTCACCTGGCCCAGAATCTGCGGCTCGCCAATCACCATGGAATCCAGGCTGCTGGCCACACGAAACAGGTGCCGCACTGCGTGCTCCTGCCGGTACTCATACATGTGCGGCGCCAGCAGGGCCGGGTCAATCTGAAAGTACGTGCCGAGAAAGTGCAGCAGGTCTGGCGCTTCCGCTTCCAGGCTGGTCAGCAGTTCCACCCGGTTACAGGTGGAAAGAATCATGCCTTCCAGCACTCCCGGCACCTTCATCAGCGAACGCGTGGCGTCTTCCAGTTGATTTGGCCCAATCGCCAGCCGTTCGCGCAGCTCGATGGGCGCGGTCTTGTGATTCAGCCCCAGCAGCACGATGTTCATGGGGCGGTGAACCTATGAACGGAGCTGAGCTGGTTGGCCGCCCAAACACTGATCACTACCAGAAAGGCCAGGCTTGAAACGTAGACCGCCCGTCTGCCCCGCAGTCCCACCTGGCGGCGGATGAAAAGCATAGCCAGATAGAGTGCCCACATACCGAACGAGAGCAAAACCTTGGGATCTTTGAAGTAAATCGGCCCGATGCTCTCCTGGGCGATTAACGAACCCGCCAGCAGACCCAGTGTCATGAACGGGAACCCGATCAGCAACATACCCGATGCGATGCGCTCAATCGTTTCCAGCGGTGGCAGCCATGCCAAAAACCGCATTTGCGTCTTCTTCTTCAGGCGGCGTTCCTGCACCAGGTAAAGGAAATTGCCAAACAGGCTGAAAATCAGGGCGGCGTAGGCGGCGAGAAGAGCAAAGACGTGCAGCGCAATCCATCCGCTGCGTATTTCCGGCGAGTGAAACGTCCAATGGTCCGGCCCAATGGCCGAGCCGAGCACCAGCAACAGGGAGAACGGTAAAGCGAAAATACCAAAAGACACGGTGCGGTACAACCCGGCAATCAGCAGAAAGGCCCCACAAATCAGCAGCCCAAGCAGCGATTGCACCTCATGCATGCCCACCGGCAGAGTGTGGTGGGCGGAGGCCAACATCTCGATCAGCGAGACAAAGTGGAAGAAAAAGGCAGACACGGCCGCAGGCAGGCAAATCCGCTTCCATCCGGGCAGGTTGTAAAGCACCGCCGGAAGTGCAGAAATGCTTGCAATGGCATACAGGCCGGCCGCAATTCTTAGCCACAGTAAAAACATAACCATCCACGCAAACGTCAAGTATAACCGTTCCGCACTCTGGGCATGTCGCTGTCCCACTACGAGTTGCGGCTTTCGGCGCGGCTTCTGTTTGTTCCGATTTCGCTTAAAAAGAGCGGATGTTGTTTGATCGTGTTCAATTGAAGCACTTTGTGGATAAAAGCAGGCCATTCCGCTAGCATCCTTTTTGCAGGTGCTGCCCTCCCAAGCCTTTGACAGGTGTTTCGGTCGAATGCTGGCGGCGGCAACTTTTTCCCACCGCCACTGCGGCTTTACCCGTTGTCACAACAGGAGATAGAAAATGGATCATCGTGTACGTGCCGGAGAAATTCCGGAAGACCAGACAACAGCCATGTTGGAGAGCTACTCCGCCAAATTGCCCACGAGCTTCTTTCTGGGCGCAGCGTTTGCCTCCATCCTCGGCTCTCTTATCCTGAAAACAACCGGCAAAGACCACCACGCCCTGTTTGTCGGCCAATGGGCTGCCCCTTTCCTTTTGTTGGGTATTTACAACAAGATGGTCAAGCAGCACGGGTCGGATTCTCAAGTAAACCAGGCATCGCGGATCGTCTCTTAAGGTTCATCCCTCCCCCGAGTTTTCGTTAACTATGAACGCCAGCATGTCATTCACGATATGCTGGCTTTTTCCGTGTCTACCATTCCTCCATCTCCCGCGGCTGACGCCACCACCACGCCTCTCATGCGCCAGTACGCCGCCGCCAAGAGTCAGAATCCTGACGCCCTGCTGTTTTTCCGCATGGGCGATTTTTACGAACTTTTCTTCGAAGACGCCCAGGTAGCAGCACGCGAATTGCAGATCACTCTGACCGCCCGCGACCGGGAGCGTGCAGTGCCCATGTGCGGCGTGCCGTATCACGCGGCCGACGGCTATCTCTCCCGCCTGCTGCGGAAGGGCTACCGGGTCGCCATCTGCGAGCAGATGGAGGATCCCAAGCTCACCAAAAAGATCGTGCGCCGCGAAGTCACCCGGGTGCTCACGCCAGGCACCGCGATCGACCCGGCCCTGGCATCGGAACGTAACAACTACCTGGCTGCTTTTCACGTCACTGGTTCGGTGGCTGCGCTGGCCCTGCTCGATCTCTCGACCGGAGATTTTCGCACGACTGAGTTCAACGGGCCAGGCAGTGTGGCCCAATGCCTGGATGAACTGATCAAGGCTCAACCCAGCGAGGTGTTGCTCTCCACAAACCTGCCACTGCTGGATCCTCAGGCCGAAGCGGAACTGGAGAAAATTGCCACCAGAACGCGGCTGGAGGAGTGGGTCTACACCGCGGATTACGCCATCCCCCTGCTGGAGCGGCAAATGGGGGCGCGCGGCCTGGAAGGCTTCGGCCTCAGCAACGCGCGGGCAGCCGCGATTGCGGCCGGCGCCGTGGTGCATTATGCGCGCAGCACGCAGCAGATCGAGCTGCAACACATCAATAGCGTTCGCTATTATCAGCGCGCAGAGAACCTGCAGCTGGATGCCGTGTCGGTCCGTAACCTCGAGTTGGTGGAGCCGTTGTGGTCGGGCGGAGCAAACGAGTCCACGCTATTCAGTCACCTTGATTGCTGCATGACCCCCATGGGTAAGCGGCTGCTGCGCGCTTCGCTACTACGGCCGCTGATTGATAAGGCGGAAATCGAGTCGCGGCTCGAAGCCGTGGCGGCGGCGGAAAGAAGCCTGATAGACCGCGAACAGTTACGTAAAATACTGGGCGCCATTCAGGATATGGAGCGCATGCTGTCGCGCATCTCGCTCGACAGCGCCGGACCACGGGATGCGGCGGCGCTCTGCTCGTCCCTCTCCAGGTTGCCGGAACTGCATGCCGCGCTGGTTCGCCTGACTGCGCCGAGGTGGGCAGCCTGCGCCTCACGCCTGGACCTGCTTGAGGATCTTCGCGAACGCATGGAGCGGACCCTGCTGCCCGAGCCGCCGGTGAACCTCTCGGACGGCGGCGCGATTGCGAACGGATTTGACGCAGAGTTGGACGAGCTGCGCTCCCTGGGTTCGAATGCCCGGCAATCCATCACCAGCATTGAAGAGAGAGAACGGCGGCGCACCGGCATCCATTCCCTCAAAGTTCGCTTTAACAACGTGTTCGGCTACTCGATCGAGGTGACGCGGGCCAACCTGGCGCTGGTGCCGGCGGAGTATGAACGCAAACAAACACTTGCCAATGCTGAACGCTTCACCACACCGGAGCTGAAGGAGTACGAGGTTAAAGTGCTCACCGCGCACGAGCGGTCCATCGAGATCGAGAAGCGCATCTTCAGCGAACTGCGGCAAGCCATCCTGCAGAGTGCCGGGCGTATTCGTGCCAGTAGCGGTGTCATTGCCGAGGTAGATCTGCTGGCCAACTTTGCGCACCTCGCTGCCTTGCGCAGCTATGTGCGGCCGCAACTTGCCGAGACTGCGGTGCTCGAGACGGTGGGCGCTCGTCACCCGGTAGTGGAGTGCTTGCTCGAATCCGCAGGGCAGACGAAGTTTGTCGCCAATGATTTGTATGTGGAAACCGGTGGTCCGAGTCTGCTGCTCATCACCGGCCCCAACATGGGCGGCAAGTCAACCTACCTCCGGCAGGCGGCGTTGCTGGTCATCATGGCGCAAATGGGCAGCTTTGTGCCAGCCAAGAGCATGCGGTTGGGCATCGTCGACAGGATCTATACCCGGATAGGGGCCAGTGACAATGTGGCTCGCGGCCGCTCCACCTTTATGGTGGAGATGACTGAAACAGCGACTATTCTAAATACCGCGACGGCACAGTCTCTCATCCTGCTGGATGAGATGGGCCGCGGCACCGCTACCTTTGATGGGCTCTCGCTGGCCTGGGCTACGCTCGAACACCTGCACGCCGAGGTAGGCGCCCGAACCCTGTTCGCGACGCATTATCACGAGCTCACCTTGCTGGCGGAACAGTTGCCAGGGCTCAGGAACCTGCGCGTCGCGGTAAAAGAAACGCCCACGGGCATTGTGTTTCTGCATGCGATTGAGCCGGGCGCGGCCAGCAAGAGCTACGGCATTGAGGTTGCCAAACTCGCAGGGTTGCCCGCTTCCGTGCTGCAGCGCGCCCGGCAGGTGCTGGTGCAACACGAGCAATCGGAAAAGAGGAACGTCGCGCGCGAAACGCATGCGCCCCTGCAGCTGACCATGTTTACGCCCCTGTCGCAGCGCGTTCTCGATCGGCTGGAACAGACGGACACGAATAGCCTGACGCCCCTGCAGGCGTTGAACCTGATCGAAGAGCTGAAGACGGAGATACGCAGCGGGGGCAAAGCATGATGAGTGCTGCCATCACATTGCGGGAAGCTGCCGGCCAGGTTTTGCTGGTGGGCCTGGAGGGGCCACAACTGACTGGGTTGGAATCGGCATGGCTGCGGCTGCTGCGCCCCGCCGGCGTGATTCTGTTTCGCCGCAATATTGAAAGCGCCGCGCAGACGCACGCCCTGCTCAAGGCCACGCGAGACATGGGCGCGGGACCGCAACTTCGCTGCATCGATGTGGAAGGCGGCACGGTCGATCGCCTGCGTGACCTGATCGCGCCCATGCCGTCGCCGTTCGCGGTCGCCTCCACAAATAAACCGGCGCTCTTCAAAAAGCACGGTGAGCTCATCGGCCATGAAGTGCGCCTGCTCGGCTGCAACACCACCTTTGCGCCGGTACTCGATCTGCGCACGCCCTCGTCGCAAACGGTGATGACGACACGCGTGGTCTCTGCTGATCCGCGGACCGTGGTCGCGTACGCCAGCGAGTTTCTCGCAGGCCTGGCGCAGGAAGGCGTCCTCGGTAGTGGCAAACACTTTCCGGGCTTGGGCAGCGGCGCCGTGGATTCGCACCACGCCACGCCCACCATCGTGACGCCCCTGGCCACGTTGTGGAAAGAAGATTTGTTACCTTACCGGCGACTGGCTCGGCAGCTCCCTATGATCATGGTCTCGCATGCGAGCTATCCGCAGGCGGTGCCGGAGCCGGCGTCCATCTCCGCTTACTGGATCACAGAAGTGCTGCTGCACGAGATCAAGTATGGCGGCCTGATCATCTCCGACGACATGGAGATGGGTGGCATTCTTACCTACATGGGCATGGCCGAAGCGGCCGTGCGGGCTATTGCAGCAGGTACGCACGTGGTGGAAATCTGCCGCGATCCGGCACTGATCTTCGCCGCGTATGAAGCTTTATTGCGCGAAGCGGAGCAGTCCAAAGCGTTTGCCCGCATCCTTCTTCGCGCCGCCGCGACAGTAACAGCGTTCAAAGCCAGGCGGCTCAAACGCGACGCGCTGCCTGAGCCACCCTCCGCCAGGGCGGTGGAGAAGACAAGGACAGCCGTGCAGAAATTCAGCGAACGGGTAGGCACACCCGCATGAGCCCTGCAGAAAGACCTCTGTCAGCGATGAATGTGGCCGGCATCATGAGTGGCACCTCTGCCGATGGGATTGATGTGGCGTTTACCCGCATCGCGCCGAGCAGCAAAAGCGCTTCTTTCCCGCAACTGGATCTGATCGGTCATGCCGGTTTCCCTTTCCCGCCCGCGCTGCGGCGTGCCGTGCTCGCCGCAATGAATGCTGACTCGATCGCCACGGCGGAGTTGGCGCGCCTCAACTGGCGTCTGGGTCAGGCCTATGCCGAAGCGCTTACCGAGGCGCACAAAAGCAATCCGTGCCGCCTGGACCTGGTGGGGTGCCACGGGCAAACTATCTACCATCAAGCCACCCCCGCCCGTTACCTTGGGCGCGACACTGCCTGTACCTGGCAGATTGGGGAAATGGCCATGCTGGCCGAGCGTTGCCGTGTACCGGTGATCTCAAACTTTCGACCTGCCGATATGGTGGTCGGCGGGCAAGGCGCTCCCCTGGTTCCGCTGCTCGACTACGTACTCTTTCGCCACGCCACGCGCGGCCGCGTGCTACAGAACCTCGGCGGCATCGGCAACCTCACGGCGCTGCCCCCCAATCCCGGCCCACTCGATGTTGTGGCCTTTGATACCGGCCCCGGCAACATGATCATCGACCAGTTGATGCAACGCCTGTTCGGCAAGCGTTTTGATCGTGGAGGCAAGATTGGTGCCCGGGGCGCCGTGCTGGCGCCGGTAGTCAACAGCATGCTGCGGGCATCCTTCTTCGCCCTCAAGCCGCCCAGGAGCGCCGGGCGGGAGCAGTTCGGCAGCGAATACGCCAATCGCTTTTATCAAGCCTGTGAGCAGGCGGGGGGCAGCCCTGAAGATGCAATTGCCACCGCCACGGCGCTCACTGCGCAAAGCGTGGCGCTCGCCTACCGAAGCTTTCTGTTCAGAAAAATGCAAAGCGCCCCGGTGGATTTCATTGTCTCTGGCGGTGGTGCGCGCAATCTTCTGTTGATGCGGATGTTGGCTGAATTGCTCGAGCCGCTCGGGTGCGTGGTCAAGCCCAGCGACTCCATGGGCCTCCCTGCCGAAGCGAAAGAAGCAGCCGCCTTTGCCCTGCTCGCCTATGAGACCTGGCATGGCCGATCAGGAAACATTCCTTCCGCCACCGGAGCCCTTCGCCCCGCTATCCTTGGCGAGATCACTTATGTCTGAGGGCTGGTTGCGCACAGCACTGGGATCCCTTGCACTGCTGACCATGTTCGTCCTGGGCTGCCGAGACAACCAACCTTCGCCGCAATCCGTCACCATGTTGATCGAGAACAGCCCTACCAGTCTCGATCCCCGCATTGGTGTCGATGCCCAGTCCGAGCATATCGGCGCGCTGATCTTCGATAGCCTGGTGCACAAGAACGCTCAGTTCAATCTGGAGCCCTGGATCGCCACCAGTTGGGAAACGCCCGATCCGCTGACCTACCGCTTCCATCTGCGTAGCGGCGTGCAGTTTCATGACGGACGTGCGCTCACCTCCGCCGATGTCAAGTACACGCTCGATTCCATGCGGGACGGAACTGTCATCACCGCCAAAGCGGGCTCCTTCGCCAACGTGGATCGCATCGATGCCCCCAATCCCACCACGCTCGTCATTCACTTGAAGCAGCCGGACGCAGCCTTGCTCTGGAATCTCTCGGATGGTGCGCTGGGGATCGTACCCGCGGGCAGTGGCCGCACTTTCTTCCAGCATCCAGTCGGCAGCGGACCCTTTCGCTTCGTCAGCCAGATGCAGGATGACGAAGTGGTGCTCGCACGCAGTGAACATTCCTGGCAAAGCCGCCCGGCAATTGCGCGAATACGGTTCGCGGTAGTTCCTGACGCCATTACGCGGGCTTTGGAACTGGAGAAGGGCTCGGCTGATGTTTGCATCAATTGCCTGACCGCAGACATGATCTACGCCCTCGCCAAACGCCCGGATTTGCAGGTGGAAAGCGGGCCGGGGACCAATCTCAATTACATTTCGTTCAACACGCAGGATCGCGTGCTCCGCGACGTGCGGGTGCGCCAGGCGATCGCCTATGCCATCAACCGCCCGCTCATCATTCATTCGCTGTGGAGAGACCGGGCGCGGCTTGCCGATAGTCTGCTTCCCGCGCAACACTGGGCCTGGACGGCGGACGTACAGCGCTACCCGTTTGACCCTGAGAAAGCGAACGCTCTTTTAGAGGCCGCCGGATGGAAGCGAAACCGGCAAGGCGTCCGCTTTCGCCTGACGATGAAGACCTCAACCGATGAGAGCAGCCGCCTGCTGGCCATGATCATGCAACAGCAGTTGCGTGAGATCGGGATTGCCCTCGAAGTCCGTAGCTTCGAGTTCGCCACCTTCTATGCCGACATCACCAAGGGAGCCTTTCAGATGTATACCCTGCGTTGGATTGGCGGCAACGAAGACCCGGACATCTTTCGCTATGCGTATGACAGCCGCGCATTTCCCCCCCGTGGAGCCAACCGTGGCCATTACGTAAACGCTACCCTGGACGCTCTGATCCGGGATGGCGCCCGGGCCAGCGACCAGGGCCAGCGGCGGCTGGACTATGTGAAAGTGCAACAAATCCTCGAGCAGGATTTACCGTCGATCAACCTGTGGTACCTCGACGTGGTGATGGTTTACCGCAAGCGCCTGGGCAATGTACAGCTGCCCAGCTCCGGCAACTTTGATTTCCTGCGCACCGCCACAGTGGCGGATTAGCCCGGATTTTGAAGCGAGCGGTGAGCCTGTTGCTGTGTTTTGGCTTGTGGCCTTGCGCGTTCAATTAAGCTTTGATGTGCGACGACACTTTTTGCGGGTTAGCTAGCTAGCCCGGATTTCTCACCACGACTGTCCGGAGACAACCACAATGCCCCCACCCTTCCGGGGATTAGCCCGGATTTCCCACCAGTTAGCCCCACTTTGTCATCCCGAGCGCAGCCGAAGGATTACAAATTGGGGGCGAATTAAGCCGGTTAATCATCGGATGCGGAAGAGCATGGATCCGTGCGTTGGCACGGACGCCGTCAGCGACGAGGCACTCCCCAGATCTTTACGCGCCCAAAGATCGCGGATGTCATGCTTGCCCTCTCCTAACGCAAGATCTTTCCAGCTGTAGTGGACCGTCTGAGGACTTTCTCCCAGATTGAACACCGCCACATACTGCCCGGCTCCGGAGTCTGGCGTTGCCGTCCATACCACCGTGGATCCGTCGCGCGATAGCTCTCGGTTTTTCCTGGAGTGCTGGTCCACCGCGATCACTTCCGGGTTGGTGTAAAGGGCTTCGGTTCTGGGGTCGATGCGGGTGAGATTGGTGCCTGCCACCAGCGGAGACCGCGCCATCGACCAAAGCGTCATCAGCGTTCTGGACTCGGCGGCTGTCAACCGCGAGACACGCGCTTCGCCCCATCCTGGCCTGGGGCCAAGGTAGCCCAGTGGCAACATGTCGGCATCAGGCCAGTGCCCCGGTTCGGCGTGGGGCGCCCACTGCGCGGTACGAGCGAACTGGTTCACCAGCCCCGCGGGAAATGTCTCTCCCGGCTTTCCAAGCCAGGTATCCCACATATCGTCAGAGATCCGCCACAGGTTCGCATAGACTCGCAGGTCGTTCGCTTGCTCAATCGGGGTAGGGCCCGGCGAAAGGCTCAGAACGATCGCGCGCCCGGATTTTTTGATGGCTGCGCTCATCATGTGAATCTCATCCGCCTGGTACGGCTTCGAAATGCAGTCGACCTTGATGTAGTCGATGCCCCAACCGGCATACATTTGAATGACGGAATCGTAATAGGCCTGCGCAGCCGCGTTCGCCTTCAGGCCGTAGTTGTCCGCATTCCACCGGCAGGTGTCACTGGTGTTCGCCGCATCCTGCGCGCGAAACGCCGAGCCGGCAATGGGAAGATTCTTCTCCACGGCTTCGCGTGGAATCCCCCGAATGATATGCAAGCCAAACTTGAGGCCCCGTGCATGCACCCATGCACCCAGAGGCTTGAAGTTGGCGCCTCCTGCCGCAGACGGAAAGCGATTATCCGCCACCACATAGCGGCCCTGGGGATCCATGACAAATCCTTGCTCTTTTCCCTTCTTGCCCGGGTTGCGCAAATACCAGCCTTCATCCACCACCACGTATTGCCACCCAAGCGGTTGCAGATGCTGATGAAACCAGGAAACATTCGCCTTGTATTCAGCCTCCGTCACGGTAAGACCGTAGGCATCCCAGCTGTTCCACCCCATGGGCGGCGTGGGCGCAAGGTCTTCCGCCGCACTCACGCGGAAAGGAGCGAACGCAAGCCACGCGAAAACTGACAGAAACGTAAAACGCAAGCTACAGGTACGGCGCATAGGCCTCCAGGCAAATCGTTCTGCGCACCAGTCTAGCCTGTATTTCTCCGCAAGCAGTAACGGAGCCGTGATTGCCGGCGAGAAGTGCGGCCCTTACCCGCTGTGTGAGCTGGGCCTTGATCTCCTGGCTGCCGGGTGCTGGCTCTTTA
>CAZZVD010000059.1:0-9195 GCA_964657465.1 uncultured Acetobacteraceae bacterium | reverse complement strand
GGTGGCCACCTGCAGCCAATTTTGCTGGATCAGCAGGGTCAACCGGCGTACCGGGTTCAGGTCGAGGTTGATCCGGTCCTCACGAATATTCTGGTAGCCGAACTGATCCGTAAGACCAAAGGCGTTGTGGTTGCTTGGGTAAAGCTGATCAAAGGTGCCGTGGCGGTTCGGGTCAGTGTGCGGATCGCCGGAGGCGTAGTCGTATTCTCCACGCAGGCGGGGTTTCCATGGCACGTGGTGCGCGTTGTAACCCGCCTTTAAATAACCAGCGGCGGCCGCAATTGAGTTCGTCGCGTAGCTGCCGCGCTGCAGAGCCACCATGCCGTTGTAGTCGATATCCCGCAGCAGGCTGCCTTGCGCTTCCAGGCCGGCCGTCACCTCAGTCTCTGTACCCATAGTGCCCTGCTGGCTGGTGACGCGCGGCAGAGCCTTCACGAAAACAAAGGGTTGAATATTGTTGTGCGGTATCCATGCCTGCAGGGTAGCCACTGCTCCATGGAAAGTGAGCCCGGCGCCATGGGTGTCCAGTGCCGTGGGGTGTACCGCGACTACGGAACTGGTGAACAGATCGATGCGGTTATTGTCTCCATAGCGCCCCAGGAAGCCATCGAAGGTTCGGCTGTTATTGGTCCAGTCACTGATACCGACCAGTCGCTCGCCTCCATACTTCAGCTCCTGGCGGCCGGCCTGCAGATGCCACTCTCCCGTGTGCAGCAGCAGGTATGCCTGGCGCGCATCGAACTGATCGCGCATGTTGGCCGCGACGTATCTGCTGGTCAGTCCCGGCGCATGATTGTCACTGAATTGAACGTAACCGGTCATCCAGCTAAACGGCCGCACCGCTAAACCGCCCCGGACGCGAGTCAGGTCATAGACCTGCAGATTGCCGTCACGATAGCCAAGCGACGTTTGCGCCTCTGTGCGCTCCCGCAGTTCCATATCGAGGGTGGCCCAGGCGGGCACCCAGCCCAGTTGCAATGGTTGTGTCTTGCCCTGATGCGTTGGATAGTCGACATATAGCTGAGCGAGTGCTGCAGCAGGCATCAGCCAGGCTGCAGCCAAGGACAGCAGGCACACGCGGAGGAGGTTGGATAGATTTCGCACCTGCATCGAGAGATGGTCGATACACTTTACCGCGATGCGCAAAGAGACCTCTGTTCTGAGTGCTTAAGATTAAAATCCATGGCTTGGGCGCGGCCCATTGCCCGGACGAGGGCTTTCGCCTCGCGGCTTCCGTGCTGTTTCCTCAGGCGCAGGTAACTCTAAGTAACCACACAGTACCGTGGGCAACAGCAAACAGGGCTCGACCAGATCGTCCATACAACTTAAGATTGAGTCATCAAATAAAGATTGGGAGAGCAAGCGTGCACTTATTTTGGCATTGCCTGGTGAACGTGTCTTTTGGCTACCTGATGCTGCTTGCCGCAGTCCGCATTGCGCAGGAGCTCTTCAGCCTTGCTTCGGCGGTATGGCCGGCAGCAAAAAAATCATTTCCTTTATAGGCCGCGATCGCCTGGTTAACCACCAGCAGGAAAATAGCACGTGCATACCCTGATTCGCCACAATCGTGATCTTCGTATCGATTTCTTCCGCGGAATCGCCCTGTGGTGCATATTTATCGACCACCTGATCAAAGGCTGGCTGCGCGCCATCACCCTGAAAGAGTACGGATTCTGCGACGGTGCTGAATTGTTCGTGCTGCTCTCGGGTATCTCGGCCGGTATGGTCTATACAGGAGTCATGACACGCGATGGCTTGCCCGCCGCGTGGCTCAAGATCGCGCGACGGATGGCCGCCATCTATCGCACCCACCTGATCATGTTTGTTCTGTTCGTCGCGGAAGTGGGTTTTCTGGTGACGTGGCTCAACCCACCCGACTTTTTGCAGTTCCTCTCGCTCGAGGCATTCAGTGCTCATCCATTCGCGAGTAGCTTGCATGCCGTTCTCCTGCGCAATGAACCCAAGTTTTTCGATATTCTTCCGCTCTATATTGCCCTGCTGCTCCTGCTCGCCATCACCTTGCCGCTGATCCGCTGGCCACGCCTGTTGCTGGGTAGTTCCGTCGCCCTATATGTGGCCACCCGGCTGTTCCACTTGAACCTGGGCCAATGGACCGAGGCCTGGTTTTTCAATCCACTCGCCTGGCAGGTGCTCTTCATGACTGGGGTCACCGCACCGTTCATCCTCAAGACGCGCGCGTACTGGCGAGGATGGCAGTGGCTGGCGATCTTGTTTTCGATGTTTAGCTTGTTCGAATCGCACGTGAAATACCTGCGTCACCACGTGCCGGACCCGCTGCTGATTCCGTTTGATGTGGATAAACCGATGCTGCATCCATTCAAGCTGCTGGCCATGTTGGCGCTCGCGTGGCTGGTCTGGCAGCACGTTCCGGCCAGCTCCGCCTGGCTCCGCGCGCGCTGGGCACAGCCGCTCATTCTGCTCGGGCAACACTCCCTGCCGGTGTTCTCCTCGAGTGTCCTGTTTGCCGTGCTTGGCGAAGCCGTCCTCTTCACCCACCCGGGCTTTGTGTCGCAAATCCTGGTGCAAGGCCTGGGAAGCGTGGCTCTGGTTGCCGTAGCCGCTGTGGTCGCCTGGACCAGCCAGAAGGATCGCGCTGCACTCCGCAAGGGAAAGGCAGTCTTAACCGCCCCGGAACCCGAGCTGATGACCTCCTGACGGGGTGCGATTTGGAAATCCAGCACCTGGAGCGCGAGACGCTGCTTAACTGAAAGATCCGTCCAGGTATGAGAACCGCTTTTGGCTCTCGGGCGCCGCGCACGTGTTAAGGTCCATGTTCGGGGGGCCTTAGCTTACCAGGAAGTGCTCCAATTCAGAACACGCGCCGGAATCAGGCGACTCAGCGTGACCGCGAAGAAGCCCAACAAATAATGACGGCGCAAAACCCTGCGTTTGCGCTTGAGTTCCGGGTCCGTCAGGCGCCCTCGCCGAATGAGCTCACGCGCAAGCTGGCGGCCATAGCGCCGCTGTACAAACAAAATGCCGCGTTGGTGGTGGCAAAGCTTTTCAGGGTCGCCCTTAAGGTGCGGCAGTTCCAGCTGCAATACGCGGTAGCTGGCTAACATCATGCGCTCCGCATTCCTCGAAAGGCTGCCATCATGCAGCCGGTAGTCCGCAACCAAGGCCGAATGGACGATGGGCTCGCTTTCCCGCGCAAGCCTCAGGTAGAGGCCATAATCTTCGGCCCCCTGGACGCTGTTATCGAACACTCCGGGAACTGGTAACGCAGAACGCCGATGCAACACCGAACACGGTGTCTCGATGAAATTGTGCTCCAACAACCTTAAGTAGAGTGGGCGCTCGGCACTATTCTTGGTCGATCGACCGAGCACAGTGCCATCGGCTGCGATGTAGCGATGCTCGCCCACCGTCATGGAGCACTCAGGATGTTTCTCCAGTAAGTCCACGCCGGTTGCAATCGCGTCGGGCAAGAGGCGATCGTCATGATCGAGAAACAGGGTATACACGCCCCGGCTGTGCGTCACGCCCAGGTTGCGCGCGGCAGACACTCCCTGGTTTTGCTGATGCAGGTAAGTTACCGGGAAAGACTGCGCGATGGCGGCTGTGCCATCGGACGAACCGTCATCTACCACGATGATTTCCGTGTTGGCATAAGTCTGTGCCATGACACTGGCAAGAGTTTCAGCCAGAAAGGTGCCCGAGTTATAGCAACTGATCACCACCGAAACCAAGGGAAGAGTACCGCGCGCGGGTGTGACCGTATGGGGCATGATGAGCGACTCCGAAAGAGTAAAAATTTACAATGGCCCCGGTTCTCTCGGCCGCAAACGGAAACAAATGACTACATGAGAACACGGCCAAATAGCTATGCCTGAACACAGTGTACGGTGCCACCTGTTCATTTGCTTCGCTTACGCGGCGATAAGTCGATCACGCGTAACTCAAACCAGGTAACGGCAAGTCACTTGGGGGGAAGATTACCCCAGGAAGTTCATCACTTTCCAGTGATCCGGCTAACAAACAAACGCAGGAACCGATCAGCGTCTGAAGCCACGCAGACCTTTGCATTCTGCTTGAGCGTAAGCAGCCCCTCGATTTCGTAGTGGTCTCCATGCAATTGATTGTTCTCATCGTAACCCATGCGATTGGCGACGGTTTCACCCCGGGTGAACTCCCCTCGCGTCTCCACATCCACATGCATACTTTTGAGTGTGACCAGTGAAGGATCGATGACAATCCCGACCGCGAGGGGGTCATACATGGCCGCGCCCTGGTACCCACTCTTCTCGGAACGCGTCAGGTAAAAGTCAGCCAGGCTTGCCACAAAGTCGCTTTCGGGCTGGTGGTTAGCTTGCAGTTGCGACACATCTTTGCGAGTGATCAAAGTGCGTTCGCCTACGTCGGAACCCAGCATGGTGACTGTCCAGCCGGCAGCAAATACGATCTGTGCCGCCTCGGGATCGTTAAAGATGTTGGCTTCTGCCGCACCATTCACATTGCCACCGCTGATCGAGCCCCCCATGATCACGATGTCTTTCACCAGCGGCACGATGCCTGGATCTTTCGAAACCGCGATTGCGATATTAGTCAGCGGTCCCACCGGGATGAGCGTGATCTGGTGCGGATACTTGTGCACCAGATCAATGATCAGGTCGGGTCCAAAGCGGGGGTCTGGTTTGCAGGTGGGCGCTGGCAGCTCCACCCCCGCAAGACCATTTTTGCCGTGCCAGTACAGAGCGGTGTACAGCTTTTGATTAAGCGGGTGCTGGGCGCCCCCGGCCACCAGCACATCGCAGCGATGAGCGAGAGAAACCAGTCTCAAGGCATTATCCAGACCTTGCGCGGCTTCTACATTTCCCGGCACCACGGTGAGTGCTTCGACCTTCAGTTCTGGCGAGTGCAGGGCCAACAGAATGGCCATGGCATCGTCCACGCCCGGGTCGGTGTCGATGATCACGCGTTGCGGCGTCGTCTGCGCGAAACCTCTCGTCAGCGCGATTACCAAGAGCAGCACGGATAGCAGGCACGATCGCTTCACGCAGCAGGTTCCTCTCCAGCACAGGGTTGGTGAATTCAACTCGATCATAATCGCTTCGAAGTTTCAGCTGCATTTGGCTCAGTGACCGGCACCAACGAAGGTTGCTTGGCGCGAGTGCAGTTTGCCCACCCCCGATCTATACTTGGCTCAAGCACACCAGCCTTTCCTTGGGGTTCGTCATGCCACCCACGGCAGTCGCAGCACGTATCGACTCGGGGTCCGACAGCCCGCGGCTTCTCTCCGCGCAGCTACGGCTGTTGTATGCGAACGCCAATGTAGGGGTCGCTGTCACGGTTACAGCGGCTGCCATCCTCGGCTGCCTGCAATGGAATGCCGTTTCCCGGCCTCGGATCCTGTTCTGGTGGCTCTATGTGTTCCTCGTGGCCGGCTTTCGCTCCGGGCTCACTTGGCGCTTTCGCCAGGCGAGTGCGTTTCCCGCAAAAGCAGAGAAGTATCGCATTGCCTTCGCCGTGGGGGTGGCCCTGGCCGGCGCGGGCTGGGGGTTCGCCGGCGTCTTACTCTATCCGGAGGGCCACCTTGGGAACCAGGTGGTTCTCCTTTATGTCCTGGGCGGCATGATGCTGGGCGCCTCTTCCCTGCTGGCGCCGCGGCCCGAGGCCTACCTGGCCTTCCTGCTACCGGCGGGAACCATTCCCTCCATCCGGCTGCTCGTTACGGGTGACAGAACGCATATCGCCATGGGCCTCCTGGCGGGCGTGTTCACCTTAGTCACTGTGATCACCACCCGGCGCGCACACCGCATGATCACGTCTTCGCTTCGCCTGCAGTTCGAGAACGACGAACTGGTCGAGGAGTTGCGGAGCGCTAACCAAAGAACAGAGACCTTAAACCAGGCCCTGGAGCAACGGGTACTGGAACGCACCGCCGAATTGCAGCTCTCCACAGAACAACTGAAAGCGGAAGTAGCCCAGCGGCAGCAAACGGAAGAAGAGCTGCTGCGCGCCCGTAAGCTGGAATCGCTGGGGGTGCTCGCCGGCGGCATTGCTCATGACTTCAATAATTTCCTGACCGTCGTCCAGGGAAATATTGAAGTGGCGAAAGCCTCCCTGGCAGAAAACGAACCCGCGCAGGCTTTGCTGGACCAGGCGACAAATGCGTGCCAACGAGCGAAGTTCCTTTCGTCTCAGTTGTTGACGTTCGCCAAAGGGGGCGCGCCGATACGGCGGGTAGCATCCATTGCCCAACTGCTCACGGATGCAGTGCAGCTCGCCCGGACCGGATCCAGCGTGGGCATCGACGTCTCGATCGCCGACGGGCTGTGGTCCGCAGAGATCGATCCCGGCCAGATTGGGCAGGTGTTTCACAACATCCTGCTCAACGCGCGCGAGGCCACCCTAACTGGCAGCCCTATCGAGGTCAGAGCTAGCAATGTCGCGCCGACAACCGATCTATCTCCAGGCGAAGCGAGCCCAGGCGAGGCGGACCCAGGCGAAGCGGGTCCCAGGGTACGGGTCACCATCCGGGATCGAGGAATCGGCATGCCGCCGGAAGTATTGCGGCGTATCTTCGATCCTTACTTCACCACCAAGCCTGGAGGCACCGGTCTGGGCCTGGCGACGGCCTATGCCATTGTCGTCAAGCATGGCGGTCAGATTACCGCGCAATCCACCCCCGGGGTGGGCACGAAGTTTACCGTGGATCTGCCGGCCACCACACAGCCGGCTCCATCCGCAGACACCGTCTCCAAACCACTGCAGGCAGGCAACGAACGCCTGCTGGTTATGGATGATGATCCCTCGCTACGCATTCTTTCTGAGGCAGTTCTCTCGCATCTTGGCTATCAGGTCCAGACCGCAGTGGACGGCGGTCAAGCGCTCGAACTTTACCAGCAAGCGCAAGCAGAGGGAAAGCCCTTCGATGCGGTGCTGCTCGATCTGACCGTGACCGGCGGGATGGGGGGCGTGGAAGCCGCTACCCGGCTGAAGGCCTTTGATCCCACGGCGAGGCTCGTGGTCTCAAGCGGGTATTCCGATGCTCCGGTCATGTCGCACTTCGAGGATTATGGATTTGAAGCCGTGATTGAGAAGCCATGGACGGTCCAGCAAATGAGCGAAATACTGCGCACAGTCCTATCCGGGGGCCGGATGCAAAACACTTGACCAGCGTGAGTCGTCCCGGGTCATGCTGTGGCTGCTCATGTATCCTTGCCGCAACCCGCGGAGTGCAATTTATCCATCCTCTCTTGAGATCGCATGCCGGCCACGCGCAACACTGAGCTTTCCAGGATGGTTCCCTTTCTGGCGCTCGCGGCCACGGTGCTGGTTGTCTATTTTGCCCGCGACCTGTTGATCCCGTTCGCCTTTGCGCTGATGTTTGCACTTTTGCTCGCCCCGGTGGTGAGCCGGCTTGAGTCCCGGCGTGTTCCTCGGGTAGCAGCGGTAGCGATTGCCAGCATTCTGGCCCTCTTCGTCTTCTGCGGCGTGGCGTATGTCGTGGCCCGGCAGCTTTTGAACGTTGCACGGGATCTGCCTGCCTATCGGCTCAACATCCAGAAGAAAATCGCCAGCGTTCATTCTCCTGCCGAGCACACGCTGGTAGAAGCTTTCACCGCTGTCAACGACATCAGCAGCGACCTGGCACTGAGCACGGGCAGTGGAGCGGACGGCGTGCAGCCGCCGCTCTCCAGGCCGCAGCCCGTACGCGTAATCGACCCCAATCGCACCCAGCTTCAGTCCGCCACTGAAGTGCTCGCGCGCATTCTGCGGCCCGTAGGTTCCTTTATTGTCGTCATCGTGTTCACCATCTACTTCCTGGCAGAACGCGAAGACGTGCGCCGCCGTGTGCTTGTCCTGGCCGGCGTCGGCCGGATCAGGATACTGAATCAGGCGCTCGAGGATGCCACCACCCGCATCAGCCAATATCTCTTCCTGCAGGTAACGGTCAATTTGTCGTATGGTTTGCTGTTCGGCCTGGGCCTGTTTGCGCTGGGTGTGCCGAATGCAACGCTCTGGGGCGCTGTTGCCGGCATACTGCGGATAGTCCCTTTTGTGGGCACGGCTACAGGGCTGATGCTACCGCTTATCACCAGCATTGCGACATCTGCTTCCTGGGCTCCGACCGCCTTGATCTTCGTGCTCTTCGTGGTCCTCGAATTAGCCGCCACCAACGTGGTTGAACCCTTGCTTTTGCGCTCGCGCACTGGCATCTCGTCTCTCGCCCTACTGGCGATGGCTATCTTCTGGGCACTGCTATGGGGGTGGCCCGGGCTCATCCTTTCCACTCCGCTGACAGTGTGCATCGTGGTCCTCGGACGGTATGTGCCGCAGATGTCATTCCTGCACACGCTCCTGGGCGCCGATGCGGAACTTTCTGTAGACGCCCTGTTTTACGAGCGCCTGTTGGCCATGGATCAGCAGGAGGCCCGCGCAGCCGCTGTCCGCTTCCTGCGCACTAATCCTCTCGTAGCCCTCTATGATTCGCTGTTCATCCCCGCCCTGGCACTTATCGAACACGACCGGCACCAGGGCGCCTTCGATGAAGCACGTTCCAACTTTTTCTTTCTCAGCCTGGGTGAACTGATCGCGGAACACGGCGAGTCCGTCGCCGGCGACCTGCTGTCTGCGCCGGAAGATGCTCTGCGCACCCGCGAAGAGTTCGCCGTGGTGTGCTTCTCGGCGAGCGACCAGGCAGATGCACTGGCGACGCACATGCTCGTTCAGGTACTGGAACAATCCGGCCTGCATGCGCTTTACCTGCCGTCGCCCGTTTCCAACGAAATTCTCGAGCTACTCGCCATTGAACCCCGAACCGTCCTGTTTATCTCTGCGCTGCCTCCCTTTGCGTTCGCTCCGGCGCGCGCACTGTGTCAACGGCTACGCACCCATCTCCCCAACAATCGCATCGTGATCGGTCTGTGGAGTGGCAAGGACGATCCGGACCACACCCACGATATCGGAGTGGAACGATTTGGCCAGGGCCGGCCCAATGTTGTGGTCCATAGCCTGGCTCACGGTGTGCGGCAAATCATTCATTGGCGCCAGGAGCCGGGCAGCAAATCGGGCATATTCTTCAGCGACACAGTCGCGCGCCCGTAAGCACGACCGCGTGCAAGCCGGAGCGCGGTTGCAGCAACAATGTGGCGGCTAAGTAAGGACACTTTTGGTTGAGAGCAGTGAATTCCCACATCTCCCGACTGGAAAACGTCGTGAGATATGGGG
>CAZZVD010000058.1:0-22170 GCA_964657465.1 uncultured Acetobacteraceae bacterium | reverse complement strand
AGCTCCGCTTATCAAAGGTCGTACCCGTCGCGGTGGTGGGGGCAACATTGGTGGTGGTTTCGCTTCGGTCGGATGACGAATGGAGGGCTGTGCTCAGCTCCGCTTATCAAAGGTCGTACCCGTCGCGGTGGTGGGGGCAACATTGGTGGTTGCTTCGCTTCGGTCGGGATGACAAACGGACGGCTGTGCTCAGCAACCGCACTTCAAAAGTCGTACCCGTCACCAACTCGGGTGCCCCATATCTCACGACGTTTTCCAGTCGGGAGATGTGGGAATTCACAACCGCTCACCGGTAGCTCTTTCCCCCTAACTCCGGCTGAGGAACAAGAGGGTAAATACACACCCGGACGTCGAATCTCCCCTTGTTGTGGACCGCATCTGAGACAGTGAGAACGCAGGTTGCTGCTGCGCAATTGCTATAGAGCAGGGGCCCAGCCGGCACTTGAAGGAGATGCAATGGAATACGTGAACCTGGGTACGACAGGCTTGAAGGTTTCGCAGATCTGCCTTGGGACGATGACGTATGGTTCGAAGAAGTGGCGGGAGTGGGTGCTCGAAGAGGCAGAAGCACAACCGTTCTTCCGCCGCGCCATCGAGGCAGGCATCAATTTCTTCGACACAGCCGATGTTTATTCGATCGGCGTGAGCGAAGAAATCACCGGACGCGCACTCAAGGAGTTCGGCCCCTCGCGGGACAAGCTGGTGATCGCTACCAAGGTGTTCAACCCGATGGGCGATGATCCCAACCAACGTGGCCTTTCACGCAAGCACATCATGCAGGCCATCGACGATAGCCTGCGCCGCCTGGGCACAGACTACGTAGACCTTTACCAAATACATCGCTTTGATCCGCATACCCCGATAGAAGAAACAATGGAAGCTCTGGACCAGGTGGTGCGGGCCGGCAAAGCGCTCTATATCGGCGCTTCTTCGATGTATGCCTGGCAGTTCCTGAAGATGCTGCACACCTCCGACGTGATGGGCCTGACACGCTTTGTGAGCATGCAGAACCACTACAACCTGGTCTACCGGGAAGAAGAGAGGGAGATGATTCCCTTGTGCCTGGAAGAAGGCATTGGACTCATTCCGTGGAGCCCGCTGGCACGCGGCTTTCTTGCCGGCAATCGTAATCGCGAAAGCCGTGGCGAAACGATCCGCGCCAGGACGGACGACTTCGCAGATAAGTTGTACTACCGTCCGTCTGACTTCACAGTCGTGGATCGACTGACGGAGATCGCCAACAAGCGTGGCGTTTCCAACGCGCAGGTCGCGCTCGCGTGGATCCTGGGAAAGCCAGGCGTGAGTTCAGCCATCATCGGCGCCAGCAAGATGAGCCATCTCGACCAGGCCCTGGATGCGCTCACGCTGCACCTGGACGAAAGCGAGATCAAAGCACTGGAAGAGCCGTACGAACCGCATCCCGTGCTGGGCTTTTAAGGGGAGGCAGCATCACTCTTCCAGCATCTGCAGATCGACGGGCGGCGCTTGCATGCAATCCATTTGCGCAATTTTGCTGAGCGCCGCTTTCAATGCAGAGCTACGGCACGGTTCCACAGTGACAACGAACGGCAGCCGGTCTTTGGGATAACCAGGCTTCTGCAGGATGGCGTTGATATTCACGTGCTGCGCGGCCAGGTGGCCGGCGATCGCGGCCACAATGCCTGGCCGGTCATCCACGACGAAGCGGATGTAGTGGGGCACAGCGAAATCTCCTTCTACACGCGCCCGGGTGGTAGTAACAGTCACCGGGCACCCTCCGTGCGCGATCGCCAGCACGTCTGAAATCACGGCCACCGCGGTCGGGTTGCCGCCGGCTCCATGGCCGGAGAACACTGTCTGCCCGCCGTACTGGCCGGTCGCAATCACCATGTTTTCTGTGCCGCGTGACCAGGAAAGGGGAGAACTCCGCGGCACCAGCATGGGACCGACGGTGGCCAGCAGTTCATCATGGCGTACCTCTGCGCGAGAAATCTGGCGGATGGTGCACTTGAGGTCACTGGCATACGCGAAGTCGATGGCCGCGACATCGCGAATAGTGCGGCAGGCTACTTCTTCGGGCAATACGCCGGCGCGCAAGCCAATGCGGGAAAGAATGACCAGTTTGGCGCGTGCGTCGAACCCATCGACATCCTCGGTGGGATTGGCTTCCGCGTAGCCCCGCTCCTGCGCCTGGCGCAGGGCCAGTTCAAACTCAGCACCGTCTTCCATGTTGCTCAGGATGAAGTTGCAGGTGCCATTCAGGATGCCGTGCAGCCGCTGCATACGGTCGCCAGCGAGACCCTGCTGCACTGCCGGGATCACGGGCACTCCGCCAGCCACGGCCGCACCATAGAGCAGCTGGCAGCCATGCCGGCGCGCCAGTTCTTCGAGGGCCGGGCCGTGCTCGGCAATCAACTTTTTATTTGCGGTGACGACCGACTTGCCAGCGGCAAGCGCGCCGCGCACCCAATCGCCTGCGGGATTCAGACCGCCCGCCAACTCGACGATGATATTGGCATCCGACGCCAGGATATCCGCGAAATTCTCGGTCCACCCCACATTTGGCGGAATCCAGGTAACCCGCTTGCGCTCGATCCCCCGGTTATACAAATAGCCCAGCGTGACACCCTCGGGCGGGTGCTCACACAGAATGCGCGCAACGGATGAACCTACGGTGCCAAACCCAAGAATCGCGACCTTCACCGGCCGCCTCGCCTCGTTCTGATCTGCTTTCACGAACCCCACTCTCCGATGTTCTTTGTATCATTTGCGCCATCGGGGGAGACGCGCAATGCATTATCAGAAGTGGTGAAATTGTTCTTCGTTGACACTTTCGACGGCAGGCCGTGTGGCTTCCCTTTCGAGCGAACGGCTTACCAGGTCGCGAGAACCCAGGCCCACTGCCAGCGCGAGCGCCAGCACGATGCCGCCAAAAAGAATGCCGAACGCGAGATCGACAATCGCCGCCCCGATCGAGAGATGGTCAAGCACCATAGCGGCGGTGAGCACCAGTACCAGCCACTTCACACCCAGGCTCAACAAGCGTGCGTACTGCAGGTTCATGTTCACAGCGCCGATGAGGACGCTGCGCGACAGGAAGCGCGCGATCACGTTGCCCAGCAGCAGCAATACCACGGCGCCCACGATGTTGGGGATGTACCCGAGAAGACGGGCCGTAAGCAGGTTGTCAGAAGAAGCGCCGAAGGCCTCAAGACCTACCAGAAAACCAACGAGAACGACACACCAGAACACTACCCGGGTGACCAGGACGGTGGGTGTGTACGTGGGAGACCATTCAGCGATGGCGTTGGTGCCGCGCACCAGGCGGTCATCCACCCTGAGCGCCTGCATGAGGGAACGGACCGCCCAGGCGAGCAACCAGGCGATCGCGGCGAAGAACAGGACGGCCACAATGAGCGCCAGGATGCCGGGAAGCAGGGTGGCGATACGGCTGATGACCCTTGCCATTGAATCGTGCAGTGACTGTGACACTTGAGCCCACATAAGCTTTTTCCTCCTGGCCTAAGGGTTGAAGCGGTCTGGCCAACGCCACCGCGATAAAAGGTAGGGCTTGCCATCTTCGTAGGCACGAGCCAGCTTTTCTAACCGTTGTTCTGCGTCCGCCGCGCTGGCGTTCCCAACTTCCAGGGCGTAGGAGGCAACCCAGCCGAGGTAAAGAGGGGTCAGCGCGCCAAGCAGGTGAGTGCGGCTGATGGTGCGCAGCCGATGGGCCAGGGCGAAGTCATAAACGATGCGCACCCACAGCTCGTCCGGCATCTGAAAGGGCTGCTGGCCTGGCCGCGCCAGTCGCTTCAAGTCCATCAGCGTGACCGGCGGCAAAACCAGCGACCAGACCTCCTGCAGATTACGAAAGCCAAGCTGAAAGGTATCGACCATGGGGCTGGTAGCGGCATGGGCGGCGTCGGCAGGCGGGGCAGCCGGGAAGCCGGACGTGGGCACCGGCTGAGAACCGCGCACGCGCTGCCAGAGAGAGGCGTTGCTGGTCATCTCGGCAAATAGTGGACCCGCTGTCTGGGCCAGGACCGTGGTCAGATCCACACCTTCCACCGCGGTTACGTGGCGGGTGTCGACATGGACCTGGCAAATGCCGGCATCCCGCAGGGCTGCTTCGGTGGCTGGCCAGAACAGCGTTTGCCCCAACGTGACATTTTTCTGAGCCGCCGCTTCCAGCTGGGGGATCAGCTTGCTCGATACGCAAAAGTCAGAGGCCAGGGGAAAGCGGACCCGCTTGCCGTACAACGCGCGCGTGAGCGGGGCGAGCAAGCTCGAGTTCAATAGTCCGTCGAATTTTCCCAATGCGTACAACGGCATGGCCAGATCGCAGCGGCCTTCAAGGATCGGCGCCAGCATGGAGGGGAGGCAGTTGGAATGCAAGGCGGCGAGGTCGAAACCGATCACCGCGCAGGCGCTTACCCCTAATGCGCGTGCCATGCCGAAGATTGCCTGGTAGGTGCTTGCAGGCGGCAACCAGGGAATCAGCGACGGGCTATTGGACGGGATGTAGGGGACAAAGCGCAACTCCGCGCCCGGCCCCGGCTCGGTTGGATTGCCTGGTTCCGTGGGGGTATCAGCCCCGCCGACACTGGGAAACGCCACCACGATACGCAGTGCGGAAAAAGGCGACGTCGAGGAAACGCCCGCGCTCAACGTGTGCATCGCGGCGAGCGCGGCGGCCCGCAATTGCGCCGGATCGACCGGCGCTGCCACGGCGATGAGCAAGTCTGCCGCGCCGACTTCTTCCGTCCCTGCTTTCAACTCTTCTGAAAGCTCAAGCTTTGCCATGCATGCCCCTGGCCCCCACATCGGATCTTACTGCTAGGTTGCGGATAGTGCTTGCTTCTTTGCTGCAGCCGCTCCTCGCGCCCGCAGCCAGCTTTCTTCGCGGGAGCGGGTACCGGGGCTACCTACAACTGCAAGCCCAAAATACCAGTCAGCGGGATGATTACCCAGCTGGGCCGATTGTTCAATTCGTACACCAACTCGTAGAACGCCTTGTCGATCACGTACGCTTCGAGCAGTTGCTGGAAGAGTTGTGGCTCCGAAGGAATTACATCGACGCCTTTGGCACATTCACAGTACGTACGGAGAAACGCCGAAGAAACAGATTGCTCCCACAAGCGTGCCCACGGTTCCAGCTTGGCAAAATCTTCTGGCCTGCGGGAAGAGTATTTCATCAGTGCCGAAAATGCGGCGTAGCTGAACGACCGCAGCATCCCGGCTACATCTTTCAATGGAGATTGCTTGGTCCTGCGCTCAGCCAGGGTCCGCGCTGGTTCTCCTTCGAAGTCCAACACAACGAAATCTCCTTTGGAGCGCAATACCTGTCCCAAATGATAGTCGCCGTGAATGCGTGTGCGAAGGGCATGGATCTCGGTGGCTTGCAATTGCCGAAAGCGGTCGAGCACCAGGGTTCTGCGGCTAAACACCAGGCCGGCACGTTCCAGCACACCATCGGGCAATCGGGCCACATTCTCTTTCAGAGCGTCGAAGGCGTTGCTGGCGTGCGCGATCAGTTCTTCGCGCAGCCGATCGATATCGAGGGAGCTGAGCGGTTCGGGTGTGAACGCCGGGTCGTGCGTGGGTGAGGCGAGCGCCAGGTGCATTTCGGCCGTGCGTTTGCCAAGCAGTGCCGCGGCATCCAGGTAGGTGCCGACATGCTCACGCGCATAGGGCAACTCAGGCGTCTGGCTTTGTGCGAGCAGGGTGGTGGGACCGGCCGGCACGCTGCTTTGACGAAATGTTTGCGCAGCGCTGGCCTCGTAGTAGCGGTCCAGCTCTTCCAGGGTCCATTGCCAGCCATCGCCTTCGTTGCTGACCAGGCCCTGCAACATTGCCAGGGTGGAGGGTTCCTGCCCCTTGCGCGTGTATTGAATGGAGCCGCCGAAGGGCGCGATATGCGTGAAGTGCGTCGACTCGGTGAAGTAGCGGCCGATTTCCGTGTCGGGGTTGGGGCCGGCCTGCTGCCTGCGAAACAGCTTCATGATGAGCTTGTCGCCAAACACGATGGAGGTGTTGCTTTGCTCCGCGGAGCCTCGGCGGGGCGCTGCCACTTCCCGCGAGGGCCCCTGTAGGTCGTGCAAGGTGGAGCTGGGTACGCCTGTGATGGTGCCGAGCCGCGACGAGAGTTCCGCACTGCCCGAAATCAGGCTCAACAACGCTTCACTGGCGCTGTCATTGAAAATGGCTTCGTGCAACACGCCCACCCCTTCGGGAGAGCTGACGCGCGCCACCAGCGCATTGGGTGACTCTTCCCGCAGGGCGTCGGCGCCTCTGCCGAAGAGCAGGCCCAACGTCACCAGGTAAGTATCCGGCTCGCCTTCTGCATACTGGATCTGCACGATCACCAGCGCGCTGACTCCCTGGTTGAACACGGCCCAGTCTTCGATCCTGATGCCTGCGATGGCGCGCGACTTGGCGCCAAACCAGCGCTGGCGACCGATGTACTCACGCAGGACTGACTCTTCCAGCTCCCTGCGTCCGTTGCCCTCAAGCACGCTCATCCAATCGGTGTTACCCGCAATTGCGAGTTCTGGCCGGCCGGTCTCTTCGATGTTGCGGACCGGTTCGGGCGATGGTTGCAATTCAAGCCACAGAAAGCCATACGGGCCCAGGGTGAGCGGATAGGCTGTGGCGCGGATGCGGGGGAACTCGACGTAGCCAAGCATCTCCACCGGCACCAGCCCCGTGTAGGCGGAGAGATCGAGCTCCACTGGTTGCGCGAAGCGCGAGAGATTGGCCACGCACAGCACGCGCTCATTGTCGTATTCACGGATGTAGGCGAGGATCTTGCGATTAGCCGGGTTGAGGAAGGACAACGTGCCGCGGCCAAACACCTGGAACAGCTTGCGCAGCGCGATCATGTTGCGCATCCAGCTAAGGAGAGAGGAAGGATCGCCTTGCTGCGCTTCGACGTTGATCGCTTCGTAGCCCCAGACGGGATCCATCACCACCGGGCTGTACAGCTTGGCAGGAACGGTGCGGGAGAAACCCGCGTTCCGATCGCCGCTCCACTGCATGGGTGTCCGCACGCCATTGCGATCGCCCAGGTAGATGTTATCGCCCATACCGATCTCATCGCCGTAATACAGGATCGGCGTTCCCGGAAACGAGAACAGGAGGCTATTCAGCAGCTCAATGCGGCGGCGGTTATTGTCGACCAGCGGCGCCAGGCGGCGGCGGATGCCCACGTTGATGCGCATGCGGGGATCGGCGCTGTAGGCGAGATACATGTAGTCGCGCTCTTCATCGCTCACCATTTCGAGCGTCAGCTCGTCATGGTTGCGCAGGAATAACCCCCACTGGCAGTTGTTTGGAATCTCCGGGGTCTGCGCCATGATGTCCGTGATGGGCAGGCGATCTTCCTGGCGGAGCGCCATGTACATTCGCGGCATCAGCGGGAAATGAAAGGCCATGTGACATTCGTCACCGTCGCCGTAATAAATGCGCACGTCTTCCGGCCACTGATTCGCTTCGGCAAGAATGGCGCGGGAAGCATAGGCGCGATCGATCTCAGCGCGAATACGCTTCATCACAGCATGGGTTTCGGGAAGATTTTCGCAGTTGGTCCCTTCACGCTCCACCAGGTAGGGAATGGCATCGACCCGTAGGCCATCCACGCCCATTTCCAGCCAGTAGTGCATGATCTTGACCACTTCTTCAATCACGACCGGATTGTCGTAATTCAGATCCGGCTGGTGAGAGAAAAAGCGGTGCCAATAATATTGTTCGGCGACCGGATCCCACGTCCAATTCGACTTTTCCGTATCGGTGAAGATGATGCGCGCGCCGGTGTATTTCTGATCGGTGTCGCTCCACACGTAGAAGTCCCGCTCCGGCGAGCCCTTGGGGGCCATGCGGGCGCGCTGGAACCAGGGATGCTGGTCAGAGGTGTGGTTGATGACCAGTTCGATCATGACCTGCAAGCCGCGCGCGTGTGCCTGCGTGAGGACTTCCCTGAAGTCCTCGATGGTGCCATAGTTGGGGTGGACGCTCAGGTAGTCCGATATGTCATAGCCGTCGTCGCGCAGAGGGGAGGGGAAAAAGGGTAACAGCCACAAGCACGTAACCCCGAGGTCCTGTACGTAATCGAGCTTGCTGAGCAAGCCCTGGAAATCGCCGATGCCGTCGTTGTTACTGTCCATGAACGCCTTGACATGCAATTCATAGATAATCGCGTCTTTGTACCAGAGCGGGTCCGCCGCGCTTCCCGGTTGCTTCAATCTTGCCTCCCTGGCCTGTGTGCTCATTTTGTATCCGTGACAGTTTTTTGGCTGCGCCTGGTTTTACCGTACCCGAAAGATGTGGGCCGGCATTTGCGCTGCTGGCCGCAACGCAACGTAGTTTTTGGGCCCCTGCCAGGAGTACGTCGCATCGCCGAGCAGGTCTTCCACCTGAAAGCTGCTGACCGCATCCAGACCCAGGACATCTAAATCGAGCGTGACGAAGCCGGTTTGTTCCAGCACAGGGTCGAGATTGACCACCACCAGGATCGTGTTGCTGCCGTCTGCTGTTCGCTTCGAATAGCAAATGAGCAAAGGGTTATCCGTAGGGTGAAAGTGGAGCCGCTCATTACTTTGCAGGGCCGGGTTTTGCTGCCGGATCGCATTCAGCCGAGTGATCAGCGGCTTCAGGCTGGCAGGGTCCTGCAGGTTCCATTGCTTGATCTCGTACTTCTCAGAGTTCAGGTACTCTTCACTGCCGGGCCGGGTGGGGGTATTGTCTCCCAGCTCGAACGCCGGACCATAGATGCCATAGCTGGCGGCCAGCGTGCCCGCGAGAATGAGCTGACTGCGGAATGCCGGCAATCCGCCGGTCTGCAGGCCTGCCGGCAGAATGTCTGGCGTGTTCGGCCAGAAGTTGGGCCGGAAGTATTCTTTGACGGAGGTCGTTGTCAGCTCCGTAAGGTACTCCGTGAGCTCCGCTTTGTTGGTCCGCCAGGTGAAGTAGGTATATGACTGAGTAAACCCGACCTTCGCCAGCCGCTCCATAACCCGGGGACGGGTGAATGCCTCGGCAAGAAACAGCACATCCGGAGTTTTTGCCTTGAGCTCGGGGATGACCCATCGCCAGAAGGGAAATGCCTTGGTGTGGGGATTGTCGACGCGGAAAATGCGGACACCCTGATCGATCCAGTAAGTAAACACGCCCTTGAGTGCGTCCCAAAGACCCTGCCAGTTGGAGGATTCGAAATCGAGCGGGTAGATGTCCTGGTACTTCTTGGGAGGGTTCTCCGCATACTGAATCGTCCCGTCCGGACGCTTTTTGAAGAACTCGGGATGTTCGGTGACCCAGGGATGGTCGGGCGAGCACTGGAATGCGATATCCAGCGCGATTTCCATCTTCAGGTCGATGGCTCGTTGTACCAGGGCCTTGAAGTCATCCAGCGTTCCGAGCGCCGGATGGATGGCGGTATGGCCACCTTCCGCAGAGCCAATTGCCCAGGGGCTGCCCTCCTCGCCCGGTGCGGCTTCGACAGAATTATTCTTTCCCTTGCGAAAGCTCTTGCCGATGGGGGAGATGGGCGGCAGATACAACACGTCAAAGCCCATTTCGGCCACGTATTCGAGACGGCCGGTGACATCCCGCAGGGTACCGTGTTGGCCGGGAACCGGGGACCAGGATCTTGGAAAGAGTTCATACCAGCTGGAGAAGCGTGCTTTTTCGCGATCGACAACTACCTCGAGCTCGCGATCGTACCTGGTCTCGAGGGCGGTGTTCGGATAGCGGCTGATCACTTCGCTGATCTCGTCCTGCAGCGCAAGGGCCGCGGTGGCGGTATCATCCGTGCCGGTGCGGAGAGCCTTAGCCCAGGCCGCCAGCCGGGTCGCATCTTTTTTGGAAGCGCGTTTGGCGACTTCCTCCAGCAGGAGGGCGCCGGAGGCAAACGGCAATTTGAGATCCTGCTGGGCAGCCTGGCGCTTCGTCAGGTCGTGTCGCCAGGTGCCAAAGTGGTTTTCTTCGCCTGCGATGGTGTAGCGGTAACGGCCGGCCTGGGCGACGGGAAACTCACCACGCCAGCGGTCGTTGCCCAGCGCCTGCATTTCCACCGTCTTCCAGGCGCGGTCTCCTTCACGCTTCCACAGCAGCCTTGCTCTCACCTCGTCGTGCCCGTCGCCGAACACGTCGGCCTCGATGGCCACGCTGTCGCTGACGATTCTTTTGATGGGGAAACGCCCGCAGCTTACTTCGGGCTCAACGTTGTCGATTACTACCCGGCTTCGTCCTTCGTTCGGCTTCGCCATCATTCCCCTTGCGTCTTTACCAATGTAGGCTTTCCTGTGGTTGCATCCAATGAACAGACGCACCAGACCTCATTGTAGGCAGATGCACGTTTTGCCAGCAGCGTTCCCTGTGGAAGAGATCGAGCCTTGATGTTGGCTGGTGGCGCGCTGAGAACTGTTTGGCTGGTACCCATTTGGGCTTTTTCGGCAGCACATGTGGCAATTCACATGATCTCATCGGATGGTCTCCCCGAATACCCCAGCCATCCTGCCCTTCAGCCGTTCACTTACCTGCATTGCCCGGTGCCGGGGCGGCGGTCCTGTTGTAATCTGGGCGCGTGCCCCCCCTTCTTGAAGTTGAGCATCTTTCCATTTCTTTTCGTGAACAGGCGGTAGTCCGCGACCTGAGCTTCTCGGTAGACCGCGGTGAGGTGCTGGGCCTGGTGGGCGAATCGGGCTCGGGCAAATCACTCACGTCGCTCTCCATCCTGCGATTGCTGGACGGGGCAGCGCGGGTCGAAGGCGCCATTCGCTTTGAAGGGACTGACCTGCTGACACTCAAACCCGAGAAGATGCGCAACTACCGCGGTTGCAAAATCGCCATGATCTTTCAGGAGCCCATGACGGCGCTGAATCCGGTCATGCCGGTGGGGCGTCAGATTGCGGAGGCGCTCGAAACGCATCAGCCGGCACTGGGCCGCCGGGAGGTGCGGGCCGCCGTGATTGAATCCATGACGGCGGTTTCCATCCCCGAGCCGGAGCGACGCCTGCGCGATTACCCGCACCAGTTCTCCGGAGGCCAACGCCAGCGGCTCTTGATTGCTATGGCGCTCATCAACCGACCGCTGCTGCTGATTGCCGATGAGCCAACCACCGCGCTCGACGTGACCGTGCAAGCCCAGATCCTGCTCCTTTTGAAGGATCTGCAGACCCGGAACGGCCTGGGTATGCTGTTCATTTCGCACGACCTGGCCGTGGTTGCCCAGGTGGCCGATCGGGTGGCGGTCATGCGCCGCGGGGAACTACTGGAGACCGGCACACGCGACCAGGTATTCCTCCATCCAGGGCATCCCTATACCAAAAGTTTGCTGGGTGCGGTACCCACGCTAACCACGGATCGAGAGCAGCCATTGGCTACCCTGGCGGCCGCGCCGGGAGAGCCGGCAGCCACTGGACAATTGGTGGAGCAGGACCCCGGCCACTGGGTTCGCAGCGCCCCTATTGTCTGATACTCTGATCGTTTGCGGGTGGTTCTGAGGGCGACCAAGCCCCCAAAACAGGTTCCGCGGAACCCGTCCAGTCGGCTCTTATGCGCGCGCTCATCGTCTCTGACATCCACGCCAACATCGATGCCCTCGAGGCAGTGCTCGAAGCCACACCGGCGCACGACCAGGTTTGGAATCTGGGCGACGTCGTCGGTTACGGGGCCGCGCCCAACGAAGTGATCGAGCGCGTGCGCGGATTGGGCAAGACGTTTGTGCGAGGGAATCATGACCGAGCGTGCAGCGGTCAACTGTCGCTCGACGATTTCAACCCGGTAGCCAGTCGTGCTGCTCGTTGGACCCGGCAGGTGCTGACGCCGGAACATGTGGAATGGCTGCAGCACCTGGCACGCGGGCCCGTCACGCCGGACGGCCCACAAGTGAGCTGCATGCATGGCTCGTACCGGGATGAGGACGAGTATCTGCTCTCAGTACGAGACGCGCGTGTGCCCCTGAAGCAGGCTGACACCCGCATCAACTTCTTCGGCCACACGCACCTGCAGGGTGGCTTCGCCATGCACGGCGAAGACTGGTTCAAGCTGGACCCGGTTTACACGAACGATGAGGATGCGGATATTTCCGAGTTGTTGCTGGTGCCGGGTGCGCGCTACCTGATCAATCCGGGGTCTGTGGGTCAACCCAGAGATCACGACCGCCGCGCCGCCTACGCGATCTACGACGATGCGCGCATGATGGTGGAATTTCGCAGGGTGCCATACGACTTCCGCCTGGCGCAGATGCGCATCATGCGGGCTGGCCTGCCGGATCAATTGGCCACGCGCCTCAGCTTCGGCCGATGATCACTGGGTCCATGCCTGGGTGTAGATGTACCCCACTCAAGCCAAACGCGGCTTGAATGGGCCACCCGGATATTGCGTTTGGTCTTACCTTCTTGCTTTGCTCACCCAGAGATCTCTGGGTGAGCAACTCAAGCCGTGTTTGGCTTGAGTGGGGTACATCTACACCCGCCTAAGCAGCTTCTTCGGCCTTGACCGTTACCTTGACGTGCGCAGTCACTTCGCGGTGCAGCTTGATGGGCACGTGGAACTCGCCCAGCTGACGCAGCGGCTCTTCCAGCTGCAGCTTGCGGCGATCGATGTTGAAGCCTTTTTGCTCCAGCTGATGAGCGATCTCGGATGAGGTGACCGAGCCGAACAAATGCTCGTTTTCACCCACCTTGCGCTCAAACACCAACTCAACATTGTTGAGCTGCGTCACCAGCAACTCGGCTTCGGACTTCTCGCGCGCGGAATGGCGCACAGCCGCCTGCTTCATCTGTTCGATCACGGCCTTGTTGGCCGCCGTCGCTTCCATGGCTAACTTCTTCGGTAGAAGGAAATTGCGGCCGTAGCCTTCCGCAACCTTGACCACATCTCCACGATGGCCCAGCTTGTCGACGTCTTCTTTCAGAATGACTTCCATAACCAGATCTCCAGGTGTTTTAACTTGCTAGAAGCGAGCGGCAAAGGGCAGCAGGGCGATGTTGCGTGCCTGCTTAATAGCCCGGGCCAGACCGCGCTGGTGGGTGGTGCACACACCGGTCAAACGGCGCGGCACAATCTTGCCCCGCTCGGCAACGAACTGCTGCAACAAGCGCACGTCACGGTAGTGGATTGAATCGATCTTCTCGACGCAGAACTTGCAAACTTTCTTACGGCGAAAGAACTTGCGTCCGCCGCCGCCAGGACCGCCGGGACGTCCGCCGGGTGGGCGGCCTCCAGGGCCGCCGGAAGGGGGGCCGCCTTCTGGGCGGGAGGTTGCGGGTGCGCTGGGTGTGCTGGTTTCGTCAGCCATGATGTTCTATTCCTTCTCGGGTCGCTATCGACCCGGTTCGGTCACTGCCCGAAGCAGCGCCGCGAATCACTAGGTTAAAAACTTAAGCGGAAGCGCCGGCTGCGGGTGCTGCGGCAGGGACCGGCTCGACGGGAGCCGGCGGTGCCGCGGCAGGCTGAGCACTGAGCTTCTTGCGCGTGGCACGGATCGCTTTGATCTTGGCAACGCGCTTCTCTTCTTCGTCCATACGGACAGAGATGAACTTGATGACCGGCTCCGAGACGCGCAGGCGGCGTTCAATTTCACCCACCAGCGAACCGTCGGCATTGATGGTCAACAGGACATAGTTGCCGTCGTTGAACTTCTTGACCGTGTAAGCAAGCTTGCGGCGACCGAGCTTCTCGACCGACTTGATGCTGCCACCACCCGCGGTGATGTTGCCCTCAAGACCGCTGATCAGCTTGTCAAGATCTTCGTCCAGAATGTCTGGGCGAACGATGAACATGATTTCGTAAGTGCGTTGCATGGCTACTCTCCAATTCCTTCTGCTGCGTCGCCGGTTTCACGGCGATTGAACTCATTCATTGCGGGGCCGGCTCCCTTGACCAGCACCATCTCCACTGCCCGCGCAGTGCGATCCAACACTTCATCGAGGATGGCTAACTGCGCTTTGCGGAAAGGAGTCAACACGTAATCCTTCCGTCCTCGCCGCGCCCTCTCGGCAGCCTCGTCTCCCTGGGGAGCAACGCCGATCCGAATGCGCAACCACTCTTCACTGCCCAACGCGCCCGAGACTGACTTGACGCCGTTATGGCCGCCGGCGCTGCCGCGTTCCCGAATACGCAACGAGCCCAGGCTGAGCGCGACCTCGTCGTAAACCACAATCAGGTCGCGCGCTGCATCCGCCTGATATTCCTTCACCAACGCCTGAACCGACAGTCCACTCAGGTTCATGAACGTTTCCGGCTTGGCCAGAATTACGTCTCTCCCGGCAATCCGGACTGTTGCCGTAAGTGCGCGGCAGCGCCGGTTGCTTACCGCCACACCACCCTGCTCTGCCAAGCGGTCGATCGCCAGGAAGCCTACGTTGTGCGGCGTGAACTGATACTCGATGCCGGGATTCCCGAGGCCCACCACGATGGCTGGGCCTCGGCTGGTCTGGTTGATGCCACTTGCCCCGGCAGCCAAGTCAGGACCCCGCAGAACAGCCCATTACTTCTTGGCGCCCTTCTCTGCTGCCGCATCCGGAGCATCGGTCTTGCCCTTCTTCGCGACTTCGGGTTCCGCCGCACCTGCCGCTGCCACTGCATCGGCTGCTGGCACTGCTTCTTCCCTGATCGACACTACGTGGGCTACGGTTGCGTTTTCGTCGGTGATGAACTTGAGCTTGCCGCCGTGCGGCAGATCGACCACACGAATCGCGCTGCCCAGGGCAAGCGTGGTGACGTTGAGATCGATGTGGCTGGGAATGTCGCCCGGCAAGCACTCGATTTCGACTTCGCGCAGCACCTGGTCGAGAATGCCGCCCTGCGTCTTGACGCCAACCGGGATGCCCTCGAGCAGGATCGGCACCTTAACCCGCATCGCCTTATCCATGGCAATGCGCTTGAGGTCGATATGCATCAGCTTGCCCTTAATGGGCTCATACTGCCAGTCCACGATCATTGCCTTGGTTTTCGCGGTGACCGCGCCGGCGACGCCGCCAATCTCGAGATCAAAAATTGTGTTGTGCCCGGAGTCGGAATGAAGAATGCGGGTGATTTGCTTGGGATCGAGCTCTACCGCAATCGACGCCTCTTTGGCGCCGTAAACAACACCCGGAATCATCCCGGCCACGCGCACGCGGCGCGCTGCATTCTTGTTGAACTTGCCCTCACGGGGCTTTGCTGCCACTACTTCCTGCTCAGCCATACTATTTCTCCTGCTTCCTCTTAAGACCTAGCTAAACAACGAGCTAACGCTGGTCTCCATGTGAATGCTCTCAATCGTCGCGCCCAACAAGCCGGCTACCGAGAGCACCTTGATCTTTCCCTGCCGTTCCAGCTTCTGCGCTTCTTCACGCAGCGGGATGGAATCGGTAACAATCACTTCCTGCAGCCGCGAATTCGAAATGCGCTCGATCGCCGGACCGGACAACACCGGATGCGAAGCAGCCGCATATATCTTGACCGCACCCGCATCGAGCAAAGCCTGCGCTGTCTTGACCAGGGTGCCGGCGGTATCAATAATGTCGTCGATGATCAGGCAGGTTCTGCCACTCACATCGCCGATTACATTCATCACTTCCGTCACATTCAGGTCCGTCCGCCGTTTATCGACAATGGCCAATGGTGCCTGCATCTTGGTGGCGAAAAAGCGCGCCCGTTCCACACCGCCCGCGTCCGGTGACACCACCGTCAGCGCGGGCAAATTCAGTTCCCGGAAGTAGCTCACCATCACTGGACTGGCGAACATGTGATCGACCGGTATATTGAAAAATCCCTGGATTTGCGCCGCGTGCAAATCCATAAATAGCGCCCGGTTGGCGCCCGCGGTGGTAAGCAAATCAGCCACCAGCTTGGATGAGATCGCCACCCTCGGCCGGTCTTTGCGGTCTTGCCGAGCATAGCCGTAATACGGCACCACCACGGTGATCCGCCCGGCGGATGCGCGCTTCAACGCATCGATCATGATCAGCAGTTCCACCAGGTGCTGATCTACCGGGAAACACGTTGGCTGCACGATGAACACGTCGACACCGCGTACGTTCTCGAGCAACTGAAAATAGATCTCGCCATCGGCGAACCGCTGCAGCTTGCTTTCGCCCAGCGTGACACCGACATGGGTACAAATACCTTCCGCCAGTTTGCGGTTGGCGGAACCGGCAAAGATCTTGAACCGCTTATCTTCACTCAAGCGCCCTGCGCGCTTGCGCTCGGCCGCCGGTTTGACTTTGCCCGAACCGGTTGCAGTTGCTTCCTGGGTGGCGCTTCCTACCTCTTGTTGCGAGGCAGGCACCGTCAATACTGTCGAGTCACTCGTCACACGAACCTCCCATGCTGGTTTGCTATGGTTGTTCCGCTGATTGTCGAACCACGACTGGCGTTAGCCGTGGCAATGAGGCCCTTGATTTCAAGATGCTGGCTGGGCGACTAGGAGTCGAACCTAGACAAAGTGCTCCAAAGGCACTTGACCTACCATTAGTCGATCGCCCAACTGGATGCAGCGGGTGGTTACTGCCCGCCTGCCACCATCATAGTGCGCCAGTAGTCGCCGCGAGGCAATGTTCTGGTCACTACGCTTGCTACACCTTGCTGCTGCAGCCGCAACACCGCCGCCTGTGCTGCGCTTCCGGTGTGGTATAGCCCGAAAAGGGCTGATCCAGACCCGGAAAGGCCTGCAAAGATGGCCGCGTCCTCCGTGCTGGAGCCGCCCGATAGAATGCGCTTGATGTCACCGAGAAAGGGATTTTGCGGAAAGACGACTCGCTCGAAGTCGTTTTCGATCCCGGTTCGGACAAGCGCGAGAAGCGGATCCTCGGCCCGGTCTTCTCCAATGGAGAAGACACCGGAGGAGTGCGGCTCGCCAAATGCAGCAGCGATCGACCGACTCAACCCTTTGATTGTAGCGGACACGTCTACCTGGGTCAACGCTTGCCGGCTGTCCCAGTCCCGGTAGGCCTGGGGTGTGGACACTCCTGTCTCAGGCAAGGCCAGCACGCAGGGATAGGAGGGAAAGTCAGGCAGCGGGTAAACCTCTTCTCCGCGACCCACTCCGAGCACGGCGCCCCCCAGCAGAAAAAGGGGAATGTCGGAGCCGACGGTTTCCGCTACGCGTAGTCGATCTGCGGGTGGCAGGCGCCGTTGCAGTTCTTGCTCCAGGCCGAGCAGCGCCGCGATCGCGTTGGCAGAGCCAGCGCCCAGCCCGCCCTTCAGGGGAAGCTGCTTGTCGATGTGGATGTGCACTTCCGCGGGCAAACGCAGCGCTTCAAGGGAGCGCTCGACGATGCGCCAGGCAGTGTTGCCGGCATCCGTCGGCACTCCGGGATGATTGCTGGTCAGAGTGAGGCGGGTGGCTGCGGCTGCTTTTGCTTCGATTGTCACCAGTTCGTGCAGGCCCAGGGTCTGATATACGGTGGTGAGTTGGTGGAATCCATCGGCGCGCGCGGAGCCTATTGCCAGCCCTAAATTTATTTTTGTATGCGATCGAACGGTGGTCGGCATCGCTTCGATTCTAGTCTGCGCTCAGGGCTGGAATCCCTTGTTTATCAAGGCGGGCGCGGGGTGCGGCTAACTGCGAACCAGCGAATCGAATTCAACCACGTGAACAACTGATGTAGGACCACGACAGTTACGGTACCTTTTGAGGCATTTTGAGAAGTTTGACTATTGCCAAGTGTTGCTCTTGAGGACGACACTCTTTCTCGATGCAGCCCTTCCCCGAGACGCTGATCGAAGCCGGCCTAGTTATTGGCGGCGCGATCGGCCTGCTGATCCTGATCGCGCCTAACTTCGGCCTCAAGCCGAAGGCGACGGCGGATGGATGGCGCTTTCCCGTGAAACCAACTTGTCAGCTGCTTTATTCCCTTGCCCTATGTGGGGGGATCGCTTCTGTAGCCTTCAGTGCGTCGCAGTTGCTGGCTAAAGGCGTGTCGAACTGGGTGGGCTGGGCAGGGTTTGCCTTTGGGTTCTTCTTAGTACCTTTGGTGCTGGCCGACTGGCCCGAGCCACTTATCCTCGATCGCCAGGGTCTGCTGGAAGGGGGCTCCGCCTCCAGCCGTATCTGCTGGCAGGATCTGAAGCACGTCCGCAAATATCGCATCCGCTGCGACCGTGGAGTGGTGATTCAGGGTTCTACCGGCAAGCAACTGGTAGTGGCCGATATTGCGTATGACTCCAAGGCGCTGCTCGATTGCCTGCAGCAATGGCAAACGGTTCGCGGGCTTGGCTCGAAAGACGAATTAGAAGCGCTCTCTATCCTTAGAGACCGCCACATTCAGTCTTGATCTCTCCAGACATACTCTTCCCCGCGCATAAGCGATCTCGTCGTCCCCCTATGACAAGTTCGGGGCGTCGACCAGATCCGGCTCGCCAGCCGGTTCGTCTCCCAGCGCCAGAGTCTCCTGCTGAGCCAGCTCCACCAGCCCCTGGGGTAGCTGCTTGATAGGCTTGATGCCGAGCGATTTAAGCATCTCGGCCTGGCGGATCACGTTTCCTCGTCCAGTGTGCAGCTTTGCCATCGCTTCTGCGTAGCTTTTCTGGGCGCTTTCCAGCTTTGCGCCCACTTCGCTGAAGTCACTGACAAAGCCGGATAGCTTGTTGTAGAGGTCGGCTCCTTTGCGCGCGATCTCTTCCACGTTGCGCTTTTGTTGCTCCTGCCCCCACAAGGATGCAACCGTCCGCAGGACAAAGAGCAGCGTACTGGGGCTGACGAGCAGCACGTTCCTTTGCCAGGCTTGCTCCCACAACTTGTCGTCCCGGGAGATTGCCAGCATGAAGGCCGGCTCGATCGGCAGGAACATGATCACGAAGTCGAGCGAGTTAAGACCGTAGAGCGTCTGGTAATTTCTCTCCGCCAGCCCCCGGATATGAGCGCGCACAGAACCACTGTGACTGTCGGCCGCCAAGGCTCGGGCGGCATCGCTTTCAGCGGCCGTATGCGCTTCGTAATGGATCAACGACACTTTGGAATCGATGATCAGATGCCGGTCGCCGGGCAGGTGAATCACCACGTCGGGCTGAGCGCGGCGGCCGCTTTCGCCGGTGTAGTTCACCTGAGTTTCATATTCATGCCCCGGACGGAGCCCGGCAGACTGGAGAATTCTCTCGAGGATCAGCTCGCCCCAGGCGCCCTGGGCCTTACTGGAACCGCGCAGAGCGCTGGCCAGATGGTTGGCCTGCTCGGTAAACCGGGTGTTGGCTTCGAAGAGCTGATGGATTTGAGCGCTCAGCTCAGCGCCGCCCTTGGCCTGCTCTACCCGTGCCGCTTCTATCTTGTTTTGGAAGTCCTGCAGGCGAGCTTTCAACGGGTCGAGGACCTGCAGCAGGCCTGCCTGGTTCTGCTCGGAGATGCGCCGGGATTTTTCTTCCAGCACGTCGCTGGCCAGGGATCGGAAAGTCTCTGGTAAATCAGTCCGCATCTGCTCGATGGCACGCTCGGTAGCGGCGTGGCGCTCTTCCAGGCGGGCAATGGTGGCGCGGTAGGCGGCGACCTGTTCTCTGGCCTGCTCAAAGCGCGCCCGCTCGTCCGCTAACTGCGCTTGTAACTCTTCCAGGCTGCCGCGCTCGCCGGCGGTGCGACTGCGTTCGAAATACGTGGCCAACAGGGCCCCGGCCAGGAGCGCGGCCCCGGCAACAAAAAGGAGGGTGAGTGTGCTGGGAAACATGATTGATCTGCTTTTCTGACTGTACTCGCGCCGGCGAGGAAACGTGCTGTGGTAATCAGGGGGGACACTGGCTGGGTGCCCCGCTTTACACCACTTGGAGCGCTCGGTAGACTGAAGACTTTGGGGCCGTGGGCCGCGCGGCTTGCGGGTTTACGCCGTTTTTCCTGTAGTCATCTCCTGCCAGGCATTTGGTTGGTGCAGCTTATCCCGTAGGATCCTCTGCTCAAACTCAAGTGATCGCACATGGCAGGCGGCGCATGGAGGAAAACCGGAACGACCGCACCGCCTTCCCCGGACCGTTCGCCAACCTTCCAGGGTTTTTGCCCTCTAACAGAGTTGTTGTTCACAGACAGGAGAACGGCATGGCAGCAGCAGTCGAAGAAAAGGTAAAGCAGATCATCGTCGAGCAGCTTCAGGTCGATGAGGCTGAAGTGACCCCCAGCGCATCGTTCCAGGAAGATCTGGGCGCGGATTCGCTGGACGTGGTGGAACTGGTAATGCAGTTTGAAGAGGCTTTCGATCTCGAGATCCCAGACGAGGACGCGGAAAAGATCAAGACCGTGAAAGACGCGACCGAGTACATCGAGAAAAACGCGAAGGGCAAGTGAGTTGGCACGCAGGGTCGTAGTGACGGGCATTGGGCTGCTCTGCGGAGTAGGAAACACCGTGCCTGAGGTATGGAAAAACCTGCTGGCCGGTAAGAGCGGAATGGCGCCGATCACCAGCTTCGACACAACGGGGTTTCCCGTGACGTTCGCAGCTGAAGTGAAGCACTTCGATCCCCTGAATTTTATGGAGAAGAAGGAAGCGCGCAAGATGGGGCGCTTCATCCATTTCGCTCTTGCGGCAGCGCAGGAAGCTATGACCCACTCTGGTTTAACAATCACACCGGCAAATGCTGAGCGCGTCGGCGTCAATATCGGATCTGGTATCGGCGGATTCGATGTCATCGAGCGCGAGCACACGGCTATGCTCAAGGGCGGCCCGCGCAAGATATCTCCTTTTTTTATCCCAGGCACCATCGCGAATCTGGCTGCCGGCCAGGTGAGTATCCGCTACGGTGCGATGGGCCCGAATGAAGCGACGGCGACGGCCTGCACGACCAGCGCCCATTCTGTCGGCAATGCCTTTCGCACGATTGAACGGGATGACGCGGACGTTGTCATTGCCGGCGGCGCCGAGGCTGCTATCACTCCAATGGGGGTGGGCGGGTTTGCCGCCATGCGCGCACTGTCTACCCGCAACGACGATCCGGAACATGCTTGCCGGCCGTTCGACAAGGACCGCGACGGCTTTGTGGTGGGCGAAGGCGCGGGCATCCTGATCCTGGAAGAACTGGAGCATGCGCGTGCCCGGGGAGCAAAAATCCTGGCTGAGCTCGTGGGCTACGGGATGAGCGCAGACGCCTATCACATCACCAGCATGGCGCCTGAGGGAGAGGGTTGCTTGCGGGCCATGAAGAATGCCCTGCGCAGCGCAAAGATGGATCCTTCCGCTGTGGACTATGTCAACGCGCACGCCACTTCTACGCCGCTGGGCGATGCGCTGGAGACAGCCGCCATCAAGTCGCTGTTCGGCGAGCGTGCCACCAGCGGCGAATTGCGCGTGAGTTCGACAAAGTCGATGACCGGGCATTTGCTGGGTGGGGCGGGTGGACTCGAGGCGGGCATTACGATCATGGCGCTGCAGCACCAGATTGTTCCGCCCACCACTAATCTTGACGACCCGGATCCTGCCTGTGACCTGAATTACACTCCCAACCAGCCGCGGGAGGCGCAGCTCGACGTTGCCCTGTCTAATTCATTTGGATTCGGCGGCACGAATGGGGCACTGGTCTTCCGTCGTTGGGCCGAATAGCCCATTGTTTGGCACCCCATTGGTGTTAGCGTCTGCAACTTTGGTGGCGTTTTGGATGAATCTCTTGGTTCGCAACTGCTGAAAAGCAATGCCTTGCTATGCAGTCGTGGGATTATTAGCTATCCACGGATGTAACGAAAGCGAGGCATATTGAAGCGAATCATCACAGCAGCAGCTTGCATGTTTTGCACCACTGCTTCGTTTGCCGCTTGTGCCAGCACGACCCCGGTTGACGAAGAGCGCAAGATTTCCCAGGTTGTGGTGATCGGGACGGTCGAGTCTTCTCGCCAGGTCCCGCAAGCATGGGATTCCCTGGACGGCGTGAACTATACAGTGCATATCGACCAGAAGGTCAAGGGCAAGCAGACCGGCGAGATTACCGTGTTCGCTGAGCACAGCGACGATGGTTTCACCATGGAATCGGGCAAACGCTATCTGCTTTTTCTAAATAACAATTACCAGCACTGGATTGTAAATAAGTGCGGTAACTCCGGCCCGATCGACGAAGAGAGCGCCGTGATCAAGCAAATGGTGCACACGGCCGGCAACGACTAAGGTTATTGTAACTGTAGCTGTCCTGCGCAAAATCTGCACCGCCCCCGCTGACCACATCGCACCACACCGGCTCCTTCCACGAGCAGTGTGGGACGCCTGTACTGCACTTCAGGCTGCGTGGCTTGAGAAGGAGCTGAAG
>CAZZVD010000057.1:0-22745 GCA_964657465.1 uncultured Acetobacteraceae bacterium | reverse complement strand
CATCTCGCGAAAAACGAGCGAGATGTGGGGCACCCGTCGTTGGTTACGGAACAGACGGTGAGAAATGTGGGCTAAAGCATGGCAAGCTCGGCGACCGGAGGCAGCACGCTGCAATCGGCCGCAAGTGCATAGAACGACTTCAGCCCGCGCAGACAATCCTCATCCAGGTGGTAATAAATGTTGCTGGTCAGGTAAGACCGGATGGTTGCAGCAGGGATTGCAATCCGGGTCGACCACTCGCTCACCAGCGCTTCCACCTGCCCCAGACCGTGGTCGCGCGAAGCCTGCAGGTCTGCCACCAACTCGGTTGCTGTCAGCCGTGTATCCGCCAGCGCACCCTGCCGCACTGCCCAGAACGCAGATACCCAGGGCAGGCCGGTGAAGCTATGCCACTCATGCGCTAAATCCAGGTAGGTCAGCGACTCGCCGGTCCGCTCCAGGCGCGCTTGTTGGTTCTCGAGCGCGAGCAGTGCCGGATCTCCGATCAACAATGCCGCATCGGCCACGGCCAGCATGGCATCGAGCGCAGGTGCATGAGGAACAAACATCACCGGCACCTTCCAGAACCGTTCGAACAAGATGCGCGTGTAGGCAAACGAGGTCAGTGAAGACGTATCCGCGGCCAGGCTGCGCACCCCCTCCACGCCGTGCCGGGATCGCACTACCAGCAGAATCGACCGGACGCGATCAAGCGACGCGATCGCACAACCCGGGACAATGCTGAGTGTGGGCAGTGTGGCGTAAGCGGCTACGGGCACCAGGCCGATATCCGCTTCACCGGAGGCCAGCAAAGCCGCGCAGCGCGCCGGCGTGGAGTAGCTGATTTCGTAACCTTCACGGAGACGGCTGAGACCGGGCTCATGCTCGAAGTCCCACATCAAAGGAGCGGGATTCAGAAAATCGATTGCCGCCATGCGCAGCCGGCGTTTGGTTGGGGGCGTCACTAGTTAGTGTACCTTGACATGCAACCATGAACGGACTGGACCAAACGCAGGCGACAAGCTCCTTGCCCGAACCGGCAACCGAAAACCGGCTCGCCTGGCTCGCGCTGGTGCTCACGCCAGGACTGGGCCCAAAGCGAATACTTAAAGCGGCAGACAGGCTGCAGGACGTTTCGCGCATCTTCCGCATGTCCTTGACCGAACTGGAAGGGCTGCAATTCCCGGCGCCCTCCGCGCAGTTCCTCTTCAGTGGCAAAGCACGGGCCGAAGCCGAGCAGGAGTTAACCAAACTTAATGCGCGGCATGGGGTTCTGCTTACCTACGACGACTCTGCCTATCCGGAACGCCTGCGCGAGATTTTCGATCCACCCCCCGTACTCTGGGCGCTTGGCGACGTAAGTTTATTAGCACGACCCTCCATCGCGGTCGTTGGCACGCGCCAGCCCACGCCTTACGGCACGGGCATGGCAGAGATGCTGTCCCGTGATCTGGCCCTGCGGCGAATAGTCATTTTGAGCGGCATGGCGCGTGGCGTCGATACCGCAGCCCATCGCGGTGCTCTCGGCGCCAACGGCAGAACCATCGCGGTATGGGGCACCGGGATCGACGTGATCTATCCCAAAGAGAACAAGTCGCTGGCCGAAAATATCCTCACCAGCGGCGGCGCCATCGTGTCGGAGTACCGCCTCGGCACCTTTCCCGCGCCGCAAAACTTCCCCAGGCGCAACCGCATCCTGAGCGGCATGAGCGTGGGCGTGCTGGTGGTCGAAGCCGGAGAGAACAGCGGAACCCGCGTGACCGCACGGTGCGCACTGGAGCAGGACCGCGACGTGTACGCCGTACCCGGCAACGTCACCACCAGGAACGCATGGGGGCCTAACACACTGATTAAACAGGGCGCCCGGCTGGTAGCCACGTGGGAAGACGTGTGGGAAGGTCTCACCACCCAGGTGCGCCTTGAGCTCGAAGCAGAACTGGGTTTTGCATCGAAAGGGGTGCGACAGGTATCTATAGTGGAAGAGCTCCCGATGCGCGAGCTGGAAGGTGTGGTGCTGGCCGCGTTGCGTCATGACGAAGCCCTGCAGCTGGACGAGTTGATGGAGATGCTGGCAACGCAACTCACCTCTTCCGAAGTGTTTACCGCGCTATTTGAGCTGGAATTAGCCGGCCACATCAAGCAACTGCCAGGAAAGAACTACGTGCGCCGTATGTAACTGCGGATGCCGGCCCAGCACAGATCGGGCTTGTTCTGGCGATCGCTGAAGCCGTCCACCCGCAACGGCGGCAAGGATGGCAGTACTCCCGCTCGCTCTCGTTCGTGACTTACAGGATTTGCCCTGGCGCCCATGTCGCTTCTGCATCCTTTTGACGTCTCACCTATCTATTGATCGCATGCGACTGGTGATTCGCAAGTGATCGCAAGCGACTGGTGATTCCCATGTGACCGGTGACTCGCATGCGAGTCGCACGATTGGCAGCCGAGGGTGATAAGCCAGGTGAGAATCAGAAATTTGAGCAGGAGGCGGCACGCCGGCTAAGCAGCTCTGTAACGGAAGTTGCAGAAGCGGAAGTCGCACATGCGACAGGCTTAAGCATCCGCCGTGAGCGGTTGCAGGCGGTTTCGGTCAGGCCACCGATCACGATAAGTAAATATCGGTGAACCAAACAGGTGGTACAGTCAGTCCCATCAGAAGAGCTTTTGACGTAGTCCTGGGTCGTCATCAGGTTTAAGGAAATGCAATGAGTAAATCACTCGTGATCGTCGAATCGCCGACAAAGGCAAAAACGATCAGCAAATATCTTGGAAAAGACTTCACCGTCGAAGCGACGGTCGGCCATATCAAAGATCTGCCAAAGAACAAAATCGGAGTCGAACTCAGTGACGGCAGCTTTGCGCCCGAGTTGATCGTGATCCCGGGCAAAGAAAAAGTTGTCGATCGGCTTAAGAAGCTGGCCAGGGCTTCGTCGGTTATCTACCTGGCGCCCGATCCCGATCGCGAAGGCGAAGCCATCGCCGCCCATCTGGAGGATGAGCTGCGCGGCCTTTCCAAAGACGATTCGATACGCCGCGTAACCTTCAATGAAGTCACGCAGAAGGCAGTGCGCGAGGCATTCGAACACGCACGTGACGTCGATCGCGACCTGGTCGACGCCCAGCAGACCCGCCGCGTTCTGGATCGCATTGTGGGTTACCAGATCTCGCCGCTGCTTTGGGATAAGGTGCGCCGCGGCTTATCCGCCGGGCGCGTGCAGACCGTGGCAGTACGGCTCATCGTGGAACGCGAACGGGAGATCCAGGCCTTTGTTCCGGTAGAGTACTGGACGCTCGACGCGCAGCTGACGCCAGCAAACGACAAGACCGAGTTCACCGCGCGCTTCACCGGCATCGACGGCGCCAAGGCCACCGTAGATACTGTCGACGCGCCTTCCCTCCCCGGCAAAGAGCCCATGGATGCCGTTGTCGGGGCGCTGCAAAACGCGAAATGGTCGGTGAGCAACGTAGAGAAGAAAGAACGCCGCCGCAATGCGACCGCGCCGTTCACCACCAGCAAACTGCAGCAGGATGCGTCACGTCAGCTAGGGTTCAATGTGCGCCGCACCATGGGCGTGGCCCAGCGTTTGTATGAAGGGATTGAGTTAGGCAGCGAAGGAGCCGTGGGTCTCATCACCTACATGCGTACCGATTCCACCCGTGTCTCGCCCGATGCGATTGCCGAAGTACGCAACTGGATTGAAACCAAACACGGCAAGGAATATTTGCCCGCTGCGCCCAATGCGTTCAAAAGCAAGAAGGACGCGCAGGATGCGCACGAAGCTATTCGCCCGACCAGCGTGACCAAGCATCCGGATGAAATCAAGAGCTACCTGAGCGATGAACAATATCGCCTGTACCGGCTCATCTGGCAGCGCTTCGTCGCCTCGCAGATGGTGCCCGCGGTGTTCGATCAAACGACAGTCGATATTGTCGCCAAGGCTGATCGCAGCTATAACTTCCGCGTCACCGGCTCGGTAATGAAGTTCGATGGGTTCCTCAAGGTGTACGAAGAGGCCAAGGACAAGAAAGACGATGAAGATGAGGAACTGAAGAACCGTCTGCCCGCGCTCGAAAACGGACAAGCGCTGGCGCTAAGCAACCTCTTGCCCGAGCAGCATATGACCGAACCACGTCCACGCTTCAACGAAGCGTCGCTGGTCAGGGAACTGGAAGAGCGTGGTATCGGGCGGCCGTCTACTTACGCCACTATTATCAATACTATTCAGGAACGTGAGTACGTACAGAAGGTGGGCGTGGGACGCGGCGCGAAATTCATCGCCACGGAGATTGGCTTTGTCGTCACCGATCTGCTGGTAGCCAACTTTCCTTACATCTTCGACCCGCAATATACGGCCCGGCTTGAAGAAGAGCTGGATGACATCGAAGACGGCAAAGAGGTGTGGACGACGCTGCTGGGCGCGTTTTACGAGCACTTGAAGAAGGAACTCGAACACGCCGGCACGCACATGGAAAATATCAAGCGGATGGAGAAGCCGACGGACGAGAAGTGCGACGCCTGCGGTTCGCCATTGGTTTTGAAATGGGGCAAGTTCGGCAGCTTCTTCGCCTGCAGCACCTACAACAAAAAAGACAAGAACAGCTGCACCTTCACCAAGGAGAACTTCGCCGCCAAGCCCGAGATGAACACCCAGGAAGGCCAGGATGCGGAGCAGACGGAGGAATACTGCGAAGCTTGTGGGCGGGTCATGGTCTTGAAGCGTGGTCGTTTCGGCGCCTTTATGGCTTGCCCTGGCTACAGCGAAGATCCGCCATGCAAGACCACACGCAAGCTGACGGCGAAACAGCAGCAGAAAGCCCCGCAACCGCTGGATGAAAAATGCCCCAAGTGCTCGGAGCAGCTAGTGTTGCGCACCGGCCAGTATGGGGAGTTTGTTTCCTGCAGCGGCTACCCGAAGTGCAAGTACATCAAGCAGAACCTGGTTGAGGGCATGAAGTGCCCGACGTGTGGCGACGGCGACATCGCTGAGCGTAAGGCGCGGCGCGGCAACCTGTTCTACGGGTGTACCAACTATCCAAAATGCGACTTCACGTCGAACTTCAAGCCCGTGCCTGAGAAGTGCCCGGAGTGTGGCAGTGCTTACCTGCTGGAGAAGACGCGCGTAGCCGGCACGTTCCTGGTCTGCCCGAACAATCGCAAGGTTGCGGCCGAAGATGAAGCGCCCAAAAAGCGGGCGAAGAAAGGCGCAGCCGAAGAGACGGCAGAGCAGGTGGTGTGCAGCTTCTCAAAGAAGATTGCCGACCCGCAGCCAGAACCGGTTGAGGCGACTCCGTACCAAACCAAGGCGGAAGCGATTCCAGTGGCTTGAACAATGGCGGATTCCCGGGTTTGGTTTTGCTTGCCACCTGGGCCCGTCTCGGCGTAGAACTCAGGGTGCGGTCTCACGGCCGCCTGGAGCGAACATGAAATATTTGGCAGTCGTCCTTGCACTTTCGACCGTACCCGCATTGGCCGCGGATATGAATGGCTACATCGGTGATTCCAAGTGCGGAGCCACGCACAACTCCGCTGCGCCCAACGCCGCCTGCGTCAAGAAGTGCATTGACGGTGGTGCGAAGCCAGTCTTTGTTGATGATGCTAAAAAAGAGGTTTACACCATCGATGACCCTGACCAGGTTAAGGATCATTACGGACACCATGTCAGCGTCGCCGGCAAGGTAAACGAGTCGGACAAGACGATCCACATTGGCAAGGTATCCATGCTGGCCGATCAGGGTAAGACGGCTGGCGCAGCGGAAATGCACTAAACAGCACGAACCTTTGCCCCTGCTGCCGTCCACCCGCGATCGGGTGGACGCCGGGGACAATCCTGTTTCGCTCAAAACAATCCAGACGAGAGTGTTCGTCACTTCCCTATACCCTTGTTCATGGGCCGATTCTCTTTGCGCCGGCCACATGCCAGAGGCTTCTCCTATCTGCTAATGTGGGATGAACGAGGGTAGGAAGGAACGCAGAGTTAACCCAGATGGCAAAGGCAACTTGGAATGGTAAGGTGATCGCCGAGAGCGACACGACAGAGATGGTTGAGGGCAACATTTACTTTCCCGAGAGCTCATTGAAGCGGGAGTTTTTCCGCCCCAGTTCCACAATTTCTACCTGTCCCTGGAAGGGGCAAGCCCGCTACTACAGCCTCCTGGTAGAAGGTCAGGAAAATCAGGATGCGGCCTGGTACTACCCCGACCCCAAGCCGGCCGCCCGCAACGTCAAGAATCACGTAGCTTTCTGGCGGGGAGTGGAAGTCGAAAAATAGGATGCTGGACCGTACTTTGCTCCTGGTCATCCTGCTTTCCGCAGTTTTGCTTTCACAGGTTGCGCCGATGCTGGCGCAAATCCCCCCTCCTGCAAACATTCCTTCCGCCCAGAATCCAGCAGCCGATCTGGAGCTCTTGCGGCGGCTGGAAGCGAACTACCTGCGAGCCGAGATTGAGGACGACGCGACCATTGCAGGGTCCATCCTGGCTGATGACTACGTCGGTCTGAAGGCGGACGGATCCACCGCCACCAAGGCGGAAATCCTGGGCCGTCTTAGCCGGCATGAGCGTCGCCAGCAGCCGTACATGATCACCGCAACCGATATGCAGGAGCATCTGTTCGGCGACTCAGCCTGCGTAACCTATACCAAGATCTATTCCAGGCCGGGCGCCCCATCCGCCTACCGGGAGAACGTACTCCATCTTCTCACCCGGCATAGCGGCAGCTGGCATTTGCAACTCAGCAGCCCTCTGCCATCCCCCAGATAAGAAGTCTGCGGTCAACGCATAGCGTTCCAGGGTGTAGTCGCGCCCACTCAAGCCAAGCGCCGTCCCTCACGGGATGCCTGTCCCGCCAGGCACAACAGCTGCCATCTCGTTCACTATTCACGACATCGGTTCCTCGGCATGGGGTTTTTTGTTCTCGCTGCCGCATCTCTGGGATAATGGAGCTACTCTGGCGTATCTGAACTCCTCCCGCGGCCACGCTGCCGGCGGAAATCACCGCGTATCTTGCATGAAGCCATTCACCCTGGCACTGACCCCGACGCGCAACCGTCGTCTGAACGAAGTCACGGGCATGGTGCTGCTAGTGGCCGCAAGCCTCCTCTTCCTCGCCCTGGCCTCCTACGCTCCGACGGATCCCTCGTGGAACACAGTCGGAGGCTTTGCGGCCCCACGTCAAACCCACAATTGGACTGGTCTGGTAGGCGCGTCGATCAGCGATCTGTTGCTCCAGGTGGAAGGGGTCGCTGCCTTTCTGTTGCCTATCCTGCTCGGTGGGTTGGGCTGGAGCTGGGTACGTTCCCGCCCCACCGGCTCTCCTGGCGCGAAAGCCGCCGGCGTACTGCTCTTCCTGATCTTCGCTCCAGCCATCTTTGGTCTCACCCCGGGCCATCTGCGCTGGATGCACGCTTTACCCATCGAGGGACTGACCGGCCGCCTGGTGTGCGACAGCCTCATTCACTACCTCAACTTCCCTGGGGCGGCCATCGTGATCGTCGCCATGGTCGTGATCGCGCTCTACCTCTCCACCACTTTCAGCTTCAACACGGCGCAGGAATGGCTGGCCATCCGCTTTGCGTTCGTGCTTGCCTGGAGAGATCGGCTGCGCAACTGGCGGTCCGCCTGGGCCACCGCCCGGGCAGAAAAAGCCGCGCTGAAACAGCGGGCGATGATCGCTCAGGAACAGAGCAAGGCAGCGAAAGTGGCGCAAAAATCCGCTGGCCGGCAAGCCAAGCGAGCGCAGGGCGAAGAGCGAACCCAGGCAAGCCAGGCTCTCGCCTTTGCCGATGAGCAGGCTGCTTCCCTGCCAGGCCTGCCGAAACCAACCCTCTGGAACCAGATGCCGCGCACCAGTATTCCCGACCCGGTCTCGCAACCGGATCAGGAATTCGAGGCGTTTGAGTCAGAAGCTGAGCTGTACGACGAACCGTTGGAAATGGCGCCGATCGCGCCGCTTCACACCTCGGTGCCGGCTCCCCCGAAGACCGCCCTGGCGAAACGCGCGGAGGCCGCGGCGCAAGAAGAGGACACTATTTCTGTCGTGGGCCGAGGCGAAGCAGACGCCCGCATGGTCACCGTGACGCCGCGTTCCGTGAGCGGGTTCCGGCTACCGCCCAGCACACTGCTCACGCGCAGTGACGGCTCACAAGTGATCCGGGAAGATGATCTACGCAACCAGGCGCGCATGCTGGTCGAGAAGTGTGCGGAGTTCGACGTGCGCGGTCAGGTGGTTCAGATCAATCCCGGGCCGGTGGTCACCACCTACGAGTTCCGGCCAGAAGCTGGCGTGAAATATAGCCGGGTCACCGGGCTGGCTGAAGATCTCTGCCTGGCCATGAGCGCGGAAAGCATTCTGATCGAGCGGATGGCCGGCAAGAGTACTGTAGGCATCCAGGTGCCCAACCACGATCGCGAAACCATCTGGCTGCGTGACGTCATAGAAGCGGAAAATTTCACCCAGACCAAATCCAAGCTCACCCTGGCGATGGGCAAAGACATCAACGGCCGTATCGTCACCGCGGACCTGGCAACCATGCCGCACGTATTGATCGCCGGTTCTACGGGAAGCGGTAAATCAGTCGCCATCAACGCCATGATCATGTCGGTGTTGTACAAGGCGACACCGCAACAAGTGCGCATGATTCTGGTCGATCCCAAGCGTGTGGAACTGGGAATGTACGAAGGCATTCCGCATCTCTTCACGCCCATCATCACCGAGCCGAAGCTGGCGGCCAACGCCTTACGCAATGCGGTGCGCGAAATGGAGCGGCGTTTGAAGCTTCTGGCATCGCGCAGTGTGCGCAATATCGATCAGTACAACAAACTGTTCGATAATCAGACGCCGAGCTTGTTTGAAGACGCGACCCAGGAACAGCCTTTACCGCACATCATCATCATCATCGATGAGCTGGCCGATCTGATGATGTTGGACAAGTCGAACGTGGAAGAAGCGATCACGCGTCTGGCGCAGATGGCCCGTGCCGTGGGCATTCACCTGGTATTGGCGACGCAGCGGCCGTCGGTCGATGTGATCACTGGCCTGATCAAGGCGAACGTGCCCACCCGCATTTCGTTCCGGCTGGCCACCAAGGTAGATTCGCGAACCATTCTCGACTCCAACGGCGCCGAAGCATTGCTGGGCCGGGGCGACATGCTCTTCCTGCCGCCCGGCACCTCACGCTTGCAGCGCTTGCACGCCCCGTTTGTGACGGAGAAAGAAATCGCTGCGGTGGTCGGCTTCTGGAAAAATCAGGGCGAAGCTGAATATGTACAAGGCTTTCTCGAATCACCCCGGGACGAGAAAGGCCGCGACCTGGATGCCGAGCCGGAAGATGGCGAAGGCGACGACGAGTTGTTCGAGGATGCCGTACGGCTGGTCCTGGAGTTCGGCAAGGCTTCCACTTCCCTGCTACAGCGGCGGTTGCGTATCGGTTATGGCCGCGCCGCCCATCTGATCGACATGATGGAACGGGACGGCATTGTAGGCCCGGCCGATGGCTCCAAGCCCAGGGAGATTCTGAAACCACCGGACTGGCTCAACCAGGTAGAGCCGGCCATGCGCTGAGCGTTAGCGGTCCATACCCATGAAGTCACAAAGACTTCAACCCCTGGAAGGTGAATTCAACTACCACTCTCCGCCGCAGTGACAATGCCCCAACCTCTGGACGGGTGCCCCATGCTCGCCGACTCCGGCGTGCGTGGGTTGAAAAAGACAGGGCGAAGCCCTTCCAACGCTTTCACTCGACACGCCGTGCAATCAGAAGAAGCCAAGCACACCGAGAACAGCATGGAAGAGTTGGACGACCGTGGGAAACGGAGAGAAAGCTTTGGATGGGCTTCGCCCTGTCTTCTTCAACCCATGCACGCCGGAGTCGGCGAGCATGGGGCACCCGTCCAGAGGTTGAGGCATTGTCACTGCGGTGGAGAATGGTTGTTGAATTCACCTTCCAGAGATTAGGGCTTCGTGGTCGCAGCACAGATGGGTGGTGGGCCATGCCTCCACGGCTTAGCTGCGTAACCGCAGCCAATCCTTCTGATAGGCGAAGCTGACGGCCAGCAACAGCACTCCCAACCCAAGGAAGCTAAGCACGCGGTACCCCTGGCTCTCCAGGCTCACTCCATTGAGAAACACTTTGCCGATACTCAAGCCCAGGATCACCAGCGCTTGCCAGCGGAGCGATGACGCACGACGCAGGAAACCCACGGCCATCAGCCCTGCCCCATAGGCCATCCACCATGCGCTCAAGCCAAACCCGGCGCTGATCGTTCGCCGTTGCAACTGGCCGTAGCCGGTACAAAAATCGCGAAAGAAGCCCGCGCCACAAAACCAGTAATGGTGAATCTCAAGGCTCACTGCCACCAGCAGGGTGAAGCTGAACGCCACACTGCCAAGCGCACCCAGCCAGCCCCAACCCGCAAGAGAACGCGCCGGCCCATCAGGCGCCCGCATACTGATCACCGTGACTGCGGCAAATACAGCCGCCCCCAGCAGCGCGGTGGCAAAGTACATATTGGCAATGACGGTGAGCGGGTGGGGTGTGCCGAGGACCCAGTCCTTCACCAGCGCGGCGAGGGCAAGCATCAGCAGAAATGCGCCGCAAACCCGCAGAGCGTCATGCGCCCAGGCACGCGCCAGCACCAGCAGGACCAACGTTTCACCCAGCCAGAACAGCGCTACCTGGTATCCGTGGAACTGAAACGGGATGGCCGCGGTGACCAGGAATACCCCGACGCCAAGACACGTTTGTGAAAGCCGCGCCCTTCCCCGACCCACAGTAGCGATGCCGCAGCAAGCGATCCCGAGCAGCAGCGTGGCCCAAAAGCGGCTTCCTTCGGCCTGTCTGCCAGAATACAAAATCAACAGTGCAACCCAGGTGGCAGCCGCATTGCTGATCGGGAAAGCAATGAAGAACGCGGGATGCACAGAAACATGCGGCGGCCGCAGCAGCAAAAAAGGCGCAGCAGAAAACAGCCCGAAGAACAGAGTAAGGAAGCAGACCGTCAGCAGCAGATGGGCTGGCGAATAGCTGCTGAGCGACCAGCCGATGTAGTAAAAACCGGTGCCCAGCAGGGCCGCCCAGGCAATTCGGGTCCACCTATGCACCGCCAGCAACAGCAGCGCTCCCACATTCAGAAGCGTGAGATAGGAGAACAGGAATAGTTCATTGCCCATCCCTGCTGAGAGCAGGGCCGGGGTGGCGAGCCCACCGGCCAGGGCATACATTGCCAGCAGCTCCGAGGCCTGCGACCACGCCAGCGCTGCGTTCGCCGCCGTCACTGCTGTCATCGCCAGGAAAACAAGCCACCTTGGCGCCAGATGGAAAACGCTGGAAGCCGCCCAAAGCGAAAGGTACGCGACACCCGTGGCTAGTGCCTTGAGGCTGTATGCGAAGGCCGCATAGCCCCGGCGGCGAAAGCGCTCCGACCACGCCGCCAGCCCGGCAGCCGAAAACAGACCAATCAAGATGCGGAGGAGTGGGCCAATCCAATCCCGGTCAAATGCCAGCTTGAGAAACCAGGCCACGCCGATCATTACGGCGAGAATGCCGATGCGATTCAGGAACTGGGCGCCAATGCGGTTCTCCAGCGATCTAGGCGGGCTGGTCACCGCCGCCGGCGCAGTGACCGCAACTGCAGGCGGCGAGATCGAAGTATGGGAGGCTGCACTCGAGTTGGCCGGCTGCACGCCCCGCTCAGCGCGAAGACCCTCAACTGTAGCTTCCAAAGTTGCTATACGCGCGGCCAGTTCCGCAATTTGCTGGCGAAGAGCGTCCTCGTCGGCCATACGAATGACTCTAGATCATCCAGACCTTCTCCATCGAACAGGGCTATGTATTCATCGAAGACATTACCTCGGTGTACTCTGGTAACACTTTCGAGTGCCTTTTTTCCAGGAATGCCTTAAGCTGCGGTTAGGTACCCCATTCAGGAGGGCAGTCCCGCTTGCTACCGCGATCGATTGCAATCGAGACCCATCGCAAGGTGCTCCTGGTGGATGATGATGCCGTGAGCCTGGAATTGATGGCTCTGCTGCTCGCCCACGAGGGCCACCAGGTGCTCCAGGCCAACGACGCCGGCGCTGCCCTGGCAATGCTCAGCGAAGAGAGCACGGCCGGACCGGACGTGTTGCTGGTGGACCTGCAAATGCCCGGAGTTTCGGGCGGCCAGCTGGCTGAGAAAGTGCGCGCGATGCGCACGCCGGGTTCGCGTCCCCTGCTGCTGGCGATGAGTGCGACCGAGGTGCAGCGGAAACAGGTGCTTGCCTTCGACGGCTTCCTGCTCAAGCCACTGGCACTGAGCGATTTGCGCCAGGCGCTGAATCCGGACCAGCGCGGGCACAAACCCCGCGTGCGCGTGCTCCATACCCGCGCGGCGAAACCAGCGAGGGAAGACGGCCAGGCGCTCGATATGGCAGTGGTGCAGAAGTTGCTCACCATGATGCCATTCGAATCCTTCAAAAACGTCGTGGACGCGTGCCTGGCAGACGCGCGCGCTTGTATTGCCACCCTGCAAAGCCAATCGATTCCGGAAGATGGAAAGCTGGTCAGCGAAATGGCCCACCGGATCAAGGGGGCCGCCGGCATGGTCGGAGCCACCCGCCTCGCACGACTCGCTGCCGGGCTCGAACTGGGGGGTTATAAAGAAGCAGCCACCCACGCAGTTTTGCACGATTTACTCCGTGCTTGCATTGAAGTAGAAGGTATGCTCTTGGCAGGCAAATTTAAGAAACTCAGGGCCCCCCACCATGAACCCACCGACCGTAACCACCCCGCTCGCTCCTAAGACGTCTTCCGACCGCACGCACCAGATCCGCATCGTCATCGCGGACGACCACCCTGTAGTGCGCATTGGCGTGCGCAACATGCTGCAGAGCGATGCCGGCCTGGATGTCATCGGCGAAGCCTCGGACGGCGACGAGGCAATCACGGGCACGCTGGAACTGCTGCCTGACATTCTTCTGCTTGACTTGCAGATGCCCCGGCTGCCGGGCCTGGAAGCAATGCGCGCCATCATGAGCGGCTCGCCCACCGTCAAAATCCTGCTGCTCACCAGCACCATCACCACCCAGCAAATTATTGAAGCTCTGCAGATCGGCGCCCGCGGCATTGTGCTGAAAGATGCGCTGGCGGACCATCTCACGACGGCTATCCGCGCCGTCTCCTCCGGGGATTACTGGATTGGCGGCAAGCGAGTCGTGAACCTGGTCGGCGCATTGCACGAACTGATGCTGCAGGCCGCCGTGCCAGAGCGTAAGACCTACGGGCTGACCCCACGGGAGCTCGAGGTAGTCGGTTGCATCGTGGAAGGTTGCAGCAACCGCGACATCGCCAAGCAGTTCAGTATCAGCGAAGAGACCGTGAAGCGGCACCTCTCCAACATTTTCGACAAAACCGGCGTTTCCACCCGTCTGGAACTGGCACTGTTTGCGATTGCGCACCAGCTGGTCGCACTCCAGAGCTAGTACGCCTGCCTGCTATACGGTGTTTGGATCACCGGGTCCCTCCCTTTGAAAAGCGCTTGCTTCCAGGCAGCGTTTTTCAAGGGGGCATGGCGTCTGCAGTTTTTTTTGCATCCAATCTGAACTTTCCCAGGCTGCATCCAATCGATAGCCAGCCAATCACAGCTGTTCGCCTGTGCGTGACAGCAGGCTTTGCAGGAGAGCTTGATAGCTCCGAGCCGTTAACGCGTTTACAACCTTGTGAGCGGAGTCAGACACGATGATGGAAAGAAAATTGCTTCTTCTTGCGTTACTTGGCGCTGCCCCTTTCTCGCTCTATGGGCAGGAGAGGAATCCCACCGCGCAGCAACAACCGCAGCAGCCGGTGATGCCGACTGAAGGCAACAATGTTCCCCTCTACAAAATTCAGGTGGTCGGGCGAGACATCCCTGCCATTAACTACTGGCACCGCAGTGGTAGCACGAAGATCGGTTTCGCCGGCACCAGCCTGCTTAGCCAGGGCAAAGGCGAGGCCAACGTCACCAGCAAAGGGCAGACGTTGGTTGATGCAAAGTTTGAGGGCTTTGTCCCGGCAAACAGTTTCGGTGTCGAATACCTGACATACGTCCTGTGGGCCATCACGCCCCAGGGCCGGCCCGTGAACCTGGGTGAGATCATCCCCGGCGGCAACAAAGCAGACATTAAGGTAACCACCAACCTGCAGCAGTTTGCGCTCATCGTGACGGCCGAACCCTACTTCGCTGTGACCACCCCCAGCGACCTGGTGGTGCTGCAGAACACCGTCACGAAAGACAGGACCACCGGGATCATCGACACTGTGAATGTGCACTTCAACCTCTTGCCACGCGGTGCTTACGTGCAAACCGCCGGCCAGCACGCAGTGTTGAACCCGGTGAAGCCGAGCGACAAGTCGCCATTGCAATTGTATGAGGCGATCAACGCCGTGCAGATTGCCGAAGCGACCGGTGCCGGCAAGTACACCCCCGACATCCTTGCCAAAGCCAAGCAGGAACTGGAGAATGCACAGGCGCTCGACAGCAAAAAGAGCCAGCGCAAGGTGATGATTACCTACGCGCGCGGAGCCGTACAGGATGCTGAAGATGCCCGCGTGAGCACGCTGCGCAAGATCCAGGAAGAAAAGGAACGGCAGCAGCAACTGGCCGTCCAGCAGTCGCAGCAGGAAGCGCAACAGGCGCAAATGGCAGCCCAGCAGGAAGCCCTTGAGCGGGCCCGGGCCGACGCGCAGCGTGCCCAGGCCGAAGCAGCCGCGGCCAACGCCCGCGCAGCCCAGGCGGCAGCCGAGCACAGTGCGCAACAGGCCACCAATCAAACCGAAGAAATGCGCGAGAAGTTAAGGGCGCAGTTGAGCCAGGTACTGCAAACGCAGGAGACGGCGCGCGGGTTGATCGTGAATATGTCAGATGTCTTGTTTGACACCGGCCAGTACACCCTCAAGCCGGATGCCCGCGAAAAGCTGGCCAAGGTTTCAGGCATACTGCTTGCCTATCCTGACTTGAAAGTGCAGGTAGAGGGCTACACCGACACGGTGGGTTCTGACGAATACAACCTCACGCTTTCGCAGCACCGTGCGGATGCGGTGCGGGATTACCTCGTTTCGCAGGGAGTGAATGCAGCCAATACCAGTTCCGTAGGCTATGGCAAGAGCAGCCCGATTGCGGATAACGCGACTGCTGCGGGCCGTGCCCAGAACCGGCGCGTAAACCTGGTTGTTTCAGGCAATGCAATCGGCGTGCAGCAAAGCCAGCCGAACGCCGCCCCAGCCCCGCAGAGCGCACCACAAGGTACCAGCAACCCACCGCAGTAGAACAAACACCGCCGTCGTTACTCACTGGGCGCACTCATCGAGTGCGCCCAGTTTTTGCATGGCTTCGCACTCTCGCCTTCGGCCCGCGTGCGCGGTCGAGGAAAGCGGGAGGCGCAAGGAACGAGGGTGGAGCATGGACGCTTAGGTTCCAACACCTTCCTGCCAGCTTCCTGCCAGGAACCGCAAATAAATGCGTCCCGGAACCAGCTCTCCGGAATCAAAAGACTGGGAGCACAACGAATGCAAATTGCTTTTCTAGGCCTGGGCAAAATGGGTAGCGCCATCGCTCATCTTCTGCTGAACGGGGGATACCCTCTCACTGTTTGGAATCGCACCGCGACCGCTGCTCAGCCGTTCGCCAATGCCGGCGCAGAGGTCGCAACGACAGCGCCCGAGGCAGTCCGGCAAACGTCCATCGTACTCAGTATGCTCAGCGACGATGCAGCTACCTCCGCTCTGGTTTTCGGGAACGACCACCAGCCGGGGATACTCGAAGCCATGGAGAAAGGCGCCATCCACGTCTCTCTCTCGACGATCAGCGTGGATCTGTCGCGCCGGCTGGCAGAAGCCCACGCGCAGAACCAACAATATTTCGTGGCGGCCCCGGTATTCGGCAGACCGCACATCGCAGCGCAGGGTAAACTCTGGATCGCCGCCGCCGGAGCGCTGCCCGCTATCGAATGCGTGCGGCCCGTACTTGATCGCATAAGCCGCGGCGTCACCATCGTCTCCGAGGAACCATGGCGCGCCCACGCGCTCAAACTCGGCGGCAACTTCCTGATCGCCTCGATGGTTCAATCCCTGAGCGAGGCTTTCGTCTTCGCCGAGAGCCAGGGCATCGACCCGGCCATCTTCCTGGAAACAGTGAATAGCGCCCTCTTCCAAAGCGCTTTCTACGCCCAATATGGGCAGACGATTCTGCACCCTGCGAGCTCTCCAGGAGCGACGGTGAGGTTGGGCGGCAAGGATCTGGGTTTGTTCCGGGAAGCGGCTAAGGAAGCGGAGCGGCAACTGCCGCTGGCAGACTACATGGCAGGGCAACTGAAGCGCGCAGCAGATTCGGGTCTGGCTGACGAGGATTGGGCCGTGGGCCAGTACCGTATGGCGCAGGCACGAGCCACCGAAGCCCGCGAGGGCTGAGAGTTACTGACCAGCGTCAGCCGTGTTCAGGCTAGCAACGAAAGGCGGGATTCCAGGTCGGCAAGCGCCGCTTCCAGGGCCGCCCGCCGCAACGGGCTGGAGGTTCTCTCAGACAAGACGCGCTCCCGCTGCAGTTCTAGTTCCTGCCTTTGCCGCTCGCGTTGCGCCCGCTCCACGCCAGACCGTTTTGCTGCCTCAAGCAATGCGCCCGAGGCCGTAATGTCGGCGGCCGATTGTTGCTCCTCAACAGACTTGCTTTCCCACCCACGTGCCATAACCCTATGGTACGTCAAGCGGGTAGCGACCCAAGCCCTATTCGTGGAGTTTTGCTGCCGGGAAAGGAGCCGTCGCTCTTTCGCCGCTTTCGCTTGGAACCGCTTGTTTGCACCGAAGCCCCTGTTTCCGCATCATTTACTGGGAGAGAAGCACGCCGCGGAGGCAAAGATGAAAATCTGGCAAATTCAAGCATTCGGAGAGACGCCATCGCTCGAAACGGCCCAGTTCCGCTTGGCGGACGTGGCGACGCCAGAACCAGGGCCGCACCAGGTCCTGGTGAAGGTGCATGCCGCTTCCCTGAACTACCGCGACCTGATGATGGTAAGCGGCGTCTACAACCCTAAATTGTCGATGCCGCGTATTCCCTGCTCTGACGGCGCCGGTGAAATCGTCGCCTTAGGGGAAGGCGTGACCACAGTGAAAACGGGACAGCGGGTCGCCGGCATCTTTATGCAGAATTGGCTGGAAGGGGACCCGACCACCGAGCGCGTTCGTGGCGCCCTGGGAGGAGACGTGGACGGCATGTTGGCCGAATACGTAGTCCTCTCTGAACATGGCGTGATCCCGGTCCCCGACCATCTTTCCTATGCCGAGGCGTCTACCCTGCCCTGCGCTGGCGTTACGGCCTGGAATGCCTTGCGGCGGGCCGCGCTCACGGGCCCGGGGGACGTGGTGGTCATCCAGGGCACGGGCGGTGTTTCCCTGTTCGCCCTCCAGTTCGCCAAGCTCATGGGCGCCACGGTCCTGGGCACGTCGAGCAGCGACGAAAAGCTGGAGCGAGCGAAGGTCCTCGGCCTGGACGGCGGCCTCAACTATCGCACCTCGCCGGAATGGGCAAAATGGGTACTTCAGCAGACAAATGACCGGGGGGCCGACCTGGTGGTCGAAGTGGGCGGCGGGGGCACTTTTGGACAGTCTGTGCAAGCGGTCCGCATGGGTGGCACCATTGCGCAAATCGGTGTCTTGAGCCAGTCCAACCAGCCATTGCCGATTCCGGTGATTCTTACCCGGCAAATCGTTGTGAAGGGTATTTATGTCGGATCTCGCGCCGATTTTGAAAGCATGAACCGCGCGATAACCGCGAGCCGGACTCGCCCGGTCGTTGATCGAACCTACCCCTTCAGCGAAGCTCCGGAGGCGTTAAAAGCGATGAAAGAGGGGTATCATTTCGGTAAAATCGTAATCCAGGTTGTTGCGTAAATAGGGCATCCTGATTTGGGAACGTCAGCTAACTGATTGAATTTGAAAGCCTCCCAAAAGGCTAGTGACCTTTGGGTGATCCGTCGGCTACCAAAGCTGTATTTTCCCTACGACAAACGCGACATTTTCGTGCAGAATGCATCTTAACGGTACAAGTTCACACGACAACCCGATGCGTTTAGATAAGGGAGAACTACTATGAATTTCATTCAAAGCCTGCTTGGTTTTTTCTATGACATCGTATTTGGCTGCCGCCATTGGAGCCAGACGAGGCCCTTTACACTGGAACAGCAAACTTATAAAGTTTGCCTCGACTGCGGAAAACAGATTTATTACTCCAGGGAGCGCATGACCCCCTTGAGCGCGCGTGAAGTACGCCGGATGCAGGCTGCCAACGCTGCTCCTGTTTCACGGATTGCGCCAGCTCTGCCCGTGGGTAACTACATGTCCGGGCGTGCAAATAAGTCAAACGCAGCGGCTTAAGCTTCGCCTGCAGTATTGAAAGATCAGGCTCCGTATCGCGCGGCGTACTCATCGCCCGCGAACGGAGCTTATCTTTTATGCCGCCTCTTATGCTGCCTTTGTCGTCTGCTCCCTGTCCAAAAGTGACGGGCATCCGCAGACGGGCGAACTTTATACTCCCAAAACAATCTTATCCCCGCTCATCCCTGAGTTATCCGGGGATGCTTTAATTAATTTAGTGCAGTCAGGCGCATCGTCAGCAGAAAGCCTGGCCTGGGGACAACTCAATTTGCTCGTTGAAATTCGTGGCCTGCGCAAGATTTATTCCGGAAAGCAGCAGGTGGTTGCGATCGATGGGATGGATCTCTCCGTCAGGCAGGGAGAAATTTTTGGGCTGCTCGGACCGAACGGCGCTGGCAAAACAACTACGATTAGTATTGCCACCACGCGCGCTTTGCCTACCAGCGGGCAAGTAACCATTGCCGGCGTCGATGTTGTAGCAAAACCGGCGGTGGCGCGGCGGAGCATCGGCGTAGTTCCGCAATACAACACCCTCGACCGCTCGCTGACCATCTACGAAAATCTCTATTTTCATTGCCGTTATTTCGGTCTATCGAGCGCTGCTTCGAAGAGCCGTTCGCATCAGCTACTATCACAGTTCCATTTGCAGGAGCGGGCGGCAAGCTTTCCCGCGCAGCTTTCCGGCGGCATGCAGCAGCGAGTGCAGATCGCGCGAGCCATCGCGCATCATCCGTCGGTGTTATTCCTTGATGAGCCCAGCGCCGGGCTCGATCCGCAAAGCAGAATTGCCATGTGGGACGCAGTGAAAGAACTGGGCAGTGAAGGTATCACCGTCGTGCTCACCACTCACTACATGGAAGAGGCGGATGCCATCTGCCATCGCGTCGCGATCATGGACCACGGCAAGCTGCTCGCCCAGGACACGCCGGAGATCCTGAAAAGCACCCTGGGCGCGCAAACCATCTTTGAGTTGAAGCTGCGCCGCCTGGAAGACACGGCCAGCCTGCTGCAAACTATCCAGGCCCTGCCCCAGGTAGGCTCAGCAGAAGCGACGGCCGACGGCGTTCGCGTATTTGCCCAGGGCACCGAAGGCCTTCTGCCGCAGATCGTGCAGGCAGCCTCCCCACTGGGCTTACGCGACCTGTCGATCAACGAACCCAGCCTGGAAACCGTGTTCATCCGCCTCACAGGAAGGGACCTCCGTGAGTAGACTTCCTTTGGACGGCGCGCTGCTCCGGCACTTTATTAGCGGGATCGCATACTGATATGAACCAGTCGTCCTACGTCTCCGCTTTTTTCGGTCTCATGCTGCGTGATCTGCGCGTACTGCGCCGTGAGCTCGGCCCCTTCGTCGTGCGCATCATCATGCAGCCCCTGCTCTTTCTGTTTGTCTTCACCTATGTGTTTCCTCACATGACCCAGGGAAACCCGATGGCGACCGGCGGCGCAAACTTTGCCACCATCCTGCTGCCCGGACTGATGGCCGTAGCCATCATGTTCAGCGGCATTGCTTCTGTCGCGTTACCTTTGTCGCAGGAGTTTGGTATTACCCGCGAGATTGATGATCGGGTAATGTGCCCGCTTCCCGTCGCCGCCGTAGCCATTGAGAAAATGTGCTTCAGCGCGCTGCAGAGCATACTTGCCGCGTTGCTGGTCATTCCGCTCGCCTGGTTCATTCCTGCCGTCCCGGTGAAGCCGCACATAGAGAACTGGCCGCTGCTAATCGTGGTCCTGCTGCTTTCCAGCCTGGTGGCCAGTGCGCTCGGTCTGGCGATCGGCGCGAACATCAAGCCCCAGCAAATCGGCCTTGTCTTCTCGATCGTCGTCATTCCCATTACCTTTCTCGGCTGTGTGTATTACCCCTGGGCCTACTTAAACCACCTGCGATGGTTACAAATCGCCGTTCTCGTGAACCCCATCGTTTACATGAGTGAGGGCTTGCGCGCCACGCTGACCCCAGGCATTCCCCACATGCCCGCGTTGCTTATCATCGCCGCGCTGCTGGTGTCACTCACCATTTTGGGGAGCATTGGTATTCGCGGTTTCCTCAAGCGTGTAATTTCATAAATAACCGCCCCCCGGCTGCCTTATCCTTTACGCTGGACCTTCCGCTACTCCACACGTCTCATAGCAGGGGCCGCGGAAGGACAGGACCCAGGGCTCAGGTATGCGCAGATTCAATCTCTCGATGGTCGTCGCGCCGCCTCTGCTGCTCCTTGCCGCGGGTTGCGGCGCCATCCAGGCGCCTCCCGGCGTCAACGCGAACACCCTGGCGATTTCCGTCGCGGCCGCCACGCTCGACACCACGACCACCGATCAGCTAACCGCCCGGTTCGGGTCTGGCAACCCCGCAACCGTGCAATGGTCTATTGCTCGAGGCCAGAACGCGCCCTCCCTGGGCCAGGGAGCGGTGAGCGCCAGCGGCGTGTACACGCCTCCGGCGCTGTTATCGCGTGACAGCGTCCACGTGCAGATCGTCGCGACCACCCGCAGCACGCCCGCCGCCAGCGCCACCTATGTGCTTACCGTGACTCCAGGGTTTGTCCAGGTGCTGACTCCGGAAACAGCCAGCATTCCGCCTGGCGGAACGGTGCAGGTCACTGGTCAAATCGCCGAGATCAATGCGGGGACAATACGCTGGTCGCTGGCCAACGCCGCCGGGGGCAGCGAGTTTAAGACCGATTCAGCCGACTTGTACGGGAATATCAGCGAAGCACATTGCACCCACTCCAGCCGTACCTATACCTCGTGCACGGCGACTTACACCGCACCTCGGGCTGTGCCGGCCACAACCCCTTCCCTGCTTATACTGGCGCACGCGGGCGGCAGCGGGCAGTCGGTCGCATCGGTGCACATCCTGTTGAACCGGGCTGGATTCACTAGTTCCGGCCTGCAAAATCAGGCCGCCCAGACTGGCTATGTCGAGATGGGCTCTTCAGGCGGCAATGCCAACGACTACGACTCGGCGAAAAATACGCGCGGCCGCGAATACGTGAACGACTGCTGCGGAGGCACGTTGGGGGCGCTGGTTGCGGACAAAAATGACAACCTCTACATCCTGAGCAACAATCATGTGCTCGCCGAATCCGATCAGGCACGCACGGGCGATACAATCGTGCACCCGGCGCTGGTGGACTTGAACTGCAACCCACAAGCTGGCCGGACGATCGGCTCGCTCCGGTATGTGGTGCCGTTGCAAAGCAGGCAGACCAACGTGGATGCTGCCCTGGCTGCCGCCACCCCCGCGGTAGATAGTACGGGCGCCATTCTGCAATTGGGACCGGCCATGAATGGTTCGCTCAGCGCCGCGCCCCCGGCAGCCGGCACCGGCGAGGCGCTCACCGCCGGGCTGCTGAACCAATTGCGGGTGGTCAAGAGCGGTCGCACTACCGGGCTTACCTGCTCGACCGTCAACGCCGTTAATTTAAGCGTGCAGGTGGATTATTACTACGACTGCGCCGAAACTCATCCCTACTACACCAAAACCTTCGTGAACCAGATTGGCATTCCGGGCTTGAGCTTCGCCGACAGTGGCGACTCTGGCTCGCTCGTCATGGATGCGAGCAATGCACAGCCCATCGGCTTGTTCTTCGCCAGCGGAAACGATGACAGCAATCACGGGTTCAGCGTGGTGAACCCCATCCACGATGTGCTGGCGGAACTGGGGCAAACCAGCCAGGAGGAGCTGCATATTGCGGGCGGAGCTCCTCACCCCATTACCTGTTCCAACTTCGAGGAACACACCACACCTTTGCCTCGCAGGCCAGGCGCCTTGCAAACCGCCCTGGCGAAAGCGGCTGTCGATGCCGCCCTCCCCCTGCTAAGCAAGCCGGACAACAGCATCCTGGGTTTCGCCACCGGCCAGAGCCAGGACAGCCCATCCGAGGGAGCGGTGATCATTTACGTGGACCGCAACAAACCGCTGCCTGCGCTGCCGCAGCTGATCGACGGCGTACGCACGCTGGTTATCCCCAGCGATGCCGCCAGCATGAATGCCCGCACCGCGCCCACGACGCTGCCCACGGTCGAAGGCATAAATCTGCCGGCGGATGTGCTGAAGGCCGCTGCCGCCACACAGCAGAAGTATGCTCCGCAGCTCATGGCTGACGAGGCTTTCTTCGGTGTGGGGGTGACGCAGAGCTACGACAATCCAAACGAAGCGGCCTTGCTGGTGCTGGTCGATCTGACCAGGATGCCGCGATCCATGCCTGCTATTGTGGGCGGCCTGCGCGTGCGCTATGTCCGGGTGAATCGCTTGCACGTCACGCGGTCGAAACTAGCGCCGGCGCCGGGCGCCTCGCGATGCACGCCCCTGACGCAGCCATGAACACTTCCGATGGAGAGCAGTGAATTCCCACATCTCACGACGTTTTCCAGTCGGGAGATGTGGGA
>CAZZVD010000056.1:0-22941 GCA_964657465.1 uncultured Acetobacteraceae bacterium | reverse complement strand
ACAGCGGTGGAATCCCACATCTCGCGAAAAACGAGCGAGATGTGGGGCACCCGTCGTTCCTTTTAGAAAGAGAGATCACGCTACCCTGAGGGGCGGTGAAAAATGCGGGCTAGCATTAAGCTAAGCCGGATTTCTCACCACAACTCTCAGTTTCCGACCACGATGCTCTAACCCTGGACGGGCGCCCCATTGCGGTTGTCTCCGGACAATCGTGCTGAGAAATCCGCGCGGACCCGTCCCGGTCCAGATTGGCGAAGCGACCCCCTCACTGAAAAGCCCCTCTCCCGGATCGCCGGGAAAGGGGCTTAGCAGGACGCACATCGGGTCCTATTTAGTGCCAGACCGGACCGTGCTCTTTGTATCTTCATCGACCGTCAGCTCTTCGCTTCTTACCTGCTCGCTGAGTGTCTCGACATCGGATACCTGCTTCTTGCCCACCCGCACTTCTTCCCGGACAACGGCTTCCTTGCTCACGGTGGCTCGCTCTTCGCTCAAAGGTATGCGAATTTCTTCGCCCTGGAACGCAGCACCGGTTGCAGCGGTTTGACCAGACACGGGAACTCTTTCCACCACCAATTCTTCGCGAGTGATTGGCACCTCGATCGTCTGTGTCGTGCTGTGCACCTCTTTACGAATCCGGACCTCGCCCCGGTTGATACGGTCCTTGTGGACTCGCAAAACTTCGCCATACAGCTGAATGTTCTGGTTGCCCGTCAGATTGGGATTCGCGTCATAGTTGTAGTTCGCTGCGTTGCTGCCGACGTCTCCTCCGTTTGCTTCGAGAATCTGCCGCGCCTCAGCCTCGCGCCCAGGCGCATTCACGGTGACAATCGCGCCTTCGCCACTGCCGAGGCGGTGGCCGAAATACCGCGAGTGCTCTTGAGGAACTGACAATCCTGAAAGGGATCCGTGCACATCTTCCGCTTCGTAACCAGATGTTCCGTAATCAGGATCGGGGGTAATCACGTTGTCGTTGAAAGTCTCTCTGGTGCTTTCTCCCGCATACGGTTCGGCGGCATTGCCTTCGAACAGCCCCTTGAACTTCTCCCAGGCACTGCCTGCTGTGTGCCCGGTCTTGTATGCGGTACCCTCTGCCTGACTTGTGCTCGCGGAATGGGTTCCAGCGTCGGTCTCTCTCGCTCCCTGCGAGCCTGCGGCAGCTACGCCGAGCTGAGACTGTGAAAATCCTGCTTCTTTCAACTTCACGATTGCCGACTCAGCAGAAGACTGAGACGGAAAGTATGCTGCAACAGTGTTATAGTCAGCCATTTTTCTCCTGTGCGGCATCCTGTGCGCCGCCAACTGCATAGGTGCTGCCGTGTTGATGTCGATACATTCCTACTGGTTTGGGTTTAGCCTACGGTTCGATGCCTGCAGCTCCCGACCATCTAATAAAGCTGGGATGCCCCGTCTGTCGCAAAGGGTTGGTGGCTCGACAGCAGAGTCAGCGTTGAGGAAAGTTGCATCGTGAACCATCGGGCCGTGCATCTCAAAAAATTGCCGCATGGCCCCAACTACGCGAGAAATGGAGGTATTTCGGGAAATATGTGCTGGCTTAGAATCGCGCGGTTTAACCTTTACCCCATGGTTGTTCTGCTCGCAACCATGACTTCAAGTGCACGCTCCTACGGCGAACCCATAGCGGTGAAATACCCACAAGGCTCCGCGCACGGCTTCCTCGAGATACGCACCACCGAAGGCCAGCGCATCGCAATGGGGGACTATATGCAGACGGTCCATGGGCAGCGGGTCGTCAACCGAACGATCTTTCACTTTTTTGACGGCTCTATTGATGATGAGACGACCGTCTTCACCCAGAACAAAGTGTTCGCCCTGGTGAGCGACCATCATGTGCAACACGGGCCTGCTTTCCCCGAGCCCATGGATGTTCAGATCGAGGTGAAGACGGGTCAGGTTACCTCGATCACGCCAAACGGAAAACGTGTAGTCGAGCACATCGATTTTCCCGCCGATCTGGCGAATGGTTTGCCACCCAATCTACTATTGAACGTTTCCCCAAGGGTTTCGGAGACGCGCGTGTCCTATGTCGCGCCCACGGCTAAGCCACGACTCATCCACATTTCCATCAGACCTGCTGGCGAGCTCAAGTTCAGGGTCGGCGGCACTGCGCGGAAGGCGACTGATTTCGTTGTTCACGTGGAGCCGGGCGGCCTTACGGGTATCATCGCCCCGGTAATCGGCAAGCAGCCCAGGGACTTTCATATTTACATAATGCAATCTACGCCGCCCGCTTTCATCCGCGAAGAGGGTCAGTTCTACCTGGGCGGTCCCCTTTGGCGGGTGGAACAGACCAGCGCTGTCTTTCCGCATTAGCTGCTGCAACCGAAAGCCCCCGGCACACGGGCAAAGCTCCACTCGGTATGACCATCCTCCGGGCTCCCTGCACGCGTGCATGCTCAGTTGCTCGCGCTTGACAGCAAGCACTTCTTGCTTGACCGTGGTCTCACGCACATAACAGCTGGCAGCCTAAGCGAACTAGAATTTTTTTCGCTTGCTCGGCTTTGCATCATTTCGCGAGCCACCACGATCTGGAGGATCTTTGCATGCAGGAGAATATTTCTGGCCGGAGCGCCTGGCGTCTTGCTGGCGGCTGCTCACCTTGTCTTCCGCTCGCCTTCCTTCTGCTTGCCGGCCTCGGGTCTTCTCCATCATTTGCGCAAACCTGCGGGACCATGAGCATGCCCGGGCCGATGCAACAAACCACCACCGGCTCCCACAAGAACGCCCCCTCCCAACCACTGGCGATCGACCTCGCCGTGCTCAGAGGGCTTGCCCCGGTAACAGTCCTGGCGAAGAACTACGCTGGCGCCGCGGCCCTGGGCGCCAATTACTCCGTAACCGGCGCTCTGGCCAGCGGCGACATGCGCCAGGCAACTCTGCTCCCATTCGCTGCACAGCAGCAGCAAGCTCTGCGCGATGTGTTCATTACCCAGGCCAACCTTGCTGAACTGGCCGACGGACTCGGCACCACGCTTGGGGCCGCATACGTTGCCCGTGCTCACTACATTGATCGCGATCATTGCACCGACCTGTCGCAGCCGGTGGCGGACGTGATTGCATACGCCAATGCGACGACGGGAACCCATTCCAATGCCGGAAAATATTTCTTCGCAAACGCAACCACGGACGGCACAACGCCCGCATCGCCAGAAGCGATGGCCATTCTGCAAGGCCTGGGCGGAGAGAAAGATGTCTTTGGACAAGCCTACAACCTCCCTGCCGGCTCTCCCGGAGCCGACGCCTTCGGCAACTCGCGGCCCTTCCAAACCGAACCCAGCGTCACCGCCATCATTGGCCTGGACTACTTCAACGCGCCGGCTGATAACACCGTATACAATCGCGGGCCGATCATGAACCTGATCAACAGCCCTTCGTATCCCAGCGGTCACACCACGTATGGGTATATGGGCTCGTTGCTCCTGGCCGTGCTTGTGCCGGAGCGGTACCAGCAGATGGTGACGCGCGGCGCCGAGTACGGCAACGACCGCATCCTGATCGGGGCTCACTACGCAATGGATGTGCTGGCCGGCCGGACCCTCGCTACCTACGACATGGCCCACTTGCTGGCCAACGATCCGGCTTACCTCAATCGCACGTTCCCAGCCACTCCAAAGGTTGCGAATTTCCAAGTCGCAGTCAAAGCAGCACGTGCGAGCATCACGACTGCGCTGGAAGCAGCCTGTGGCAAAACCATGCAGCAATGCGCAGGGGAAGACACTGCGAGACTCAGCAACCCGGCGGCCAACGAGGCTTTTTACGCCAGCACGCAGACGTACAACCTACCAGTGGTGCACAGTACGACAGCCGGCACCGTCGAAGATGTCAGCGCCCTTGCTCCCGAGGCAGGCTATCTCCTCACGATCGCTTTCCCAAAATTAACCCTGTCACAAGCGGACCAGCTCCTCACGGAGACTGAAGGGCCAGGCGGCGGCTTTCTTGACGATGGATCTGCCTTCGGTCTGTATTCCCGCCTGAACCTGTACGCTGCGGCAGGGAGAGCAGCGGCCATGGCGAACAGGGCTGCCACCTCTCATGAAAGCAGATGACGCTCTCAATCGACGCCACAGCTCATTGGACGTTTAAATCCAGGCCCACCCAGGAGAAGAGGCGTTGCAGGTCGAGTGACTCACTCACCGAGGCGGCAAGACGGTTCAGCGATGCTTCGCGCCTGGCCTTCCAGTCAATCAACGTCTCGGCCGGTAGCAAACCGTGGAACGTGCGGGCAGCAGTTACGAATGCGTGCCGGAACGTATCCTCGTCGAAAAGGCCATGCAGGTAGGTGCCGAACACTCGCTGATCAGCGGAGCTGACTCCGTCAGCCTGGCCGTCCATCAGTTGAGCAAAGGGCGTTGCACCCGGGCTATATACCGTTTTGCCGACATGTATTTCATACCCGGCAAGGTGGCCGTGCGTGACGGGTTGGCCGAAGAGGGAAGTGCTCTGCATGGTAGCCGAGCACAGCCGGGTCACTTTGTCTGCTTCCATAATGGTGTGAATCGGCAGCAGCCCCAGTGCGTTCACAGTGCCTCTTTGCTCGATGCCCAGAGGATCGGTTATCTGCTCACCCAGCATTTGCATCCCGCCGCAAATACCAACCACCAGGCCGTTTTGTGCGTGCTGCAGGACCGCCTGATCAATGCGTTGGGAGATGAGCCAGGCCAAATCACTCATTGTCTGCTTGCTGCCCGGCAATATCACCACGTCGGCATGCGCCAGGTGCTCGGCAGCGCGGCAGAAACGCAGATCAACCGCAGGCTCAGCACGCAGCGAGTCAAAGTCGGTGAAGTTAGAGAACGAAGGCAGCGCGACCACTGCGATCCGCAGGGCGCGGTCCGCTTTCGTCTCTCCTGGCAACCATCCGGTGCGCGTGAGCGGTGGCAGCCCTACACTGTCTTCCTCCTCAAGAGCGAGACCTGGGAGGTAGGGCACGACACCCAGGCAGGGTATGCCGAGCCGCTGTTCCATCATGCGTACACCGGGGGTCAGCAGACCCAGATCACCACGAAACTTGTTGATGCAAAAGCCCCGGATGCGCTCTCGCTCGTGCGCCTCCAGCAACTCCACAGTACCCAGCAGGGAAGCGAAGACGCCTCCACGGTCGATGTCACCCACCAGCAGACAGCTTGCTTCGGCCATCTCGGCCATCCGCATGTTCACGATGTCGTGCTCTTTGAGATTTATTTCCGCGGGGGAACCGGCACCCTCGAGCACGATCACCTGGTGCGTCGAAGCCAGCGCGTGATAGCTTTGCCGCACCACCGGCATCAACTCTTCCACGCGCCTTCGATGGTAATCAGCGGCTGAGATCTCTCCCCAGATCTTGCCCAGCACCACGACCTGCGAGGAGCAATCGCCCGAGGGTTTGATAAGAATAGGGTTCATGTGCACCGAGGCTGCAATGCCAGCGGCTTCTGCCTGCAGCGCCTGCGCGCGGCCAATCTCAAGGCCTTCAATCGTGGCCGCCGAGTTCAACGACATATTCTGCGATTTGAACGGAGCGACGCTATAGTGATGCTGCGCAAAAATACGGCAGAGCGCTGTCGTCAGCAGAGACTTGCCAACATGCGAGCTGGTGCCCAGAACCATAATGGCGCGCGCCTTGCCGATGTTGCCTACCAGGCGCGCGACCACTTCGGGCCCGTTTTCGAGTCATCTCTGAGGCGGGCGTCGATGCCCGCGTTCAACTCGATCAGCCTGCCAAACAGCCAGACCAGGTCCGATAAACGATTGAGGTAGGCCAGTACTTCCGCCTGCACCGGCTGGCCGCTCTCGTGCAACCGGACCGCCGCACGTTCGGCACGCCTGCATACCGTGCGGCCGATCTCGTAGGCGGCGGACTCGCGATGCGCTCCCGGCAGGGACCAATCTGCAAGAATGCCGTCAACCGCTTCGATCTTGTAAACCAGCTGCGTGAGGAAATCGACATCCTCCGGCGTGATGTAGATTTGTGGTTTCTTGCTCTCGGGTGGCGTCGCCATGGCGGATCCCACGCGGAAAAGCGTCTTCTGTATCTGTTCCGTCCAGCCGGCAATTTCTTCGTCGCTGCAAATGCTGCGGGCAAACCCGAGCACCGTATTCAACTCATCGACTGTGCCGTAAGCCTCGACCCGCAGGTCTGCTTTCGAAATCCGGATGCCGCCGGCAAGCGCGGTCTCCCCTGCGTCTCCATGTTTTGTTGCAATACTCATTGTCTTTCTCCTATAGTTTCCATTGCATAACGCACCACACAGCAATACGGTTTGGTCTGCGCCCACGCCTCTTCCTCTGAACAGCCGAAGAGGCGGGTCAAGAGCACGCGCAGAACGCCGGCGTGGGTGACCACCGCGATTGGACCGCGATGAATGTCAACAATCGTTTGCACTTCTTCGAGCACCCGCGCCTCGAACGCGGCGAACGGCTCCCCTGAGGGAGAGGGGAGATTCGGGTAGCCCTCCACCCAGGCGGTCGCACGCGCACGGTCGAGGGCTTCGATTTCCTCCCAGCGGAGGCCTTCCCATTGGCCGAAGCTTATCTCGCGCAGAGCAGGCCGCTTCACCACCGCCAGACCCCGACCCAGAGCGATCGCTTCCGCGGTTTGCCGTGCGCGGCGAAGATCGCTGCTGTACACGGCGGCAATCGGCTCCTGTGAGAGCGATGCGGCCAGCCTTGCCGCTTGGGCGTGCCCCTGCTGATTGAGTTCCGGATCGGCATGGCCGCAGAACCGGCCAGCCATGTCCGTCTCCCCATGCCGAATGAACAATACCGAGCTCACGGTTGCCACACGCCGCACAGATACACGGCAATTTCTGTAATTTGATTCGTGGCGCCGAAGCCATCGCCCGTCACCCCGCCAAACTTGCGCAGGTAAAACATGCTGCTGAGCACGGGAACCAGGACCGCCATCAACAACGGCGCAATCGCAGCTTTGCGCAGCAGTACAACCACGGTGACGAGTGTGAAAAGTGATCCGCCGACCAGCGACGCGGCAGAGGTAAGACGAGCCACGCGTGCGCCCTGACCCTCACCGGCGCGCGCCGCGGGAAGATAGTAGCTCAGGGGTAGCGTCGACCAGCGACACAGTACGTGCGCGGAAACAACATAGGCAGTAAAGTGCGCCAATGGCAGGCCGGCAAGCAGCAAAGCGCGGGCTCCCAGGGATATGACCAACGCCGCCACCCCGTAGGTCCCCAGCCGGCTATCACGCAATATGGTCAAGCGCTGTTCCGCGGTCCAGCCGCCCATGCTGTCGGCAACATCTGCCAGACCATCTTCATGGAAGCACCCGGTGATCAGGAGCAGGTAAAGCAGAACCACCAGGGCGGAACCCGCCCGGCCCAGGTGCGGCGAGACCATCTTCTCGAGCAGCGCTGCGCCATAGCCCACCACGAGGCCAACCAGCGGAAAAAACTTTACCGAGCGCGCCAGTTGGTCAGGCGCGAAGGTCACCTGGGGCACCGGCAGCCGCGTCAAAAACTGAAAGGCAACAGCCAGATCGATAACCAGGCGCTGCGCCGGCCAACGCTGGCTCATGCAGATGCTCCGCTGACACCGGCACCGGTGAAGGTGGCCATCTCCTGATAAATGCGCGCGGCGGCCTCAATTAGCGGCATCGCGAGTACCGCGCCGGAGCCTTCACCCAGGCGCATGTGCAGGTCAAGGATAGGTTCCAATTGCAGATGGGCCAGCAGCACACGGTGGCCCGGCTCCTGGGATTGATGGCCGGCAAAAAGATAGCTGCGTATTGCAGGCGCAATGCCGCACGCGATGGCAGCTGCCGCCGTGGAGATGAATCCATCGAGCACGATGCCCATGCGGTGCCGCGCCCCGCCCAGAATCATGCCAGTCATGGCGGCAATCTCAAGTCCCCCGCCACACCGAAGGATGTCGCGTGGCGAGGCGGCCTGACCGAAGTGACGAGCCAGCACCCCTTCCACGATGCGGCACTTGTGGGCATAGGCTTCGCTCCCCAGCCCGGTGCCTTTGCCGGTCACCAGACCTGGCGCTACGCCCGTGAGCGCGGCGGTGATCACGCTTGCAGCCGTTGTGTTCCCGATGCCCATCTCGCCCACCGCGAGCAAGCGAACGCCTTCGCGAGAAGCTGCTTCCGCCAGCGTAAGCCCTACTTGCAACGCCGCATGCAGCTCCGCCTCTGTCATGGCCGGCTCGTGCAGCATGTTGCGGCTGCCTCGGCCTACTTTGTAGTGCAGCAACCCAGGCTCCGCCGAGAGATCGGCGTCGACGCCCACATCAACCACGTGTACTGCAACGTGATTCAGCCGGGCGAGCACGTTGATGGCGGCGCCCCCGGAAAGAAAATTCAACACCATCTGCTGCGTCACCTGCGCAGGGTAGGCGCTCACGCCTTCCGCGGTGATGCCGTGATCGGCAGCGAACACGTACACCGCCTTGTTGAGTGTGCCGCTCAGATCTCCACCGCAGATGGCAAACCATTGCGCCGCGATATCTTCCAGGCGACCCAGGCTGCCTAGCGGCTTGGTGAGCGAGTCAAGGTGCTTTCTTGCAGCCACTGTGTAGTGGTTCTGAGGAATAGCAATCTCGGCACTTATCGCTTGCAGGTCTTGCTGGGTGGCAACGATCATCGTGCGCTCCTCGCATACAGCTCTGCTCGTTCAATCAGCAGGGGATGCCGGTCGGGCGGACACTGGAAAGCGCGCTCCAGGATGGCCGGCCGCATGATTTGCTCTGGACTGCCGCTTTCAAGTGAATGTCCCTGGCTCAGCAACAACACCGTGGCGAAATTCTTGTCGACCAGGTGAAGATCATGCATCGAGGCGAGAATCGTGAGACCTTGGTCACGTAGAAAGTGCAGCAGATCGATCAGCTCAACCTGCCGGCCGATGTCGAGATTCTGCGTGGGCTCATCGAGCAGCAGCAGCCGCGGTTCCTGCGCCAGACCGAGAGCGATCTTCACACGTTGACGTTCGCCGCCGCTTAACTGGTTGAAGATCCGGTGCCGCAGGCTTGATAGATCCGCAAGGTCCAGAGCCCGGTCGACGGCAATGCGATCGCTGCGTCCTGGTCCGCGCAGCCTGCCGATGTGCGGTGTGCGGCCCAGTTCCACCACCTGCTGCACGGTAAAGTCAAACGGCAGCTCGAGTTGTTGCGGCACGAGCGCTATGCTGCGCGCCAGCTCTTTTAACGGGATCGCGGTGATCGGGCGCTCCTGCAAGAACACCGTGCCCGCCATTGGCCGAAGCGAACCGGCTGCTATCCGCAACAGTGTTGTTTTTCCAACACCGTTGGTGCCGATCAGAGCGCTGCAGCTGCCTTCTTCCAGCGCAAAGGAAGCCTGCTGCAAGACGTTGCGGCCGTTGTATCCGAAGTCCACCCCAGCCAAACGCAATAAGGCGCTCATACCGTATAGCTCCGTTTCATCTTGCGCAGTAGGTAGAGGAAAAATGGGCCGCCGATAAACGCCATAAGAATGCCGACCGGCACCTCTGACGGCGCAAACAGCGTTCGCGCCAGGGTGTCGGCGAGCATGAGGAAGGTGGCTCCGGCAATAGCAGTCACCGGCAACAAGCGAACGTGGTCGGGCCCTAACAGCAGGCGCGCGACGTGGGGAACGATCAGGCCGGCGAAGCTGATCATCCCGCCCAGCGAAACGGCCACCGCCGTCAGCAACGATCCAATGACGATAATGCTGACGCGGGCGAACTCTACCCGGATGCCGAGCTGCTGCGCGTACTCATCCCCAAGCGCGAGGGTATTGAGGGTGCGCATGAGCGGCAAGGCCGCGAGAGTGGCAAATGCGAGCAAACCGGCACTGATGCTCAACTCCATCCATGATGGTATGCCGATTACTCCGTGCAGCCAGGAGAGCAGGATGCGGTTACCGTTGCCCGACTTGTCGAAGATCTCAAAGAAGTAGCTGGTATTAGTAAACATGGTGCTGATGGCAAACCCCGCCAGCAACAGGGTGACCACGTTGGTTTTGCCGGCAGAACGGGCCAGGGAGTAGACAAGCACCATCGTGGCCGTGGACCCGGCAAACGCCAATAAGGCAGTTGCGCTAAAGCCCAACACAGACCACTGCGAAAAGAAGGTAATCCCGATGCAGGCGCCGAAGATGGCCCCGCCAGAAGAGCCAATCACGTACGGGTCGGCGATCGGATTCCGAAACAATCCCTGGAACAATAAACCAGCCACTGCCAGGGCTGCGCCCACCAGGCCAGACGCCATGACTCGCGGCAGCCGCAGCCGAAACAGGATGAGTTGCTGTGTGGCATTGAGTGGATGATGAGTAAACGCCGCAGCCAGGATCGCTCGAGGCGGGATCGGCACCGCCCCCGTAGCCAGTGAAAGCAGAGCCACCCCGGCAAGAACCAGCAACAGCAAGACGACAAGCACCGCTGGCGATAACCTGGAACCCGGGTTAGCCGGTGTGCCGGGCGCCGCAGCTGCCAGCCCTACGGCCACAACAGGCGGGGGAGCGTGCCTTGCTATTTCCACCGCCACGATTCACCTCCGAAACTGACCTTTACGCCGGCGCGCACAGTGAAGGGGAGAGCTGGATAGCCGAAAGCCTCGCTGTAGTGCTCACTCAGCAGATTCTGCATATCGGCATAAGCGGAAACGGCCCGGGTTACCTGGTAGCTGCCACCAAGTTGTAGCCGTTGGTAAGCACCCAGTAAATTGCGGTTTGGCAGCAGCAACGTATTGCCGAAGTTTGGGTCGGTGAGAAAGTCGCTGTCGTCGCGCTGGCCGACCAGTGTTCCGGTGAACGCGCCGTACCATTTGCCGCGATTGTAGGCGAGATCGAAGTATCCGGAGTGCGGGGCGCGGCGGAATGGCCTCGCCCCAATCAACGGAGAGTAAGCACCAATCGCTATGCCGGGAAAGCTCGGATTGTAGCTCGGCAATGACTCGCTCGAAAACGACTGTTGCACCACGGCATCGAGATACGTGTAGCCGCCGCGGGCAAACAGGTGTTCGCCAATCTTGTACTCCATGGCGATCTCAGCGCCCTGCGCACGAAAGGCCTGGGAGTTGACCGCCGCGCCGAACTCCACCGCAGGATCAGCCGCGGCGGGCAGGCCGAGCGCCAGCAGCGCGGACTGGGGTACGTACTCCACGCCGTTGGTGAACTCGTTATGAAAATACGTGAGGGTAACCCGTCCCCGGCCGTTCCACAGTTGTTGGTCAACGCCGCCATCCCAGGTGCGCGAGGTTTCCGGACCAATGGGCGAGACGTGATACTGACTGATGAGATCGCTGCCATTCGGCTGCGCGGACAGAATATCGAACAGGGAAATGCTCTGGTAATAAATGCTCGGTTCTTTAATGCCCTTGCCAAAGCTGAAGTTGAGCTTGGTCCCGCTGAAGAACCCGGCATTGCCCGGGCGAAATAGATAGTAAGCGAGCGAGGCGCGCGGCGTGGCAGCGAAACCGAACAGGCCGTTGTCTTCAAGTCCACTGCCCAAAGTGTAGTAAAGCCGGTTCTTGAGGTCACCGGCGAGCTGCATTGTGTAGCTGTAATTGCCGCGATTGATGACCGTTGGGCTACCACCAGAGCTGGTAGTCGAGCCGCGTTCTGCCTCGTACTTGAAAGCGCCCAGGGCGACCAGGTGCGTATTCACCCGGTAGTCGCTTTGCCCATAGACAAAGTCACGCTTCGTGGGTGCCACGTAGTTATTGGGAAATGTTGCACCGTAGCTCGCACCGTATTGGAAGATGGCTTGTCCGCTTACGCTGTAGCCGTTGGCACCCTTGACTGTGACCGGGGCCCCCAGGTACACGTCGAGGTCGGGATTGTAAATACCCGTTGCGGCGAAATCATTGAAGCGGTAGTGCAAGCGCAATCCGCCATAACGTAGCTGGTTATGCCAGCGGCTGGTGGTCTGGTTATTCCAAACCGCGCTGTAGTAATTGTCCTGCTCTTTCGCGTTCGTAGGATCCGGGATGCCATATAAAAGTATGGCGTTGGGCTGGTCGGCGGCCGACACAACATGGCGCAGCGAAAACCGTAGATCGTTTGCGGTGTTAGGGGCCCAGCCAAAATTGCCCGCGTAGGTCCCATTGTGAAACGCATCATTCGGCAGGTTGTTGCGCGTATCTGTACGTGCAAAAGCAGAGTAGTAGTCGAAGTGACGAAAGGCTCCGCTTACCGTGCCGACGTTGCGAAACGAGTGAAAATTGCCGCCATCGCCCGCGTACGAGAACAAGGGATACAGCGTGCTGCCGCGCGCCGTCGTGAGACTCACTACACCGGCGAGAGCATCCGAGCCATACAACGCGCTATTCGGTTCCCGCAATACCTCGATCTTGTCGATGCCCGCACTGTCGATATTGGCAAACTCGACCTGCCCGCCGATGTCGTCGGCCGGCACCCCATCAATCAGCACCTTGTTGGCGTTCGTGTTCCCGCCGCGAATACTTAAACCGGTGGTGCCTCCCGTTTGGCCGGTCTGCGTAATCTGCAGTCCCGGGACCAGGCGCAGCGGATCCTGCACTTCGGCGGCATTCCGGTAGTCTGCCGCCGTCTGCACGCTTACCGCCGCGCCTACTTGTGCCTCCGGTGTGGGTGTGCCCGTCGCGGTCACAATCACCTGATCGGTCAATGTCTGCGTCGCCAGCGTGACGTCCAGTTGCGCCTTGCTGTTGGCACTGACATAGACTGCTTTGCTGCTGGTGGATTGGAACGTGGGTGCGACCACACGCACCTGGTAGCGATCTGATTTCGGAAGAGTAAATGCGTAATCGCCGGCCGCGCTGGTGGTGGTGGTTGCGATCACCGATGATCCTGCAAGCAACTCAACCGAGGCAGAGACGATCACCGCGCCTAACGGATCGGTCACGGTCCCCTTTAAACTACCCTCTTCGGCGGCCCGCAGCGTGAGTGGCGCCAGCAGCAAAAAGAAACATATCCACTTTGTAAAAACAGACGATCCGTACATTGCTCACTCCCTCGAGTATGTGCGGCAAGGCCGTTCTCCTGACTTGCGTGTCAACAAACCGCGGCTGCCTTCCCAGGCTTCTGCCCAGTGGCTTTTGTGTTTCCCTGCCGGGTTCTCTCCGCTTACAGTTACGGGGTAGTGGCGGATTTACACCGCCTTCTCGTTACCTTGCCTGGTGATGGTCGCAGAACGGAGATCGCTCCGTCCCGTATTGCTCTCCTAAGGATGAAATTGCTTCGCCAATTCTTCCAGCGCATCGATGGCGACGGGACTGGGCTCCTGAATCCCGCTATCTACGTAGAACACCTTTCCTTGCTGCACCGCTCCAAGGCTGTTCCAGCCGGGGCGGTTGATCAAGGCACCTATCGTGATTCTGCCGCCACGCACCAGCAGCAGCGCATCCGGAGCCCGGGTCACCACCGTCTCTATGCTCACCTGGGGCCAGTCTGGTGACAGGTCGTCTGTAACGGAGTGGCCGCCCGCCGCCTCGATAATCTCGGTGATAAACGCGCGCTTGCCGATGGTGATGATCGGGTCGTACCAAACGGTGAATAAAACACGTGGCGCCGGTTTACCGGCAACGCGCTGCCTCACCGCATCAATCCGTTGGCGAAGCCTGGCATCGAGTGCGGTGGCTTCCGGCACCCGGTTCAGGGCGTTGCCAATCCCGGTCACCGACTGCAGGATTCCCTTGAGTCCGTGAGGGTCAACCAGGTACACGGGCACCCCTACATGTTGCAATTGGTCTGCTGTTTCTGCTGAACCCGGTATTTTCGTGCCCACCACCAGGTCAGGGTGGTACGAAAGAATCGTCTCAATGGAAGGTTTTACCAGGCTGCCAATGCTCGGCTTCTTGAGCGCTGCCGGGGGATAGGTCGTGTAATCGCTCACCGCGACTACCTCGTCCCCCAAGCCAAGAGCAAACACAGCATCGGTGACGCTGGGCACCAGGCACACGATGCGATGCGGATGATCGGGAACCGTTACCGAGCGACCCGCTTCGTCGGTCACGATACGGCTGGCCCGGCCGAGAGACGTGCCCGCCAGCAATAGCAGCAGAACCAGCGCAGCCTGCCTCACGCCATCACCGCTGCCTTCTGCCGCGTTGATCGCACGGCGGCCATAAAGTATCGCGCAACCGCCGTATTGGCGCGGAAATGAAGGTGCACATAGCTCGCGAGGACGCGGCCGCTGGTAAAGCCTTCACTCTGGTGCTTGCCGGATAGCGAGAACTCCACCTCATAGCTCGTGTGCGTGGGAACGGCAGAGCAGATCCGTGAATAATGAAAGCTGTGCCCCCGGGTCACAGTTCCTTTGGGTCCCAGCAGGCAATCCTGCGAAAACGTAACCGTAACGTAACCAAAGTCATTCAACCTGTCTGTCATCTCCATGGAGAGGGGCAGGACCCCGGTCATGGGGTACCTGGTGCGTTCCAAGGTGGTCACATCCTGCGATAAATAAAGGAGGCCGCCGCACTCGGCATAGATAGCACCACCAGATGCTGCGAACGCACGCACTGCGTCGACCATCGGCGTATTTGTGCTCAGCGCCTGCGCATACAGTTCCGGGTACCATCCGCCCAGGTAAAGAGCATCCAGATCCGGCGGCAACGTGCGATCAGCTATAGGACTGAAAAAAACGATCTCCGCACCCTCCCCGCGCAAAAGGTCCAGATTGTCTTCGTAGTAGAACGAGAACGCCGCATCGCGGGCAATGCCGATGCGCAGACCGCCCGGCAAAGCAGGCTCGACTGGCAAGGTGAGAGTTCCGGCTCTCAGCGGGCACTCCAACCGCAACAAAGCCTCCACGTCGATATGTTTCTCGGCAAGCTGCGCCCAGTAATCGATTTCCCCCTCAAGTTGCCGGACATCATCGGATGATGTGGTGTCTGAAGATGTGGTGGGCTCAGCGGCATGCAGCCCAAGGTGCCGCTCCGGGATTGCCAGGCGCGGCTCACGCGGCAACCAGCCGAGGATGGGTGTCCGGCAGCGTTTGGTAATGGCCGAGGCGAGTAGCTTGTAGTGACCGTCACTTGCCACCCGATTCAGGATGACCCCGGCGAGCGGCAAAGCAGAGTCGAATGTCTCGAACCCGAGTACCACGGCTGCTACGCTGCGCGCGCTTTTGGCGCAGTCCACAACCAGCAGCACGGGCAGGTTGAGCATCTTCGCGATCTCCGCGCTGCTGCCGGTATCATGCTCGCCATCTTTGCCGTCGAACAAGCCCATCATGCCTTCCACGATGAGTGCGTCTGCGCCGGCTGCCGCACCCTGCAGCACGAGACGGTTCGCCTCTTCCGGCAACATCCAGGTGTCAAGATTGCGAGCATTACGGCCGGCGATCCGGCTGTGGTGGGTGGTATCGAGGAAATCCGGGCCGCCTTTATAGGGCTGCACCGTGAACCCACGACGGCGCAGACACGCAATCAGCGCCAGCGTGACGGTGGTCTTGCCCACGCCGCTGGCTGTACCAGCAACCATAAAACCGATCACGAGGCGACCTCCACGGGAACTTTGCCCTTCAACACCAGGGGAAGACCCGCGACCATCAGTAATACGTTGTCAGCCACGCGTGCGATGCTCTGGTTCAACTCACCCAGCAGATCGCGAAATTGCCGTCCCGATGGGTATGCCGGGACCACGCCGCTGCCCACTTCATTCGAAACCAGCACCACCGGGCAGGGCGAGGCTTTGAGCGCATGACAAAGCCCGTCGATGGCGGAGCTGATGGCGCGTTCCGCAGCCTCGTCATCGTTTGCGTGCAGTCCCAGCAGGTTAGCGGCAAAAAAGGTAACGCAGTCAACGATCATCAGGCCGGCGATCGGGCCGTAGCGCGCGATGGTTTCCGCCAGCCGAAGAGGTTCTTCGATGGTTTGCCATTCGGCCGGCCGGCTCTGGCGATGACGCTCGACTTTGCGCCGCATCTCGTCATCTCCCGCTTCCGCGGTAGCGATAAACACGACATGGCCGGCCCGTTCACCGAGTTGCTGCGCGTAGTGACTCTTGCCGCTGCGCACACCGCCCAGCACAAGGGTAACTTCGTTTCGTGAACTCAACTGCATACGTCGCCTCTGGCGCGTGGCTAGGCCGCGCGCGAAGCGGGATCAAAACAAAAGGCAGCGTCCGTGCTGATGTAGCACTGCGTCAGCGAGAATGCTCTCCAGCTCTCCCATCGAAGCTGAAAAAAGCCCTGCGGGCATCTGGCCGGTCTCCTGACTTGCGCGTCATCGAACTTGAAAAGCCTTCCCAGGATGTGAATCCCAGTGGCTTGAGCAAACTGTTTCAAGCTCTCAGCGCTTACAGTTACGGGGTAGTGGCGGATTTGCACCGCCTTCCCGAACACCAGATGGCTCAACGATAACGCGCACAGGCGCCCGCGTCAATGTTGATAACGTCGATAACCCGATTCGGACGCCCCTCGCCCAGGTCACCCGCGGCGCTCCTCTGGACGCTCCTGTGACGGGTAGCCCCACGCTGCTTCTTTCGGGACGGCGAGGGGACGCAGATGACCAGCGGGAAGCAGGTGACAAGAGGGGCAATCCAGCAAAGCGTAACCGCAGCAGATCGCAGTCAGTCCGCATCGCATAGCGGGTTGAGCCTAAAGAATTGCGGGTCCCACATGGCGTACCCTCTGTGGCCGGCACTAACCCGGATATCTCACCAGTACTGATTGGAGCGACAGGTTGAAGGGAGCGGTGAGCCTGTTGCTGTGTTTTGGCTTGTGGCCTTGCGCGTTAGGCTAATTTTTGGTGTGCGACGACATGTTTTGCGGGTTAGCTAGCACCCAATTTGTAATCCCTCGACTGCGCTCGGGAGGGCAAATGCGGGCTAGCTAAAACCCGTGCGGGATATCTTCTTTGACGCCTTCATCGGTTTCTTCGTGACTGTATTGTTTCGACACAAGCAGGCGCGGGCTCAGCGCAGGTTAAGAACCCCTCCATCAAAAGGGAGATCTGCACCGGTTAAAAAGCTTGCCATATCCGAACAAAGGTACAGTGCCAGGCCGGCGACTTCCGCCGGCTGCGCCATACGGCCGACAGGCTGGGTTTTAGAGAGCACCTGCAACATCTCCTGCTCTCTGCCGGGATAATTTCGCTGCAGGTAGCCATCGACGAACGGGGTGTGTACCCGCGCAGGGGTCATGCAATTACAGCGGATGTGCTTGTCGAGGTAGTCGCGGGCAACCGAGAACGTCATGGAGCGCACGGCTCCCTTGCTCATGGAATAGGCGAAGCGTTCAGGGATGCCGGCAACGGCGGCCACCGAGGCAAGGTTAAGAATGACCCCGCCGGTTTGCCCAAGCATCACGTTGACTGCAGCCTGCATGCAGAGAAAAACACCCTGTGCGTTTACACGAAAGATGCGATGGAAGTCCTCGAGCGTGGTGCTGGCCAGCGTACCGATGTGGGCAATGCCGGCGCAGTTCACCAGAATATCGATCGGGCCTGCCGATGCGATCGATGCGAATGCCTGCGAAACGGCATCCGGGTCAGACACATCACAGGAGAGTGCGGTTGCGCGGCCACCAGCCCGCACAATTTCTTCGGCAACGGAGCGCGCGGCGCCTCCGTCCAGGTCCAACACCCACACCATTGCCTGGTGCTCTGCAAAGGTTTGCGCGATGGCTTTGCCAATGCCGCTGGCTCCGCCGGTAATCACTGCCACCTTGCCGTCTACGTTGAAAGCGTTCAAAGGGTCACCCATGATGCGAAACCCTTCTATAAGGCGACTTGCAACCATGTCAAGCAGTTGGCGACTGGAGACCACTTGCAGAGTTGGTGCAGGCCGGCTCCGGATGGAAGCCGGCTGCCCTTTGCCGGCTGGGCCCTCGCCTGCAGTGTTCCGGCGTGCACCAAAGGGACCTGCGAACCGACGCCAAGGCTTGTCGACTGCGCAATCAGCGGTGTATATCTTAGGACGATAGCCGGCGCGCCGCCAAGGACATCAGACCATTCCTCAGCAAAGACAGTCTCTCTGCATTCAGCGTGTACGGCAATCACGTTCCAGGGCCAGGGCCGGGCTTTTGGCAACAACGTTGCTGATGACGGGCATGGTGAGTGCCGCCAGTTTTGCACAACAGGCAAGCACTCCCACCGGTGGGGATCCGCAGGAGGATTCGCGGGCGATCCGCACCCGGGAGTTCCTCGGACTTGGCCGCATCCCAGACGCGAACAAAGCGGCCGAAGGGGCAAAGGTCTTCGGACCCAACTGCGGGTTTTGTCATGGAGCCAACGCGCGCGGAGCCAGTGGTCCGGATCTCCTGCGTTCTGCCACTGTTCTCGATGATGAGCAGGGGGAACTCGTCAGCGCCACGGTACGCAACGGCAGACCGGGCAAAGGCATGCCGGCTTTTCCCTCGCTGAGTGATGAGCAGTTACGTGATCTCGCCGAGTTCCTGCATTTGCAGGTAGAGCTGGCGGCCAACCGGGGAACCTATAAGGCCATCAATATTGTCACCGGCAATGCCGCGGGCGGTAAGGCGTATTTCGAGGGACCGGGCAAGTGCGCCGGCTGTCACTCAGCCTCTGGCGACCTGGCTCAAATCGGCGCGAAGATGAGCCCACCGGATCTGCAGCAAAAATTTCTCTATCCCGCATCCGAAAAACGCTCACCCATCAACGTGACCGTCACCCTGGCAAACGGCACTAGCCTGCATGGCGCTTTGAAACATCTGGACGATTTCTACGTCTCTTTCTACGACGCAGATGGACGGTACCACTCTGTTCCTCTGCAAAAGGGAGTCGTGGTTCACGTGGATGATCCGCTGCTGGCCCATCGTCAATTGCTGGATACCTACACTAACCAGCAAATGCACGACCTCACCGCCTACCTGGTAACACTGCGATGACCATGAGCGGAAGACGTGCGGCGATGGCCGTATTCCTGGCCTGCTTTCTTGCTTCGGCGTCAAGCGTTTTGCTTGCGCAGGGGCTTGACCGGCAGAAGCTCCTCCAGGCTGAGCCCAGCGATACATGGCCTACTTACAACGGCGACTACTCCGGCCGGCGCTTCAGTCCGTTGACCCAGATAGGGGCCGCGAATCTCCACAGCCTGGCGCTGTCGTGGATGTTTCGCGTGCGCGTGACCGGGGGCGCGTTGCGCGGAGTCGGCGAGCCCGATATCAAGTCCACGCCGTTGATGGTGAACGGAGTTCTTTACTTCACCGTACCGGACCATGTGTTCGCTATCGATGCCCGCACCGGGTTGGAACTATGGCAGTACGACTGGGCAGATAAAGGTGGACACCTCGTGGGCAACCGCGGTGTCGGCATGTACGGTGACTGGCTTTACTTTCTAGCCCCGGATGGATGGTTCATTTCGCTTGACGCTAAGACCGGCAAAGAACGCTGGAGAAAAAAAGTAGCCGACGAGAAGATGCAGTACTTCACCACTGGCTCACCCATGGTGGTCGGCGAGCACATCATCGTCGGCGTGGGAGGCGACGCGATCGACGTCCCCGGCTACCTCGAAGCGCGTGATCCCACGACAGGAGAACTACAGTGGCGGTGGCATAGCGAACCAGGCCAGGGCGAACCGGGTGCGGACACATGGCCCAACAGCTACGCCATGGCTCATGGTGGGGGCATGACCTGGCTGCCGGGAACCTATGACAAAGACCTGAATCTGCTGTATTGGGGCACCGGCAATGCGAATCCTGTCATGGCAGGGCAGGGAAGACCGGGAGACAACCTGTGGACCTGTTCAATCGTCGCGCTCAATGCTGACACGGGCAAATTAGTCTGGTGGTTCCAGGGCTCACCCCACGACACGCACGACTGGGATAACACAGAGACACCCGTGTTATTCGACGCCGAGGTTGACGGCAAGCCCCGCAAGTTGCTGGCGCAAGCCGCACGCAATGGCTACTTCTTTGTGCTGGACCGGACTAATGGTAAAAGCCTGGTGTCCAAGCCGTTTGTACCGCTGAACTGGTCGAAAGGCATTGACGCACGGGGAGAACCTATACCCGATCCGCAGAGAGAGCCCACCGTCGATGGCAACCTGCTCACGATCAACGGTGGCGGTGGCACGAACTGGATGCCCCCCAGCTATAGCCCGCGGACTGGCTTGTTTTACGTCAACGCGGTGCGCGGCTACAGCGTGACCTACCTGACAGATACCAGCGAGCATCCGGAGGGTTACGGTGGATCGATTCGCGGTCTTTGGTCCCAGCATGTTCTGGAGGCGCTTGATCACAAAACCGGCGAGGTGCGCTGGAGCCATCCGTACCCAAATGCCGATAACGAAGGCGGCGGCCAGGGCGGTGCCGGCATCTTGACCACGGCCAGCAATCTTCTTTTCAGCGGCGACCTGGCTGGGAATCTGATTGCCTTCGACGCAGCGAACGGCAACATCCTCTGGCATTTCCCTATGCTGCATGCCATGGGCAACGGGCCGGAAACCTACATGCTCGACGGGAAACAGTACGTCATCGCTGGCGGCGGTGACACCCTCTACGCTTTCGCGCTGGTGCAGTAAAGTACCGGTACGTCTCCACCTAGCGCTGCGTTTGATGAAGAAATTCGATCAGGTAATCTTTCCAGACGGCCGCTTGCGTATGGGTACCGTGTCCATGCGTGTTCTCGGAAAGCGGAATAAGGATGAAGCGTGCATGCGGCATCCTGGTCACCAGCTTTTCAGCGATACCTAATTCCGGCGGATTGATGAAGTCGTCTGCCGAGTTAATCCACAACACCGGGGCCGTTATGGAGCCAAGCTTCGGCTCCGGGTTGTAGTTCCGCGAAGCATCCACGTAATAGAGAAAGTTGTTGGCGTCTGTATTCGCAATCAACGTGTCCAGCGTATGTTCGACGTACTTTTCCGCCAGGGAACGGGTAGGGAATGTCTTCTGCATAGGCAAAGGCGCAGACCCGGCAATCACAATCAGATCGTTTGCCCCACGCAGGCCTTCCACCGGCTCGCTTGTGTAATCGCCATTGTTCCAGGCTGGATCCTTGCGGATCATCTGCATCGCCATGTAACGCCACATCCGATTGCGGCCGGCCAGCTCGACCGGCAAACAGGCAAACGGAGCCAGCGCATCACTGAACTGAGGGTACGTTTCGCCCCAGACGAACGACTGCATACACCCCATCGACGTGCCCAGAATCAGGCGGAGATGGTCAACGTGCAATCCCTCGGTCAACATCGTGTGCTGGGACGCCACCATGTCGTCATAGTCATAATGGGGAAAGTGCATGCGCAAACCATCCGACGGCCTGCTCGAGGACCCATGACCAATGTCGTCCGGCAAGATGAGGTAGTACTTTTCGATATCAAGCGGCTGCCCGGGGCCAAACAGGACATCGGAGAAGACCGGGTTCAGGAGCGAAGACGCGTCGCCGCCCGTGCCATGCAGCAACAACACGGCGTTGTCCGTGTGGCCGGCTGCATTGCGGTGCGGCTTGCCCAGCGTCAGATAATGCAGCTTGAGTTCGGGGAGAGTCTCGCCAGTACCAAAGCGAAAATTGGGAATGACAAAGTTGCCATCCTGTACCGGCCAGTGCGTCCCCGCCTCCTGTGCAGTGGCAGCGAAGCAAATGCAACCCAGAAACAGGACAAGGGCCACGGTAACGCGGAATACAGCGTTCATCAGTGTACCGCCGGCTCCGCATACGGGTTAGGCGTGCTGCGCACTGGCGGCTTGTAATCGACTAACTCGTTCACCGGCTTCTTGCCCGTCCAGGCTATCGCCCGCAGTAACATCACTTGAATTTGCGGATTAGCGAAATTGGCATAGGTGTGTCCCTGCATCCACACGAACGCCCTGGCCGGCTCGCCGCCAGCAACCGTGTGTTCATACGTCCAGATCTGCGGCACCACCTCACCCTTGTGCTTGCCGGCGCTCGGCGTCCCGGGGATGACCGCGGTAGCCAGCACGTGCATTGCTGGGTCTTTTGCCCAGGTCATGTTGTAGAAAGCCTCGTCGAAGATCGTGATGTTCGTCATCCCCTCCATGATCGGATCCGTCTTATCCACGATGGTGTAGGGAATATCCGCGCCCAGCGTGTAATTCACCTCTCCATGCTTTTTAGCGCCGCCCACCAGGTTGGCGAAATCCACCGGGTCTGGACCGCAGAGCGCATCATGCAGGCTAACGATGCCGCCGCCGCGTTTTACGAATGCTTCGAGCGCTGCCTTCTCTTCATCATTCATGTAACCGGCGTCGCCTTTATAAATCACCAGTACATCGGTGTGGGCCAACTCGGCGGCGCTGGGAGCATGCAGCGATCCATCCACCACCGCGCCGTGCTCGGTGAGGAGCTTGCTCCAGTCCGCAAGGAACTGGGGATAGTCATGCTGTCCTGCTTGATGCGTCTTTAATCCGGCGCGCAGGTAGACGTGGAGTCCGTTCGGATTTTGCCCTTGAATCCTTGGCGCCTGGGCCATGTAGGCAGTTTGAGCGTTTAAAGGCGGAGCGTTAAGAAGCAAAAGCCCCAAAGCGAAAATAAACAAACGCAAAAACAGTTTCCTCATGGGTCCCCTTATTAGATCCATCCCCGGACGTGAGCCACTCCCGGGTCGTCCGCCATTATAGATCGGCTGTGGACACCGCTGCGGATACCGATCACACCACGCCGGGCGGGTCTTTCCCCCCTTGTTCCTCAAACCAGACTTGGCAGGGAAACAGCTGCCTTACGGAACCAGTCTTATCAAACCACCAAACTTAGACCACACCACCACTCCGGGTGCCCCATATCTCACCGCGTTTTTCAGCGGGGAGATGTGGGCGGGCATTTACCCTCTTCTTCCCCTCGACGATACTCGGCAGGAAAGATCTGCCGGTGGGCGGCTGTAAATTCCCATAGATCCCGACTGGAAAACGTCGTGAGATATGGGGCACCCGAATTTGTTACGGGGCCGATTGATCACCGCAATCTTTTTGACCTTCGGATTGACCACCAACCTTAGATCACACCACGCAGGGCGGGTCTTACCCTCTTGTTCCTCAAACCAGACCTGGCAGGGGAACAGCTGCCTTACGGAACCAGTCTTATCAAACCACCAAACTTAGACCACACCAC
>CAZZVD010000055.1:0-23795 GCA_964657465.1 uncultured Acetobacteraceae bacterium | reverse complement strand
CGATACAAACAGAATGCCACAAAAATGGTGCTAAGTGAACAGTATTGGGGCTAGCTAACCCGCGTTTTTCCCGCCCCTCGGGGATCGAGATCTCTCTTTCTAAGGAATAACGGGTGCCCCACATCTCGCTCGTTTTTGGCGAGATGTGGGATTCCACCGCTGTACACCGGCCACGCTTTCCTGGCAACGGGTCTTCAATGAGGGTCTTGCCACTTCCACACTCAGGGGCCGAGGTTCGTGGAATCCCACATCTCGCCAAAAACAAGCGAGATGTGGGGCACCCATCATTCGTTACGGATCAGGCCGTAAGAAATGCGGGCTAGCGCTTGGCGTTTGAGCGCACGCAGTCTCGGGGGAGCTGCACTATTGGCAATCGTCATGGTCCCTGTTGAGCGAATCCCACAAAAGTGGAGAGGCCAAACCCGGAATCGTCTGCAATCCTGTCGGCAGACGTCACGCAGTCAACGCAGGGAGAGAGGGACCATGGAAACAGGAACGAACGGGTGGGATAGCACGGCAGTTGCTCCTGAAGTAACAACTGAAGTGACAGATCAGAGCGATTGGCCAGAGCGGGTCGCACAAGGAAAAGCAAAAAAGTCGAAACTGGCCTCATCGCAAGCCAAGGTTTCACAATTGCTGGAAACGATGGCCGACATCGATTCCAAGCGTAGCAAGTTGGACCTGGAGCGCGAAGAAGTCAAAAAGCAGTTAACTGCCGCAGTCGCCAACCTGTAGATCCAACAACCCATCTCCGGCAATACAGTGAGTCAACCGGAAAAGCTCCGGGAATGCGCAATCCGGAGCTTCCCGCCCCCCTGTCGCCAGCAAAGCAGAAGGTGTGTTTCCGACCGTAACCCCGGGGCCTAGGCCCCTGTAACCCAAGGGGCCCACCTGCCGATAGTCCCCATAGATAAACCCGATGAAATGTGCGGATGCGCCATCATTCGGCCGAACGCTCCAGCACTGGCTCAAGATTTCGTTCCAGGACTGGATACCGGCCTATCGTCCGGAAACCGAAGATCGCCTGCGCCGGCGGGTCACGGCGGGGGTTGGCGTAGCCATGTTGCTTTCGGCATCGCTGGGGCTCTACGCCTGGTGCATGATGCGAACAGCAGAGCGAAACGCCGATCGTGTGGTGCATACATATCAGGCGTCCAGCGGTCTGCAACTCGCGGTTCAGCATGCGGACGATGTCGAGACCGGGGTGCGCGGCTTCGCCCTAACCGGCCTTGAGCCGTTCCTGGAACCCTACGACTCAGGCAAGCGTGCCCTCGCGCTGGATCTACAAGCCTTGCCGTTGCTGATCACGGAGACTCCCAGTCAGCGGCAGCAGTTGACCATCCTGTCACAACAGATACAGCGCCAGCAGGAGCTAGCCGGCGATGTGATCGCAGAACGGCGCCGGCTGCGCGAACTGCCCAACCTCTCCGGGTTGCTCCAAAGCAAGCAGGCTATGGATGCCATCCGCGTGAGCGTGCAGACGCTCGACCTGGAGGAACACCGCCTACTGGACGATCGCGTTGAGCAGACGCTACGCAGCCGGAGGATAACCAGCCTGACCGTCGCCCTGAGCACACTCGTAACCATCCTGTTTCTTTATGCAGCCAGCATTGTCCTGAGGCGGGGCATCGGTATCGCCATTCAGGCACAGACACAGGTCAGAGCTCTCAAGGTTGAACTGGAGCAGCGCGTCGCCGACCGCTCCAGCGAGCTCGTCGCGGAGGCGGCCACACGCCGCTCGATAGAAGCAAAGCTGCGCAGCAGCGAAGAAAAGTTTCGCGCCCTGCTGGACGGCATCAACGATCACCCAATCTACATGCTTGACAACGAGGGCTGCGTGGCTAGTTCGAATTCCGGTGCGGCCCGCACTACCGGCTACACGGCCGAAGAGATCATGGGGCAGCACGTCTCTGAGTTTTTGCCCGCAACGGGCTCCCGAAGCCAGCACGCCCAAAAGTCGCTGCAAGAAGCCATTCTGACGGGACGCTCGGATGCGAACGACCAGGTGATCCGCTGGTTCGGGATCGATACCGATATCTCCGGACTCAAACAAGCAGAAGAGCGTCTGGCCATGCAGGCAGAAGATCTGGCGCGCTCCCGTCAGGATCTGCAGACGCAGAGCCTTCTGCTGCAGTCCATTCTGGACAGCCTGGAAGAGGGTGTGGTCGCCGCCGACCAACAAGGAAAGTTCATTCTTTGGAATCCTGCGGCCACCCGAATTGTCGGCCTGGGACCAGCCGATCTGCCCATGGATGAGTGGAACACGCATTACGGGACTTTTTTACCAGACACGGTTACCCCCTTTCCCAGGGAACAAAACCCCCTGGCGCGCGCTATCGACGGCGAGGTGAGCAGCGCTGTCTTCTACATTCGTAATGCAAACCTGAAAAGCGGTGCCTGGATTGAAAGCAATGGCGCTCCTCTGCGCGACATGCACGGTTCATTGCGCGGTGGGGTGATCGCATTCCGCGACATCACCCAGAGGAAAGCCGATGAACGAGAGATTCAAAAGCTAAATGAAGATCTGGAAGAAACAATCGCTTTGAGAACGGCACAGTTACAGACCGCGAACCAGGAGCTGCAGGCGTTCACTTACTCGGTGTCTCACGATCTCCGCTCACCTCTTCGTCACATCAGCGGGTTCTCGCGCATTCTCATGACCGATTTCGGGCCCGGCATGCTCCCGGACGCGCGGGCGCATTTACAGCGGATCGCGGACGCGGTCACCCGCATGGGCCAGCTGGTAGATGGTCTGCTCAGCCTGGCGAGGCTTGGCCGGCAAGCGCTCACCATCCAGTCGAACTCGTTGAATGCCATTGTGCAGCAGGTGATAACCATGTTGCAGCCAGAGTGTGACGGCCGCGCAGTGGAATGGCGCATCGCCGACCTGCCAGCAGTGGAGGGAGATCGTATCCTTGTGGCACAAGTGTTTCAGAATCTTCTCAGCAACGCGCTCAAATATTCTCGCGGCCGCAATCCAGCCGTGATCGAAATCGGCAGTACACAGCGTGAGGGAGAACCGGCCGTCATCTTCGTTCGCGATAACGGCGCGGGCTTCAACATGCAATATGCTGGCAAGTTGTTTGAGGTGTTCCAGCGCATGCACAGTGAGTCTGAGTTTGAGGGCACCGGGGTGGGCCTGGCCACGGTGCACCGGATCATACAGAAGCACGGCGGACGCGTTTGGGCCGAAGCGGAGACGGATCGCGGGGCGACGTTCTTCTTTACGCTGCCGAGCTGAGGTTCGGGCATTTCAACGAGCAAAGATCACTTACCGATTGGTTCGTGCCAGGAACGGTCTGGAGGCGGCCATTTTTTGTTTGCGCGCGGCAGATATGCCGGCAGGGATTGGCATGATCTACCTGCAGTGACGCTGCTGGATCTGAATCTTCCCAAAGATCAGCGGACGTTTGTCGCGGCGACGGCGCGACCAGTCAGCCCAGCTCTCCCTGTTGTGGTTCTTCTCAGAAGCTTATTCGTTTGCCACCTTCCTTTGGGAGGCAATCGAGCTCACACGTTGGCCGGGTCCACCCATCCATCCCGGTCAGTCAATTGAGCCAATTGCGCTAACCCGTGCGCATGTTCAGCGGTGAGCGCGCCGGGCGGCATGCGCCAGCTCCAGTTATTTTCCGGGACCGAAGGAGTGTTCATCCGCGCCTCCGAGCCCAACACCAGGATGTCCTGCACGGGGAACAGACAGGCATCCGCCACCGAAGTCGAGGCCGCGCGGATCAGGCTCCAGACAACATCGTTGGGCGCCGGGTTCAGGTACTCGTAGACGGAGGTTCGTTCCACCTCATTGGCGCCCTGGCGCCACCAGCCAAGGGTGGTGTCATTATCGTGGGTGCCGGTGTAGACCACCGTATTGGCTTCGTAGCGGTGCGGAAGATAGTTGTGCGACCCCCGGCCGCTGAACGCGAACTGCAGCACGCGCATGCCGGGCAGGTTGAACTTTTCGCGCAGGGCATCCACCTCACGGGTGATCAGGCCGAGGTCCTCGGCAATCAGCGGCAAGGTGCCGAGTTGTTCACGCAACGTGGTGAACAGGGCGGCCCCAGGGGCTTTGACCCACTCACCATGAATGGCAGTTTCGTCTTTTGCCGGGATCGCCCAGAAGGCTTCGAAACCGCGAAAGTGATCGAGGCGGATGATGTCGTACAGGGCCAGCGCCCGGCGCATGCGATCGACCCACCAGGCGAAACTCGTCTTCTCCAATACATCCCACTTGTAGAGAGGATTGCCCCAGCGTTGACCCGTCGCGCTAAAGTAGTCAGGCGGTACGCCGGCAACACGAACCGGCGACAGGTCTTGGTTCAATTCGAAGATCTCAGGGTGGGTCCACACGTCGGCGCTGTCGAAGTTAACGAAGATGGCCACATCGCCTATGAACTTGATGTCGCGCTCGGCGCAGTAGGCACGAAGCGCTTTCCATTGCTCATCGAAAGCGAACTGGATCACTTGCTGCACTTCCAGCTTGTCGCGGCTCTCCTTTTGCAACTGTGACAGAGCCGCTGGTTCGCGGTGCATGAACGCTTCCGGCCAGGACAGCCAGGCGCCGGTCTGGAATCTCTCACGCAATACGCTGTAGCGGGCGTAGTCCTGGAGCCAGAAGGAATTCGCTTCGCAGAACTGCTGGAAGCGAATCCACTGCTCATCGTTGTGCTGATGCAGAAAGTTTTGTGCGGCTTCAACCAGCAGCGGCCATTTGCGCTGTGCGACTTCTTCGAAGTGAACATTGCCCGCATGGCCCGGCAAACCCGCTATGCGGTCGGCCGCGAGCCAGCCGGCCTCCACCAGCTTTTCCAGGCTGATCAGCCAGGGGTTCCCGGCGAACGCAGAGAGCGCTGCATACGGCGAATTGCCATAACCCGTTGGACTGAGCGGCAAAACCTGCCAGAGCCTTTGCTTGGCCGACGCGAGAAAGTCGGCAAATTCATAGGCTGCCGGGCCGAAGTCGCCGATGCCTCCGTATGAGGGTAAGGAAGAAATGTGGAGGAGAAGTCCTGACGATCGATCGAGGGCCATTGCCTACCTGTCCGAGAGAGTTGACCAGTGCTGTTCGATGCCGAGGTATGCCGTAACTTTGCATGTGCGCTGGGGGTGCCCGTTTTTTCCAGTGTATTCGGCGGAGTTTGGTTACGCTTGGGAGCGGGGAAGGGTCGGTTTACGGGGAGACGAAAGGGGCTGGCATTCGTCTATTCCCGCATCTCCCGACTGGAAAACGTCGTGAGATATGGGGCACCCGAGTTCGTCGAAGGAATAGGGCGGCAAGGCACAAAAGCCACATCTCACAACGGCTCATGGTCGTGAGATGTGGCTAGTTGAATGACAGAGGGTTAGCTTTGAACGCCTTGCGCCAGGCCGGCTTGCGCACGCTTGTTCATCCGAATGCCGCCTTGCTTTTCATAGCGATCGGTCAGCGAGGTCACGAAGACCGCGAACATTTGCTCGCGCTTTTCGCGCAGCAACTCGTCGCGGGTCGCATCGAGATTCTTGTTGATCTCGTCAGGCGTCGGCTCTTGCTTCTCGACGATCTTTACAACGATGCCGCTGTGCCCGGTGTTTATGGGTTTGCTGATTTGTCCGATCTTCAGTTCGAACAGGTCAGGAGCGGCCGTGGCCAGTTCGCCAATATCCGGCACCTGGGCGGTGTGCGCCACCAGGTCACTGGTCTTGACCGAGGCTCCTACTTCTTTCGCGGCTTGCGCCAGGCTGTTTCCGGCATGCGCCTTGTCGGCCAGCTCGTTTGTCTTGCGCGCCAACAACTGGGGTAATTGCTGCTCACGAAAGTCGTCGGCCAGATGGGTTTTGTATTCCTCAAAGTTAGGCGCGTGCGCTGCTTTAACGTCTTGCACTTGAAAGACACCAAAGCCTTCGCCGGTGCCACTGACCTGCGGAGCTGCTCCTGGCTTCGCAGTGAACGCCTGGGTCAGCATTTTTGTTCCCTCCGGCAGCCCGGGAAGCACTGCGTTCTGCTCCATGTAGCCAGTCGTCACCACCTGCAGGTGATGCGCTTCTGCGGTTTTCGCCAGGCTTGTTTTCGCTGCTTCGTTCGCGAGCTGCTGCGCATAGGCGGCCTGCTGCTCCGATTCGCGCTGACGGGTCAAGGTCGCCAGGATTTGTGCTTTGACCTCTTCCAGCGGCTTCAGGTGCGCAGTCTGCTTTTCTTCCACCTTGATGATGTGGTACCCGAACTGAGTCTTCACCAGCTCAGACACCTGGCCTGGTTGCAGCGAGAACGCGGCCTGCTCAAACGGCGGCACGGTCACACCACGTTGGATCATGCCCAGATCGCCGCCCTGCTCCTTGCTGCCCGGATCATCGGAGTTCGCTTTCGCCAGGGCGTCGAAGTTGCCACCTGCCTTGATTTGTTTCAGCAGGCCCTCTGCCTTGGCTTTGGCCGCAGCATCGGTCTTGGCATCAGCACCGGCAGGCACCTTGATCAGGATGTGCCGTACCTTTACTTCTTCCGGCACCTGGTAGTCCTTCTGGTGTTGCTGGTAGTACTGCTCCACATCCTGGCCGGTTACCGGCTTGGCAGTGGCAGGAACGTCGTTGGGCTTGATAGCGATGTAGGCAAGCTTGCGCGTTTCTGGAATGGCGTCTTTATAACGTGCGGCGCTTTGCTTGAAGAAGGCCTGTAGCTCAGCATCGGTCGGATTGATCTGCTTGCGCAGATCTTCTGCGCTGATCACCGCGTAATCGAATTTAATCTTGGTTCCCTGTCCCCGGTAGGCGTCGCGCACTTCCTGGTCAGAAGCGGTGATGCCGCCAGTCACCATCGACTCCAGCCGGGTGATCTCGATCTCCTTCTTCACCTGGCCTTCGAAATCCTGGATGGAGGTGTGGAAGTAATTGGAGACAAAGTCGGCGTACTTGTCCTCACCGATGAACTGGCCGCCAGGGAAAAGTGCTTGCGAGAAGGGACCGGTCTGCATGGCACGGCGCAGGTCTGCGTCGCTGACCTGCAGGCCGAGGCGGTTCGCTTCCTGCAAAAGCACCTCGCGCTGGATCAGCGCCTGGGCCGCCTGCGGCATGATGTAGGGCAACACCATGTCTGGGTAGTGCTTCTGCTGCAAAATTCTTTGCGCCACTTGCTGCACTTCGGGCGTGGTGATCGCCGTGGATGCGCCGAAATAGCGGCCGAACAGCCCACCACTGTGTACGGTGGCGTAGGTATCGGAGGTGGTGTTTTCGTCGGCGAAGATACCGGGCACCAGCGTGATGACCATGGTGACGACAGCGACACTGATGATGGCGATGAAAATGAACTTAACGACGCGATTATCTTTTTGCAGGAAACGGATCATGAGTAGAGGAACCTTTAGAGCGAATTGCAGAGACCTTGCTCGCTCTGCGGGACCCCATAAGTATAGATCAGGGGGTGCGCGCGGGCGGAGCGGCGGGCATTAGGGAAAAGCGGGACGCCAGAATGCAGTAAGCAGACAGCCCGTTCTCGCGCCGGGGAGACGTGGGAACGGGCTGCTGATGCGGCGACTTATCTCCAGCGGCCGTAGTAGTAAGCTCGGCCGTAGGGATAGGGGCGATAGCCATAACGGTATCCGTAGGGATAGCCGTAGACGTAGGGATAAGGCGCATAGCCGTAGACCGGCGGAGGCGGGACCGGATACCCAACCGGCGCTCCGTACGCGTAAGGGCGTTGCGGCGGGTATTGCCGTTGCGGAGGAGCGGAACTGGCTTCCATGCCCCTGGCGTCCTGAACCGATAGCGGTTGCACGGTCGCCGGGCTGGTCAGATGAAAGCTGATCAGCGCTTCCGGCGGCACAACGCTCCGAGGACCTGAGCTGGCGGCGGAAGCGCCTAATCCCACGCCGGTGCCGGCTACGGCTCCAATGGCCGCACCGGGCCCACCGCCGGCGACCGCACCGATCACTGCTCCCAGTGCCGCTGTGCCCACGGTAGTACCCGCAGAATAGCCGCCCTTGCCCGGACTGCTGGTGTCGAATACATCGGTGGCCAGCGGGTAGGAGTTGCCGCCCAGGTTCAGGCTGGTGAGCTGGAGAGCGATGCTCGCATTTCCCTTCAGTTCGCCGGCCTTCTTCACGTCGACGACGCGGCCGGTCACTTCAGCCCCACGCGGGATCGCGATCACATTGCCCACGTAGATGCTTTGGGCTACTGTGCCCTGGAAATAGTCACCCGGCTTGACCTTCTTTGAATCAAGCGGCTCGCTGGTGCGGATGGGCAGCAACAGGCCCGGGTTTAAGGTTACGGGACCGGAGGGAGGCGCGGATTGCTGCTGTCCTTGGTACTGACCCGAGTACTGGCCCTGATTGTATTGACCCTGATTGTATTGGCCAGGCTGGCCCGCTTGTGGCTGGTAGGCGGGTCGTCCATTCGGTCCCTGGCCGGGCTGGCCTGGTTGCTGCGCTGGATATTGGCCCTGATTCTGGCTCGGTTCCTGTCCCGGCTGCTGGCCCGCTTGCTGTCCTGGATCCTGACCCGGATATTGGGGCGGTCCCTGATCGGTATCCTGCGCACCCGCGGCATCCAGTGCCCCACTCTCAGGCGGTGGTATCTGGCCGTTTTGCACGTCGGGCGGCGGTCCTGCCTGCCCCCAGTTCCCTTGCTGACCCGGCGCCGGGGTCTGCTGCCCGGTGGTCGCGGTCTGCGCGTAGGCAGAGTTCGCAAAAACGGGAGCCAGCACCAGCCCGGTACCCAGAGCTCCGGATAGCACCCACCGCAATGGACTCCTCTTGTACGAATACATCGTGTTTCCCCCTTGCCCAGACAAACCCGCGAACAATTGCCCGGACATACTGCATAGACGGTTCTGCTGACAGTCCGTCACTGGTGATAACCCGGGTATACGGCAAAAGTTACCACTGCCTGCGGGAGGCGAGAGGGTTTTTTCGGCTCCTGCTCTGCCCCAATTGTTGTAGGGCCCTGACGGTTCCTGTTTCTCACTTTGCAGGCCCCCCATGCGTCGTGGTAGACATGCTTGCATGCCTGCTATCACGGAAAAACGCCTGCACCTGAGTGAAATTGCTCCCCAGATCATCCAATCGGAAATTCGCTGCATGACCGTGGAGTGCGATGCCGTGGGCGGTGTGAATCTTGCCCAGGGTGTGTGCGACACGCCGCTGCCGGCGCCGGTGATGGATGCCGCCATTCAGGCCATTCACGATGGATACAACATCTATACGCGTCTGGATGGCGTGGCGGTGCTGCGCCAGGCAATTGCCGAGAAGCTGGCGCACTACAACCACCTGACGGTTGATCCTGATAGGGAGGTACTGGTCAGCTCCGGCGCCACTGGCGCGTTTTCGTCGGCCTGCCTTGCCTTGTTCAACCCTGGCGATGAAATCCTGCTGTTTGAGCCGTTCTATGGCTACCACTACAGCACGCTCGTCTCGATGCGCATACGCCCGGTGCCGGTTCCGCTGGCGCCGGCTACCTGGGAAATCGACTTCGACCGGCTGCGCGCTGCCATCACCCCGAAGACGCGCGGCATCATCATCAATACTCCCGGCAACCCATGCGGTAAGGTTTTCACCCAGCAGGAGCTGGAGGCGATCGCGGCGCTGGCGATCGAGCACGATCTGTTTGTGCTGACCGACGAGATCTACGAGTATTTCGTTTACCAGGGGCAAAAGCACGTGAGCCCGGCGACCATTCCGGGGATGGCTGAGCGAACGGTCACCATTTCCGGATTTTCGAAAACCTTCAGCATGACGGGATGGAGGGTGGGGTATCTGGCTGCCAGCAGCCGGTGGATTCCTGCGATTGGGTATTTTCACGACCTGCAGTATGTGTGCACGCCTTCTCCCTTCCAGTACGCTGCGGCCGCGGGCTTGCGGGCTCTGGCGGATTCGTTTTATGAGGATTTGGCAGCGGAGTACCAGCAAAAGCGGGACAGGATTTGCGAGGCGTTGACGATTGCCGGCCTTACACCGGCGGTGCCGGCTGGTGCGTATTACGTGTTGGCGGATGCGAGCCGGGTGGAAGGTGAGCGCGCCAGCGTGAAATCCCGCAACCTGCTTAAGGCTACCGGGGTGGGTGCGGTGGCGGGGTCGGCTTTCTTTGCGGCGGGCCGGGGTGAGCATTTGCTCAGGTTCTGTTTTGCCAAGAAGTCGTCGGAGCTGGAACGCGCTTACCGGGCGCTGGTCGGTTATCGAGCTTGAAACTCAAGGCGCACGCAACCGAATGGGGCTGATCCCGCCGCAGACATAAAGGGTTGACGGCGGTGAATTCCTCCAGCCTGGAAACGTCGTGGAGGGGGGAGAGCCGCCCCAGAGAATTACCCTCCGAGCTAGAGTCTGGATACTTCCCTTCCACAGGCTTGGGTGCCCCATATCTCACGACGTTTTCCAGTCGGGAGAGTGGGAATTCACGAATTTCCGCCCTTTAGCTGGACCGCAAAACATGTCGTCGCACACCAAAAATTAACCTAACGCGCAAGGCCACAGAGCCAAACCACAGCACCAGGTTCACCGCTCCCTTCAACCTGTCGCACCAATCAGTACTGATGAGAAATCCGCCTTTAAGGCCTGTGACCAGAGAAAATTAAGCCGCACCCAGCCGAATGGGGCTGATTGCGCCGCAGACATAAAGGGTGGAGGACGGTGAATTCCCACATCTCCCGACTGGAAAACGTCGGTAGATATGGGGCACCCGAAACCGTGGAAGGGGAAGACCGCCCCAAAAATTCCCCTGTGAGTTGCCTGGGTTGGAGCGAATAAGGTTCGGTCAGCGGGAGAGCCGCTCTCGAAAGTACCCTCTGAATTGGCTGGGTTGGGGCAAATCAATACAGGTTGAATCCTCTTGGTGAAGAGAAGCATCAGATAGGTTGACAGTAAGGGACTCAAGTGCGAGTCTAGTCCATATACTGGCACACACGATGTGCACGCAGGAGCAGCGATGGCAAAGATTATTGGCATTGATTTAGGCACCACGAACTCCGTGGTGGCTGTGATGGAAGGCGGCGAACCCAAGGTTATCCCCAATGAGGAGGGTGGCCGGACGACCCCGTCCGTAGTCGGCTTTACCAAGAGCGGCGAGCGGCTGGTCGGCCAGGTGGCGAAACGCCAGGCCATTACCAACCCGGAAAACACGATTTATTCGATCAAGCGGTTCATGGGCCGTCGGTCGAACGAAGTGAACGACGAGATGAAGATGGTGCCCTACAAGGTAAAGGGCCAGGGAGATCACGTGGTCGTGGTCGCCCAGGGTAAGGAATATACCCCGCCCGAAGTCTCGGCCATGATTCTGCAGAAACTGAAGAAGGCCGCAGAAGATTACCTCGGCACCTCGGTGACGGAAGCCGTCATCACCGTGCCCGCCTACTTCAACGACGCGCAACGGCAGGCGACCAAAGATGCCGGCCGCATCGCTGGCCTGGACGTAAAGCGCATCGTTAACGAACCCACGGCAGCGGCCCTGGCGTATGGGCTGGACAAGAAGAAAGACGAAACCATCATCGTTTATGACTTCGGCGGCGGTACGTTCGACGTCTCTGTACTCGAAGTCGGCGAAGGCGTAATTGAGGTCAAGTCGACCAATGGCGATACCCACCTGGGCGGCGACAACCTCGACCAGCGGATTGTCGATTGGCTTATCGATGAGTTCAAGAAAGATGAGCAGCTGGATTTGCGCGCCAAGGGCAATGAAATGGCCCTGCAGCGCCTGAAAGATGCGGCGGAAAAGGCCAAGATTGAGCTCTCGACCACAGTTGAGACCGAGATCAACCTGCCCTTCATTACCGCGGATGCGACTGGACCGAAGCACCTGGTGAAGAAGCTGACCCGCGCCAAGCTGGAGCAGTTGGTGGAAGACCTGTTGCAGCGTTCGATTGAGCCCTGCAAGAAGGCGTTGGCCGATGCCCAGATCGACGCCAGCAAGATTGACGAAGTGGTCCTGGTGGGTGGGCAAACACGTATGCCGCGCATCCAGGCACTGGTGAAGGAGCTGTTCGGCAAGGAGCCGCACAAGGGTGTGAACCCGGATGAAGTGGTGGCGATTGGTGCGGCCGTACAAGCTGGCGTGTTGGCCGGCGAAGTGACTGACCTGTTGCTGCTCGACGTGACCCCGCTGACCCTGGCAATTGAGACCCTGGGCGGTGTGGCTACCAAGATGATTGGGCGCAACACCACCATCCCGACGAAGAAGACGGAAACGTTCTCGACGGCGGCCGATAGCCAGACAGAGGTTGAGGTCCACGTGCTCCAGGGCGAACGCCCGATGGCGGCGCAGAACCGTACCCTGGGCAAGTTCAAGCTGAGCGGGATTCCTCCGGCTCCGCGTGGTGTGCCCCAGGTAGAAGTGACCTTCGACATCGACGCGAACGGCATCCTGAACGTGACGGCGAAAGATAACGCCACGGGCAAGGATCAGAAGATCACGATTACGTCGTCTTCGGGTCTGAGCAAGGAAGAGGTCGATCGCATGGCGAAGGAGGCCGATGCGCATGCCTCGGAAGACCAGACCAAGCGGGAAGAAGTGGAAGCACGCAACTCGCTCGACAACATGGTCTACAACGTCGAGAAGATGCTGAAGGACAACGGCGACAAGGTTTCCGGCAGTGAGCGTTCGGATGTTGAGGATGCGCTGGCGCAGGCCAAGACGACGCTGCAGGGAAGCTCGACGGCGGCAGAAATGAACGCCGCACGGGAGAAGGTCACCGCGGTATCGCACAAGCTGGCAGAGGCCATGTACAAGGCCAACGCTTCCAATCCATCCGCAGGTACGGAGGGTACGGCGGCTCCGGCAAGTGAGGACAAGAAGGAAGAGGGTGTCATCGACGCCGAGTATGTAGACGTCGCGGACAAGAAGTAAGCAAGAAAGGTAAGGACGGGGAGGTAACAGAAGTCTGTTGCAGTTCTCAGTCACCGGTACGGGGCGCTTCACCGCTGAGGCGCCTCGTACCTGGCAAGTTCAAGCAAGTTTGACCAGCGGTAGGCAGGACACGATGACTGAGACAATGTGGAAATATGAGCAGTTGCGAGCTGGACAGATCTATAACCAGGTCATGTTCAATACGCGCGAAGAGGCAGAGAGCTTTGCCGCCCAAATGAACCGGGTGGAACCCGATCTTTTCTGGCGAATCGAGCCAGTGGAAGCCCGGTTGTGGTGGAACTGACGTAAGCCCGGGCCGCCGCATGGCGGCCCGAAACTTTTCATTTTGGATTGACCGATCGAACATGGCAACTACACCCACCAAGGATTATTACGGCTTATTAGGTATCAAGAAGACGGCGACGACGGATGACATCCGCAAGGCCTTCCGCAAGCTCGCGCGCAAACACCATCCCGACGTAAACCCGGGAGACAAGAAGGCGGAAGAGAAGTTCAAAGAGATTTCTGAAGCCAATGACGTTCTGAGCGACGAGAAGAAGCGGCGAGTGTATGACGCGCTGGGTTACTACTCCGATCAGATTGATCCCGCGACCGCAGAGGCAGCCGCTCGTGGCGGCTATAGCGGCGGATTTGGAGGTACCCAGCCGGGCGGTTCCGCGCGTTCTACAAACGGGCGCGGCGTGCCTGATTTTGGCGGATTCGACTTCTCTGACTTTGCGGCTGGTCAGGCGGCGGAAACCGCGGGGACAGGCGGGGCCGGTTCCAGTTGGGGAAGCTTTCGCGATATTTTTTCTGGTGTTTTTTCGCAGGGCCAGCGCCAACAAGGGCCGCAACCCGGCACCGATCTCGAGTACCAGGTGACTGTCGATTTCTGGACATCCATTCGCGGCGGCACTACGCGGTTGCAGATAGCCCGTCAGGAAGTTTGTCCCACCTGCAAAGGCAGAGCTGCCACCGGCAATGGTGGTACCTGCCCGGAGTGCCAGGGCAGCGGACAAGTAACCCAGATGGGTGGGCGTATGAAGTTCAAGATCGCCTGCCCGCGTTGTGGCGGAAGCGGCAAGCTGGAAAGCGAGTGTGCGACCTGTCACGGTGACGGAACCGTGACCCGTACGGAAGTAGTCGAAGTGCGCATCAAGCCCGGCACTCGCGATGGCCAGCGCATTCGCCTGGCAGGCAAAGGCAATGCCGGCCATGGCGGCGGGGCTGCCGGTGATCTGTACCTCATCATTAAAGTGGATAGTCACCCGGTGTTCACACGTTCAGGGGATGATATCCAGGTAGTGATTCCAGTCACTGTGCCAGAAGCGGCGCTGGGGGCAAAGATCGAGGTGCCGACGGTCGATGGAAGGGCGCAACTGAAGATTCCTCCTGGCACGCAGAGCGGGCAGAAACTGCGGATGCGGGGTAAGGGCGTTCCATCTGCGGCGCACGAAGGTGTACGCGGCGACCAGATTGTCACCGTGGAGATGGTGCTTCCTCCGCTGCGGGATGAGCGGTCAAAAGAGATCTTGCGCGAGTTTGCAAAACTGAATCCGGAAGACCCCAGAGAGGCAACTTTCGCTGAGGTTTAAGGCTTAGAAAATCACATGCCAACGAAACGTAAATCAAAAGGCGCCTACATGATCTCGGCGGTGGCCGAGATGTACGAAATCCACCCGCAGACGCTCCGTCTGTATGAGCGCGAGGGCCTGCTGCAGCCTTCGCGCACGGTGGGCAACACCCGGCTCTACACGGACGAGGATTTGGAAAGATTGGAATTTATTCTCAACCTGGCACGCGAGCTCGGAGTCAACATCGCCGGCATCGCCATCATTCTGCAGATGCGGGAACGGATGGAAGAGATGAATCGGCAGATGCAGGATTTCGTCGATTATGTGCGAACCGAGATGCTCACCAAAATGCAACAGGGCATGCCGGCCAGCGAAGGGGCAATCGTTGCCCTTCGCCGCCCGATGGTGGTGCCGGTAGTTGCACGCAAGCGGTAGATCGTTCGCGGCGGGGCACCTATTCGAAGCCTTTCGACCCCCTGTTGACTCCAAAGCGGGCGATATACCGGTGAATTTTACCCGCCTGTGTGAAATACTTTCTTTGTTCCGGGTCACATGCAAAGCATGATGCATTTCCTGCTCGCCGCCGGCATTTCCGGCATGTTTACCTCTACGGTGTATGGGTTGTTGGCCGTGGTGGCGGCATTGCGTCTGTCTGCAAGGCGGCGGACGGCGGGAGATAGTTTCACCCCGCGGGTCAGTTTATTAAAGCCTCTGCATGGATCAGAACCGGACCTTGGCCTGCATCTACAAAGCTTCTTCGAGCAGGACTACCCCGTATATGAAATTATTTTCTGCGCCCGCACGGAGCAGGATTCGGGACTTGCGATCGCTCGCGAGGTGGCCGCCCGATACCCGGGGGTGCGGTGCAGGTTTCTGCTGAGCGGTCATCCGCCTTATCCCAATGCCAAAGTGTGGTCGCTGGAACGCATGCAGCAGGCTGCGCTGTACGATTTCTTTGTCGTCAGCGACAGTGACGTTTCAGTTAAGCCAGAGTATCTGAGTTCCATCATGGCTCCCTTTGCTGACTCAGCCGTGGGTGCCGTGACCTGCTTGTACCGCGGCGTGGGCACCAACTTCTGGTCTACGCTGGAGGCGGTCGGCATGTCGGTCGAAATGTCGGCCGGGGTGCTGGTGGCCGAGATGCTCGAGGGTATGAAGTTTGCGCTCGGGCCCACCATGGTAGTGCGGCGAGATTGCCTGGAAAACGCCGGCGGCTTTCGCGCGCTCGGGCCCTACCACGCTGACGATTTCATGCTGGGGAATTTGATCTCGGCTGCCGGTCACCGGGTGGTTCTTTCTACCCATCCTATCGAGCATCATGTTCTGAATACTTCGTTCTGGAGTTCGGTACTCCACCAGGTCCGTTGGATGAAGAGCACGCGGTTCTCCCGGCCCAAGGGGCATCTGGGAACAGCGCTCACGTTCAGCATGCCCTCCGGGTTATTGGCGGCAGCGGCGGCTCTGGCTTTGCATCACCCTTTCTGGGCGAGCGCGCTCGTGGTCTGGAGTTGGGGCTCACGCGTAGTCATGGGCACGGTGGTGAGCCGGCTTGCTGTGGCGGATCCTCAGCCCTGGCGCAATGGGTTCCTCTACCCTCTACGGGATCTGCTCGGGTTCTGCTACTGGGCGGCCAGTTACCTCAGCAACCAGGTGATGTGGCGCGGCGAAGTCTATGACTTGCTGGAAGATGGATACATGCGCAATGACCCCGAAGCTGGTAATCGCGACCCGGAAGCGGTCCTCACGGCTTAGGTTTCTGAGCAAGTTGCGATGTTCCCCACTCAAGCTCCGCCTGAGCGGGAGACATCGCAACTGCTCAAAGCGGCCGGTCCGTGTACAGCGATTTGTCCGAAAGCTCTTGCAGCAGATAGGCGCGCTTTCCCAGCAGTGCAGCTACATGCGCGTGGGAGCCGCCGGGAACAAAGAGGAAGCGTCGGGGACCATTCCCCCAGAGCTCGATCAGATCAGCATCGCTGATCAGCAAGTGCGGCGCATCCGGGTAATTCGAACCCCACAAGACAGAGTTCACGCGGCCGTTCACCAGGAGCGCTTGTTTCTGCGTGTAAAACAGCAGCGAAGAGCCGTCCGCTACATCGCCGTAAAGAATCAAGGTGGAATCGCCGTTCGCCCCACCCTCGTGACGGGTGATGTGGTTGATCGTATCCGCCATGGAGCGCGAGGAGAGCATCGGCTCAAATCGCACCAGGGCGATATGAGCGGCAATGAGAAAGACAGCAGAAGTAAAAGCCACGCTGACCGTCGCCTCGAAGTGGTTCCCCTTACGCCGCAACCACCAGGCGCCTAACGGACCCAGCAGCAGACCAGCGGCCGCCAGCCCGGCGGGTAACCGCAGGGCGGCAAACGATGGGCCCGTCAGATCGAACAAGTGCGACATCGAGAGGGTGTAGCCGGCAACATCGCGATGGGCCAGAAGCGCACCGATGTCACTGCCGGAAGGCAAAGCGCGCGAAGACCATAGCCCAGCAGCCAGCGCCACCGCGGCCGCCACCCCGATGAGTGCCAGGGTGGCGTGCGCAGTGGTGAGCCATTTGCTGGCGGGACCCGGGACGGCCGGCGGCTGGGTCTCCTCACTGGCGAGCACACCCGCGATCAGCAACAGCAGCGGAAAGTAGACCGGGTAGGTGTAGTACTCCTGGTTGGTGGAAAGCGAAAAGAAGATCAGGATGACCGCGGCCGTGATCGACAGCAGCAACGTGGTCCGGGCACGGAACTCCGCTGGGCGGTGGGCCACGCTGTATGGTTTTAGCCGCACCCGGCTTTCCCAGCGACGGCGCGAATTCCAGGCGCGTTGCAACAACAGCGGCAGGAAAAGACTCCAGGGGAAGAGCCAGACCAGGTGCAAACTCCAGTAAAGAACAAAGGGGAGTTTGTTGTAGTCGACCGGATAGCGCCGGCCAAGAAAACGCAGCACCTGCTCATTGATGAAGTAGAAGTAGAAAAAGCCGTGCACATTTCCTGGGCTGGGTATGTTCCCAACCGGGTGGCCGGCACCCGGATTGCGCAGCCCGGCGATGATATGCCAGGGCGCCGCCATCACCAGAAAGAGCAGGAGGCCGCTGAATAAGCGGAACTGCCTCCAGCGACGCCACTCTCCTGTAAGCAACAGGTAAGTGAGGGCGGCCATCAGGAAGAACACAGGGGCGATCAGGCCCTTGGCTAACATGGCCAGGCCAAGGGAGGCCCAGGTTAAGTAGAAACGGTTGGGCTTGCCGTCTTCTAACCCGATAAGAAAGCTGTAAAGGGCGAATGCCAGGAGCAGCGAGAGCAGCACTTCCGGGATGAAAATCCGGGTGAACAGAAAGACGCCGACGCTGGTGAGGATGCTGAGTGCCGCATAGAAGGCGGCGCGGTCTCCGTAGGCGCGGCGTCCCCATATCCATGCCAGTACAGACAAGCCGAGCACACCCAGGGTGAGGGGTAAATGGGTGGCGAAGACGTTGTAGCCAAAGAGGTGATAGTCTGCCGCAACCAGCCAGTACGGCAGGGGGGGCTTCTCGAGGTAGCGGATGCCGTCCACCTTCAAGGTGACCCAGTCGCCGGTCTGCGCCATGTGTTGGGCTGCATTGGCATGGTTGGCGTCGGCATCATCGAGGAGCGAGGGCGCGAAGAGCGCAGCTACATGAACGGCGGCAAATACCAGCAACAACAGCGTCCAGGCTCGCACTGGCGAGAGGCTGACAGTAGGCTCGGGAGGCGCCTCGAGAGAAAGTGCAAAGTGATTCGACATGGTTCTTAAACGTGCAGACCGCAAGCTGAAGAATACCAGCCGAGCCAGGACCCTCGACGGGGGGCGGTTGGTACAGACAAATGCCGAACGGCGGTCACTCCCCGGCCTCAGCCCGATCGCTGATGGCCTGAATGCCGCGGTTTTGCAGTGCATCGCGGACGCCGATCCGGAAGCCGTGCATCGGCTGAGAACCGGAACCCGGCGGGTCCAGGCAATGCTCGAAGCTGAGCTGCTGGCAGGCGGGCCGGTGGCCGATGCCCTGGAGCAGCCCGCGCGTGCGTGGTTGCGCCAATTGAGAAAAATGCGCCAGGCGGCCGGCCCAGTGCGGGATCTCGATGTGCATCGTAAGCTTCTGGAGGACTGGGGGCGGCAACAAACACCCGAGAGCATGGCACGGCTCGGGCCGCAACTGGAGGCACTCGCCCAGTGGTTGACCGGCCGGCGTAAAAAGCGGGCGCGCCGCATGCAAAAGGAGGTTGAGCGACGACGCCAACGCCTGATGGAGCGGCAATGTATGGTGCTGATCGCGCTTTCTTCTGTACCTGCGAATCAAACAGACGTTGCTCGCTCAGCGGATGCTGCCGCCCTGAGTGCGTTTGTTCGTGTGTCCGACGACATGCCGATTCTGAATGCAGATAATCTGCACGAGTTTCGCAAAGCGACCAAGAAGGCGCGGTACGTGGCGGAGGCAGAAGGCGAGAAAGCCAGTAAGGTGGCTCGGGCGCTCAAGGACGTACAGGACGCGATCGGTGTTTGGCACGATTGGGCTGTTCTTGCGGAGGAAGCCAAGGGTTTGAAGACGGAAGCGCCCGAACTCACAGCGGCGCTCGAGAGTGAGGCAGCTAAACACTTCATCCAGGCCATACAGACCACCCAGGCTATGCGCGACTCGCTGCCTCGTGAGGCGATGAATCCATCTGAAAAGGTGGGCGCACGGCGCTCGCCGAAGGCTTCGCGGGTCGAGGCCGTCAGAAATCGGGCTTAGGGTGAAGAGGCTACTTTTTTGAACTGGAGCGCCGCGAGCTTTTAGTGGCACTGGCATACACCTGCCGCAGCAAGCGCGGGTCTACCAAAGACACGAGCTGCCCCGGACGCCGAGTGCAGTCCACCCGGGCAATGGCGCCCTTACGCAGGCGGATGCTGGCGGCGCGTGGTGTGCAGACGAGGGAACCCAGGAATTCGGGCAGATTGGGGTTGTGGCCGACGATGAGAACGTTGTCCATCGTGCCCAGGGATCCGACCAGCGAATGGAAATTTGAGACGGTGCCGGCCGGCGCAAGCGCATCCGAGATCTGAATCTTGCTGTCGTAAGCGACCTCGGTGCCCACCAGAGACGCCGTCTGCAGAGCTCGCTTAAGCGGGCTAGAAACAATCAGGTCGAACTGGAGCCGTAAGGCGTTTAGATATCGGGCGACGAGGAGACATTGCTCCTTGCCTTCTTTGTCGAGTGGCCGCTTGACGTCAATAACAGGGTCGGCCCGGCGAACACCGGCGCTCGCATGTCTAAGAATATAAAGGTTCATCGTTCCGGAACTCTCGCCTCACGTGCCTCCCTGGTCATTCCTGTTATGCCCCGGATGCGGGAACGGAGACGTTGGGCCATCACGAAGATTTACACGATTGTAACAATTCTCCGCCCGTTGGAGAATGGCACGGTATTTACGCGCCCCAATTTTCCATCCCGAGGGACCCAACTTGTCGTCCCGAGCGCAGTCGAGGGATGACAAACTGGGGTTAGTGACGTTGGCCGGCATTGCCTGGGCGTGAAGCAAACACCAGCGGGTAGCCTGCATGCGCTTGTCGCAGAAGCCACACGCGACGGCCGGTCAACGCCACTAGCCCCCTTGACAAGGGCTAGCTAAAACACCGGGGCGGGTGTCGGGAAGGGATTGATGGGGAGCGTTGGATCGGGGTCGCTGGGCGGCAGCGGCACTGGGTCTGGCTCTGGATCAGGACTGGGATCTGGGCCCGGCCCGGGAAAAACATCCGGATCAGGTATGGAACCAAATGACAATGAAGTCGGGGTCATAGCGACTCAGAGGCCGTGAGGACGCGACCGGTTGCCTTTTGGGGCTGCGCAGTGACGACCCCTTCCGGGGTTCCCCACAGACCGGCTAGCGTAATGGCTTGCCCGGGCGAGGAGGAGGGTCTGATTCACGGGCCGGCTCTGCCGAGTCGGATGGGTCGGCCGGCGTTGGTTCCTTGGCAGGCTTAGCCCCACCCAACGGGTACTTCGTCGCGTGGAGATCGGCAGGCGAGGTGCCTGGCTCCTTTTCCACAGTAGGGGCAGGTTTCTCAGGGAGAACCGGGACAGGTGCTGCCTCGGCGTCTTTTGCGGGCGGCGACACGGCAGGGGTGAGCCTGGGTGCGGCATCCGGCGGAGCAGCCCAGGGCTCAGTCTGCAACTTCTGCACTAATTCGCGCAAGGTGGGATCCGTCATGCCCGGTAAACCGGCCACCCCGGCCAGCGAGGGAGTTTGCTCTTCGATCACTACCGTCTCTACGACCTTGGTCATCGGCGGGTCCACCGCGAGCACCAGGGCGACCTCCGTGCCCCGCTGCCAAAACCGGCTGGCTAGTAAAAGGAAGAGTCCCGTTTGGGCCAGCAGGGCAGCCATCCAGACCTGGTTCGCGGGTAAGGACTTCCATAGCAGGAGGCAAACGCCGAGCGCGATCACGCCCGCCGTGCCGGTCAGCAGGAAACTGCCGAAAAGGCGGAAGAAGTGGCGGAGCAGCAACCTGAGAGCGGGTAGCAGCGAGCGGTGCGCACGCAGTTCGCCCCCCATCGCATTGCGCACGACATACACCTCCACCAGGTCGAACCAAAGGCGCAGGATCAGGCCGATGAGAAAGACCACAGCTCCAGTGGCGGCGGCCCAAATAAAGATCGTGCGGCCGCTGTGGAATTCGGCAAGCCGCGCCAAAAGGGTTGCACGCAGAGCCAGCAGGATTCCCAGAATCAGGCCCGCCGCACACCACACAATCAGTGCCGCACGCACGAAGCGCCAGAAGTAAGCCACGCCCCCTCGCAGCAACACAGAAACCTTCGGTGGCTCGCCCGATACATAGACAAACACCGCCCCGGCAAAGAGAAGAAAGAGCATCAGCAGCTGGAGCAAATTCAGCCAGACAGCGGAATGCGTAGCCATGGGCAGGAAGTGCGACTGTCGCGTGTGGAGGAACAACTCAGCCGCAGTCTCAAGATCAAGCGTGCCGGCAAGGCGTTGCGCTGCCAGCGAGTGGTCCAGGAAAGAAGCAAGCCCGCTAAATGGCAGGCCAGCAAGCAGGCCGAATACCAGATTGACAGCGTAGGCCCACAGGACGAAGGACCAGTTCCGCCGGGCGAGCGAGAAGCCCTGGACTAGGATGTTGGGCAGCCGGCCCTGGCCGGGCAGCAGTGGTTCTGCTGGAGAAGCGGTTTCGGTCGTGATGTTCACTCAGTACATGTCCTTAGTTTCCTTGATTACCTATTGTCCGAGGGTGCTTCAAACCAGAAAAGACAGCCATTGTGCCAGCAACTGCTGGGTGAACACCCAATAGTTTGTCAGCTTCAGGCGAGCCGTCGTGTGGGCCTGCAACGTGTAACTGTTATTGAAACGGTTTGCATCGAGCAGCACGTTGTTGTCCGGGTCGACGCTGGCGTAGACAGCGCGGGTGGGCTTGTTCCAGGAGAAATTTGCCCAGCGATCGCTACCGTCCCAGTCAACTCGCTCTTTGGAGCCATCGGCGAAACCGACTTCCAGTTTTACCGGAAACTCAAGGGTACCTCTGCGGCGCACGATCACGTCTGTGCGATACGGCCCGGAGGAGCTGTCGATCTTCCACCAGTCAACCGGCCCCGAGCTCAACGAGTCTACGGAGTAGTCGAGCAGGTCGGTGCCATTGATCGCCTGGGAAAGGAACGGTTGCAGATCGTCGCGGCCTGTAACTTCTTGCAGCGTCCTGAGGAAATCCTCGCCGCTAGGATGCTTGAAGCGATAGCGCGTGAAGTAGACCTGTAACGCCCTGCGCATCGTTTCTTTTCCCACGACTGATTCGAGCGTGCCGAGGAGGGTTGCGGTCTTGCCATAAACGATGGCGCCATAGCTCATATAGCTGGCAAACTTCCAAGCCTCCCGGGCGATCGGGTCTTCATCCGGAAGTAGCAGATAGGTAAGCCGCTGCATTCCGGGATCGCTGCCATACAGAGTGCGGGCGTTCAACATGGAATTGCGTACGCCAAAGAGTGAGTCCATCACCTTTGTTTCGGAGTAGCTGTTGATCCCTTCATCCAGCCAGGGCTCTTCGAACTCATTGGTGGCGACCATGCCGTACCAGTACTGGTGACCGAACTCGTGAACCACTGTCACCTCAAGCGGCATATAGGTCCAGGCGGGCTCCCACCAGGTTGCGCCGGCGGTGAAGAGAGTTGGGTACTCCATTCCGTCCATGGCGGAGTCTGGCTCAGGGTCGATCAAAGTGATTTGCTTGTAGGGGTAGGGTCCGTACCAGTCGTCGAACTTCTGCAGGCTGCCCTTCAGAACCGCGAGCGCGCGGGCGCCCTGGTTGGCGTGTTCTGCCAGGATGAGCGCATGCAATTTGACCGTGCCGAGACTGTTGACCAGGGTGTCATCGACGGCCTGAAGGTGGGGCGAAGCGGCCCAGGCGAAGTCATGAATATCTTCACCCCGAAAGATGAGGGTTTTGGTTCCATCGTGGTTATCGCGTTCACCAGTCTGGATGCCACTGGCGCCGACCACGTATTCATTGGGCAAGCGGAGCATGACGTTGTAGGTGCCAAAGTCCGAGAAGAACTCCGTCGTGGCGTGGTACTGATGACAGTTCCACGCGCCATGCCAGAAGACGCCGGGCTTTGGAAACCACTGTCCGCCCATAATGAAGTCGCGCTTGTATCCGTTGCGGGCAACCGACTCGGGAAACTTGTCGTGAAAGGTGAGTTGAAAGCGAATGGTGGCAGCCGGCGCGAGTGGTTGGGGCAGCGTGACTTCCATAACGGTGTGATCGTCCTGGTTCCCATCATCCGGCGCCGTAAACTTCATGCTCGCGGTCAGGTCTCCATAACCCTCGGCGGCGATGCTTTTGATCTCGATGCCGCCTTCCTCGCCGTGCTCATACAAATGCACGTTGTTCTGTTCGCGAATATAGCCGAGGCCCGGAGCATGGGACTCCCGGGAAAAGGTGGAAGTGCGGCGGAAGGCATTCAGGTAGAGGTGGAACGGAATCGTGGTGAGCGGTTGATTCGAGGAGTTGCGGTATTCCAGGATCTCGATTGCGTCCAGGGTCCTGGATTTTGTATTGACGCGCGCGTCAATGGAGTACGCGACGACTCTATCCGAGAGCGGCTGGCCGTCTGGCGAGTTCACTGCTGTAACCTGCCCCAGTGCGCCAGAAGCCAGCAGGAGCGCCATGCATGAGAAGGTGAAGGGCAGTAGTCGCGGGAGCATGCGGCATTCTAGCAGGCACTCTCCACCCACCGCAGGCTGGGGTGCCCCATATCTCACGACGTTTTCCAGTCGGGAGATGTGGGAATTCACAGCACCTGATGAGCAACTCTGTCCAACCCAAGAAAAGCCAATCCGAAGATGCCGGTTCCGCGACAGGTGGAAAGTTGCGGGCTAAGGCTTGTGAATTCCCACATCTCCCGACTGGAAAACGTCGTGAGATATGGGGCACGGCGG
>CAZZVD010000054.1:0-23834 GCA_964657465.1 uncultured Acetobacteraceae bacterium | reverse complement strand
ATACGGCTTGAGTGGGCGACCCGAGGACCTTACCATACGAGCTTTAGGGCTAGTGGATGTCGAACTGCTCCGGGTGCAGGGCCGGATCGCTCTTCACAATGATGGTCTTTCCGCTCATCTCCTCAAGCTCATTCAGCCAACGCGCATTGGTAAGCTTCAGGGTCTTCACGACTTCGGGATGCACGCGCAACAGCACATCCTGACGCTCCAGGTGGCGCTGCATCTTGCGCATTTCGATGTAGATCTCGTTGCAGACCGTGGTCGGGCTCTTCACCATGCCAGTGCCGGCGCAGATATTGCACTGCGTACTGAGCGTACGCTCCAGTGATTGTTTAACCCGCTTGCGGGTGATCGCCACCAGTCCGAAATCATTGAACTGCAACACCTTTGATGGTGCGCGGTCTGACTTCAACTCCTCTTCGAGCGCTTGCATGACCTTGTTCCGGTTCTTGCGCTCATCCATGTCGATGAAGTCGATCACAATGATCCCGCCCAAGTCGCGTAAGCGAATCTGGCGGACGATCTCCGGAATCGCATCAAGGTTCGTCTTCAGAATCGTGTCTTCGAGGCGGGCTGTTTTACCGACATATTTACCCGTATTGATATCAATGGCAACCAATGCTTCTGTCTGATTGATAACAATCGATCCGCCGGACTTGAGCCATACTTTTGACTTAAGTGCCTTGCTGATCTCGTCCTGAATACCGAACTGCTCGAACAGTGGAGTCTCTTTGGTGTACAGCTTGACGCGGCGCACCAGCGACGGTTGAAAGCGTTCCAGGAAGCGAACAATGCGTTCGTACTCGGATTCCGTATCGACCCAGATGGTAGAAAAATTGTCGCTCACCTGATCCCGCAGGATTCGCTCGACCAGGTTGAGGTCGTGGTAAATCAAGGCCGGCGCTTTGGCCGTATCCGAACGCTGCTTGATCTCTGTCCACAAGCTGATCAGGAAGCGAATGTCGGCGCGCAGATCGTCTTCGCTGGCTCCATCGGCTGCGGTGCGCACGATAAAGCCACCACTGACGGTTCCCTTTTCGCTGATCAGGATGCGCTTCAAGCGCTGACGCTCTTCATCGGAGGAAATCTTCCGCGATACGCCAACGTGGTTTACGGTTGGCATGAACACCAGGAAACGGCCAGGCAGCGCAATGTGACTGGTGATGCGCGCTCCCTTTTTGGCAATTGGTTCCTTGGCAATCTGTACCAGGATTTCCTGCCCCTGCTTCAACAACTCGCTAATGATCGGCAGGTCGCTGGTCTGGGCATTCTGGCGGCGGCCACCCTGCCGGCGACGGCCGTCGTTGCGGCCACCACGGCCACCACGACGCTGGTCATCCCGAGGGCGGCGTGCCGGCTGTCCCGGGGCGGCGGCCACCTGGCTCGGCTCTGTTTCCTCACCCTCTTCCCCAATCGCGTCTTCGTCCAGGTCATCTTCGGTTTCATCCTCAATGGCCAGGCCAGAGGCGTCTCCGTCGATGCGCTGTTCGAGATGAGCATCGCGCACCAGCTCGCCGATCTCACCACCCGCCGCTACTTCATGATCCAGAGTTTCCTCCTCCAGATCCTGCAGGTCATGCTCTTCACTATCAACGTAGAGGGGAGTGAAGTCATACTCCTCTTCTTCCGTGACTTCTTCTTCTTCGACCAGACCAGTGACCGTGCCTGCCGATTCGTCTTCTTCCAGGTCATCGAAGTCTGCATCGAGCTCCGCGATACCCGTACTCGCAGCGGCGAATGCGGACGTATCCGGCTCGCTGGCTTCGGGACGAAGGTCCACCGGCTCCTCGATTACCGTCTCTTCTGACGCTGAAAAGGCTTCTTCTTCCACAACATTCGAGGAAGAAGCAAAGCGGAACTCGCTGGGCGCGGAAGGATCGATGCGGTAGGAAGCCGAAGCCTCCTCGGGCTCGAAGTCCACTGGGGCGATCGACGGCTCTTCGGCAACTTCGGACTGCACTGCCTGGTGCGTGTCATGATGCGTGGCGTGATGCGTGTCCTGGTCCGCGTGATGGACTGCTTCCGCGACCGGCGCAGCTGCTTGCTCAACGGGCAACTCTGCCGAAGGCGCAGCTTCCAGTGGCACGGCTTCGAAAGGAACCGCTTCGACGGGCAAAACTTCCTGCTCGACGAGAGGCGCTTCGATCGCCGGCTCTTCGGTGACCACTAGCGGATGAGGCGTGAGGTTCTCGAGTGCTGCAGCGTCTTCCCAGACGTGGGGAGTTACGCCGTATGCCTCTTCCTGCACAGCTTCCTGCGAAGCTTCTGCCTGAGCGTGTGGCTCAGCGACGGGAGCGGCTGCGGAAGTTTCGGCCGACCCACGGTACCGGGACAGCGATTCGCCGGGAAGAGGACCCGCGCCATCCCAATGCAGCGGCACTTCCACCATGGTGGAAGGCTTGCTGATGCCCACCGTCGGACGCGCCTCAACCGAAGGGGCCGCAGCCTTCGCGGTTGCCGGTGCGGGCTGGCCGCCGTACTTCGAGAGCGACTCCCCAGGCAAGGAGAACGCCACGGGCGTGTGAATTGGTTCTGCTTCGACTTCCTCAGCGGGCGCCTCAAAGGCGACTGGCTGTGTTTCTCCTGACCGGCTTGAAACCGGGCGTTCCTGGTGACCCTGCTGGCTGCCACCCTGGGGTACAGGACCGCCGGGCGCTCCGCGAAAACCTCTGCGGCGGCCGCGACGGCCGCGCCAGCGGCGGGTGCCATCCTCGAATTCGCCAGCGGGCGCTGCAGCTTCGGAAGCTGCGGGGGAGGGAGCGGGAGCGGGAGCGGGAGTATTGTTGCGGTTGCTGCCGTTGCCCTCAGCCGCTACCTGGGGAGTCCGCGGTGCACGAGCCTCACGGCCGCCACCGTGACGGGACTGGTTTTCACGGCCCGGTTCGCGGGGACGCGCTTCCTGAGCGCCGCCCTCTTCCTGCCGGGCACTGGTGGGGATCCGCTCAAAGTCGGAGGAGTCTTCCTGCTCCTCCATAAAATCGGTGACGTAGAGGAACGCGTCGCGCTCCAGGCCTAAATCGACGAAGGCCGATTGCATGCCGGGGAGAACCCGTGTGACACGGCCTTTGTAAATGGAACCGGCGAGGGTGTATTCGTTCTCTCGCTCGTAGTAGACCTCGGTGAGTTGATCGTTCTCGAGGATGGCCAGACGCGTCTCATGGGGCGTGCTGGAAATGCATATTTCTTTGGACATGCTGCCTTTCTGTCCGGCAGGGTCTTCCCTAGCGGACGGCCGGCAGGGCAGATCAGAGGGGAGGAACTCCCACTCCCGGTATTCCGGGCAGCAATAGGTCAGCGAGAAAGCCTGGGCAAAGGCGCGTGATCCGAAAGCCGGAATTCAGCGAGGTTTCTTTGTACGAGGGTGCAGGCGGTGCACAGTTGCGGCCGAGAGGATCGGTCAGTGTGCAGGCCGGCTTTCCAGGGCTGTCTGGGCGCAAAGAGACGGTGACCACTTCAGCCTTGGTTGCAGGCGGGGCCGTTACCCTTCTTTGCGAGCTCATTCCTAATCCTGCCCGGCCCGGTGATTCACCTGGCCGGCGTAAGTAAAATTTTTGAAAAACCAAGCCTCATTGACGCGGCTTTCGCTCGGACGCGGCTTTTTGCTCGAGGCCAGCTCTGCTAATTCACAAAGCGGCTCATGCGAACGTTCATCGCCATGCCCAGAGCCAGGAATGTGAACAATACCGAGGATCCCCCGTAACTCATTAACGGTAGAGGAATTCCCGTAACCGGCATCAGCCCGATGACCATGCCAACGTTCACCGCAATCTGAAAGACGAGTACAGCGACCACGCCCATGATCAGGAACGTACCGGAAACATCTGCGGCGGTCTGAGCGTTTTGAATCAAACGCGTCAATATGAGGAAGTATATCAGGAGAACAAACACGGCGCCCACAAAGCCATGCTCCTCACAGAAGGCCGCGAAGATGAAATCCGTATAGGGAATGGGGAGGAAATCACCCTGTGTTTGCGTGCCTTTGGTCGCGCCACGGCCCCAAACGCCGCCGTCCCCGACCGCGATCAGCGATTGCTTAACCTGGTACCCGCTGCCCTTGGGATCCGTATCGGGGTTGAGAAAGCTCGTCAGCCGCTGCTTCTGGTAAGGCTTAAGCACCTTCGCCCACACGGGGACGACCAACGCCAGGCCGGCGATGACGAGGATCAGGCCTTTCTTCCACTCCAGGCCGCCCAGAAAAAGCCCGATGAGCAGGACGGGGATGTAGGTGAGGGAGGTGCCGAGGTCTGGCTGCTTGAGCACCAGCAGCATGGGTATCCCGACCAGCAGGCCTGCTTTGGCGATATCGCTCCACGAAAGCTCTTTACCGGCGAGGCCGGCGAAGTAGCGCGCCATCGCGACGATCAGCACCACCTTGACCCACTCCGACGGCTGAAAGTGAACTCCGCCAGGCAGTTTGATCCAGCGGCGTCCACCCAGGACCTTGGTCCCGAAGAGCAGCACGGCCACCAGTGAGAGCAAGCAAAACCCGTAAATCCAGTGAATGGCCTCCAGCAGCCGGTGGTAGTTGATCAGCGAGAAGGCAAACATGGCGCCCAGGCCGCCGATCAGCCAGAAGATCTGCTTGGTCTCAAAGCCAACGAACTTGGTATGCAGCGTAGCGCTGTAGATTTCAAAGATGCTGATGACGGAGAGCAGCAACACCAGGCCCAGCAGCAACCAATCAAAGTCTCGAAATGAAATAAATCGCCGCATCTTGCCGTGTCACTCCTGATAAACCAACAAGCCCGGGTGCCCCACATCTCGCTCGTGTTTCGCGAGATGTAGGATTCCACAAAGCAGGCCCTGGAATTCATTCCAACTAAGAACTTCAGCTAAAGACTTTGCGCCAGGCTCCTCAAATCTCGAGATGCTGTCGGCCACTCAATGAGCGGCAATCATGAAATGCCCACCGTGCATGGAAGGAGGGGTATCTTTAGCGGCCACCTCAGTCTTCTTCGCCGCCGCCCTGGCCTCAACCCCATCCGGAGGCTCTGACCAGACTGCCCCCACTTCCGTCTTCGCCGGCACCCTGGCCTGCTCGAGGTTGTTATCCAGGCGGCGCTGCTTATCGACGAAAGCTTCCACGATCTGCGCCGCGACCGGCGCCGAAGCCGAACCCCACCCGCCGTGCTCGGTTAGCACCACCACCGCAATGTCAGGGTTCCGGCGGGGCGACATCCCCACAAACCATGAGTTCGCACGGGTCGCCACATCCTTCGAAACACTGGTCATGCCGGCGCTATGGTTTACCACCTGCGCCGTGCCCGTCTTCCCGGCGAAATCGATGTTGTCAAGATGCGCCGCAAAGGCCGTTCCGCCCATGCTGGCGTCGAGTGCGCCCGCCATCCCGTCTGTGATGGTCTCCCAAATCGCCGGGCTGATGGGAAAGCTCACGTCACCAGTGCCCGGATATGATTCAGCAATCGCCTGGCGAAACTCCTCGGGAACCTGATCCTGCTCGACGACATGGGGCCGCTTGAACGATCCGCCAGAAGCAATACCAGCGATGGCGCGCACCAGCTGGATCGGCGAGATAGCCACCGCGCCCTGCCCAATACCGACCGAGATGACCTCACCCGCATACCACTTCTCATGGAAGTTCTTCATCTTCCACTCTTCCGATGGCATAGTGCCGTTCACCTCACCAGGCAAGTCGATCCCGGTTCTTTGGCCGATACCGACCTTATGCGCCCAGTAGGCGATCTTCTCGATGCCCAACCGCTCAGCCAGCGTGTAATAGAACGTGTCGCAGGACTTGGGGATCGCGTGCAGAATATCCACCGGTCCGTGTCGCTTGTCACAAGCGAAGAAGCGGCCATAAAAGGTGCCGCCTCCGTTGCAAACCACGGTCATGTTTTGCGCAATCCCGTTCTCCAGGCCCGCCAGCGACATGATGATCTTGAACGTGGACCCGGGAGCCAGCTGCGCCTGGATCGCCTTGTCCAGCAAAGGGTGACGCGGGTCGGTGATCAGTTTGTTCCACTCACCGCGCGAGACCTTTACGGAAAAGTCATTGGGATCAAATGAAGGCCGTGACACCAGAGCGAGCACCGCGCCGGTATGGGGATTGATCGCCACAATCGCGCCATTACGATCGCCGAAGGCCTGCTCCGCAGCTCGCTGAATATCGAGGTCGATGGTCAGCTTCAGACCCTGGCCCGGCACCGCCGGCTCGCGGCCCAGGATGCCCACTTCCCTGCCGTGGCTATCGACGATGATGTCCTGCGAGCCGTCCTGGCCGCGCAGCAACTGATCGTATGACTGCTCCACCCCCGACTTGCCGACCACGTCGCCCGGTTCGTAGTAGGCGTAGCGAGGATCGTTCAGCATTTCGTCGCTGACCTCGCCGACATACCCGATCAGGTTGGCGGCAAAACCGTTCCGCGGATAGAGCCGCCGCTGCTCGTCGATAGTCTCGAGTTCGGGCAACTCATCGCGATGAGCCTCAATAAACTCGACCTCGTCGGGCGTGATGTCCTGCTTCAGCGGAATCGGCTGGTACTTGGGGGCCAGGGCATAGTGCGCCAACACCGCTTCCAGCTGCTCCGGCGTCATGTGCAACCCACGAGAGATCAGGGGAAAATCAGCCCGCAGATCGCGCCCGGGCTCGCGGATGATAAAGCAGGAGACCGAAGGATAATTGTCTACCAGCAGCCGGCCTTCTTTATCGAAGAGCTTGCCCCGGGGCGCCAGGATCGGTACTTTGCGGATGCGGTTTTGTTCCGCCAGCGTGCGGTAGTTTTGCGCGCCAATCACCTGCAGCCGCCACAGACCGGAGATCAGCACCAGCAATATGCCAACGATCACATACTGCACGATGGTGAGCTTGTAAGCCGGTAATCTCTCTTCCTGGTTCAGCATGGTGAAGAACTTTCTGTTACCTGTTGGACGCTTCTACTTAGCTAAGGATTCAGCCGTCTAATCCCTGGGCCGGATACGATCCAGGATGTCGAAAAAGAACACGCCGATGATGGAATTGATGACCGCCTTGATCACCTCATGCAGCCAGTTGGTGCGAATATGCAGCGCCAGCATCCGGTGCATGATGAACAGGTAAATCATGATGTTCAGCAGGGTAAAAGCAAAATTGATCAGCAGCCGGGTTCCGGGATTTTCGACGTCGATTTTGACACCCAGCGATGCCGCCAAAAAGCCCACCACGCATTGCGAGATGCCATTGATACCCAGCGGGCGGCTGGTCAGGGCGTCCTGAATAAGACCGATGATCGTGCCAGTGATTGTGCCGGCTATGGGGTTGCGCCAGCCCACCGAGAAGTAGATGGTCGACAGCAACGGAAGATCGATGATGTCGAACTTGGGGATGAACCGAGGGATGAGCGCCTGCAAAAAGATCGCCAGCAGCGGCACCAGCACCACCACGATCAGCGGGTAGCGCTGTACGTCCAGTTCCCGCCGCGCGAGTGATGCCGACATCGCCATCTGATTTTCTCCTTACTCAAATCTCATTGCGACTCACCGGCCAGGGTGGGGTGCTGCTTAGGTCAGGGCGTACTGCCGCCGGGGTTTCCAGCGGTCGCGGGTGCATCCGTATTTACCGGCGGGGGCGGCGCCGGCTTCACTTTGGGCGGTTTTGGCTTAGCAACCGGCAGCTGCACCCCGGTGCTCGCTGGGCTCGCCGTGCTCTTAGGCACAGCAGTCCTGGCATCGGCCCCGATTTTCGGTGCCGTCTCCGGCTTGGCTGGGGGAGGTGCAGTCGAAGCGGCCGTGGGCGCGTACTTTTCATCGGTAATCGCCTGGCCTGGGGTCAACGCCGATGCGGGCTGAGTCGCATTGGGACTGAAATGATCGGTATGCAGCGCCGGGGGCGGATGCAACTTCACCGCGACCGTGTCCGGGTTGACCAGCAATTGCTGCTGCTGGTTCGAGTCTGCCAACGCCGTCGCCGAGCTCAGGCCGGGTAGGCGCTCCGCCAAAATGTCAGACGCGCGCTGTTGTGTGTCGGCCAACGCGGCCGTGGCTGCGCTCTGCGCCAGATCGTGTTGTTGCCTGGCAGGCATTTCATCGGAAGCCTGGGTGATCACCAGCACTTCTTCCAGGTGCCCCAGGTTAGCGGCCGGCTTGATCAGGATGTCGACATACGGAGGGTTTGACGCGTCTTCGACGACTTCCTCCACCGTGCCCACGGGAATGCCTCGCGGAAAGATCTGGTCGCCGCCACTGGTGATTACCTTGTCCCCCGCTTTGACGCGCTCATCCGGGAGCAGGTTGATAATCTGCGGCTGCCCCAGCGCATTGCCCCGCAACACGCCGCGCAGCCGGGTCGACTCGATCAGCACACCCGCTCCGCTGGTCTGGTCAGAAATCACCAGCACCTGCGACGTATGCGCGTACACATCCTTCAGCTTGCCGACGATGCCATCCGGCGTGATCACTGCCATGTCTGGCCGCAAACCATCCCTGGCGCCCTTATCGATATAGAGAACGCGTGATTGATCCGTCCCCGCCGTGCCGACGACCTGGGCAGGAACCGTGCTGTAGATGTAGTGCTCTTTGAAGGAGAGCAAAGCCTGCAGGCGCTGCCCCTGCCGGGCATCTTCAAGCAGGCTCGCCTGCTCCAATTGCAGGCGCCCGACCTGTTCCTTTAAATCCTGGTTCTGCTCCCGTACGTGTCGCAGATCAAGATAGTTTGACCAGAAGTGGCGTAATCCCGATCCGCTGCCATGCACCACTTTTTCAGGAGGAGCCACCAGGCTGATGGCCCAGTACCGAATCAGTCGAACCGGGGCAGCATCCGATCCAGTGGGCGTGGGACGACGCACCTGCGAGGCAAGTCCGATGATCTGGATCACCAGAACCGCCACCAGAAACAGGATGTTTTTATAGCGGCTCAAGACACACCCATTCCGGTACCATGTGCCAGGCTGCGGGGCCCCGTTCTTCGATCAGCAAACACTTGCAGGCGCACGTCTGGTTGACCAGCTCTAGTCGATCTTGATTTTGCGCAGCAGGCGAAAGTCGCTCAGCATTTTGCCCGTGCCCAGCACGACGCTGGCCAAAGGATCGTCTGCAATCGAAACCGGCAGGCCCGTTTCCTCGCGAATGCGCTTGTCAAGGTTCTTGATCAGCGCACCGCCACCGGTCAGCACGATACCGCGATCGCTGATGTCGGCGCTGAGCTCGGGCGGGGTGCGTTCGAGCGCCACGCGGATGGCATTCAGGATGGTCGAAATGCACTCGGTGAGCGCTTCACGAATCTCTCCATCATCAATGGTGATGGTCTTCGGCACACCTTCGATCAGGTTGCGCCCCTTGATCTCCATCGTGAGCGGCTTGTCCAGCGGGTAGGCCGAACCTATATCGATCTTAATCTGCTCCGCGGTCCGCTCCCCAATCAGCAGGTTGTACTTCCGCTTAAGGTAATTCATGATCGCTTCGTCCATCTGGTTGCCGGCCATGCGGACGGAACGCGAGTAGACGATCCCTGAAAGGGAGATGACTGCGATGTCGGTGGTGCCGCCGCCAATATCGACGACCATGTTGCCGCTCGGTTCGGTGATCGGCAAGCCGGCGCCGATCGCCGCCACCATGGCCTGCTCCACCAGGAACACTTCACTCGCCTTCGCACGATAGGCGGAATCTTCCACCGCCCGCTTTTCCACCTGGGTGATCTCAGACGGAACGCCGATCACAATCCGCGGATGCACCAGCATCTTGCGGTTATGTGCCTTCTGGATGAAGTAGTTCAACATCTTTTCGGTGATTTTGAAGTCGGCGATCACGCCGTCCTTCATGGGCTTGATAGCCACGATATTGCCCGGCGTACGGCCAAGCATCTCCTTGGCTTCCTTGCCGACTGCTTCGACCTCACCCGTATTCTTATTAATAGCAACGATTGAAGGCTCGTTGACGACGATGCCTTTGCCGCGCGCATACACGAGTGTGTTCGCGGTACCTAAATCGATTGCCAGATCGCTCGAGAAGATGCTGAACAGCGAACGCACACCGTGCGTGCGTGAGGAACGCGAATGGAAACCGTTTGATGACATTGAATGCCGGACTTTTCCTGTCGACCCGGTTTCATTGTACGGCCATGGTTGCTTTCCTGCATCGCTACTCTTTTGAGTCGTGACCACCACTTTTAGGGCATATGGCGGCATTTCTCGTCGCCGGGTGGCACGCGCCACGCTCAGTGTGGGCATGAGTTATCCTCGGTACTTTAACGAAGGGAAATGCAGAATGGCGACGAAGACTTACGGAAATCTCATTGGCGGACAGTGGGTAACCGCCGCCACCGGCAAGACATTTCTGAATCGCAACCCGGCCAACGTGGACGATGTGGTGGGCGAGTTTCAGGCGTCTGGCGCTGCCGATGTCGATCGAGCCGTGCGCGCCGCGCGTGCTGCCTACAAGAGCTGGCGCCTGGTGCCGGCGCCCAAGCGGGGTGAGTTACTCTATCGCACCGGCGAGCTGTTATTGAGAGACAAAGAGAAGCTGGCGCGCGACATGACGCGCGAGATGGGCAAGGTACTTAGCGAGACGCGCGGCGACGTGCAAGAGGCTGCGGACACGGCCTTCTATATGGCTGGCGAGGGCCGCCGGCTTTTTGGCCAGACCACGCCGTCAGAGTTGCGCGACAAGTTTGCCATGTCCGTGCGCATGCCGGTAGGGGTATGCGGCATGATCGCGCCCTGGAATTTCCCCATGGCCATTCCGTCATGGAAGCTCTTCCCTGCGCTGGTGTGCGGCAACACCTGCGTAATCAAGCCGGCCGAAGATACACCGCTTTCGACTTACCACCTGGTGGAGTTGCTACTCGAAGCCGGGCTGCCCGAGGGCGTGGTGAATATCGTTACTGGCTTTGGTCCGGATGCGGGTGCGCCGCTGGTCACGCATCCTGAAGTGAATGCGATTTCGTTCACCGGCTCGAGCGAAGTGGGCCGCGTCGTGGGGCAAACCGCTGCGGGTCTGTTCAAGCCGTGTTCGCTCGAGATGGGTGGAAAGAACGCCATGATTGTGCTTGAAGACGCCAATCTCGACCTGGCGCTTGATGGCGCAGTATGGGGCGCTTTCGGTACGACCGGGCAGCGTTGCACGGCCACCAGCCGCATCATCGTGCAGAAAAGCATTGCTGGGGAATTCACCCGCAGGCTGGTGGAGCGCGCGCAGTCATTGCGCGTGGGGGACGGGCTGGATGCTCAGGTGGAGATGGGCCCGCAGATCAATCAGCAGCAGATTGATACTTCTGAGCGATATACCGCGGTCGCGCAGAAGGAAGGCGCGCAACTGCTCACTGGCGGCAAGCGTGCGGCGGGCGCTGGCCTGGACAAAGGTTTCTTCTACACGCCCACGGTGTTTGGTGGCGTGGCGCCCACGATGCGCATCGCGCGCGAAGAGGTGTTTGGCCCAGTAGTGAGTGTGATTGAATGTGACGGTTTTGAGCAGGCGATTACGATTGCCAACGGCATTGAGTACGGACTTTCGACGGCGCTGTATTCCAGGAATGTGAACCTAGCGTATAAAGCAATGCGCGACCTGGAAGCGGGGATCACGTATATCAACGCGCCCACGATCGGCGCCGAAGTACACCTGCCTTTCGGCGGAGTGAAGCAAACCGGCAACGGACATCGCGAAGGCGGCACCGGCGCTCTGGATTTCTACACCACCTGGAAAGCGGTTTACGTGGATTATTCCGACCGCCTGCAGCGTGCGCAGATCGACACTGGCGAGTAGGTGGACTGCAGGTCCCTCCACTGCGCTGCGCTTCGGTCGGGATGACAAGGGTGGGGGCGATTGCTCCTGAGTGCAGCCGCGCATGGCTTGCGACGGCAAATCGGACAGCGCCCGCCGGCTGCTTTTGCTAGCATTCCCTTGAGGCAATGTTGCAAATGATCATCGGCGTTCCCAAGGAAGTGAAAGATCACGAATCCCGCGTAGGCATCACCCCCGCCGGGGTCAAAGCGCTGGTCGACGCCAGCCACACGGTCCTGGTCGAAACGCATGCCGGCGAACTCTCCGCCTTTACAGATGACGAGTACCAGGCAGCCGGCGCGGAGATCGTGGGCGCCGCCTACAACGTCTGGGGCCACGCCGACATGGTCGTGAAAGTGAAAGAACCGGTGGAAAAGGAGTACGCCTTTTTCCGGCCTGGCCTGGTGCTGTTCACCTATCTCCACCTCGCACCACTCCCGGCCTTAACGGACAAGTTGCTGGCCAGCAAAGTCACCGGCATCGCCTACGAAACTATTCGCGATCGCGCGGGAACCCTCCCACTGCTCACACCCATGTCAGAAGTCGCCGGCAGAATGTCCGTGCAGGTGGGCGCCACCTACCTGGAAAAGGAAAAAGGCGGCCGTGGCGTCCTGCTGGGCGGCGTTCCCGGTGTGCCCCCGGCCACCGTGTGCATCCTGGGCGGCGGCATCGTCGGCACCAACGCTGCCAAAATCGCACTCGGCATGGGCGCAAACGTCACCATCGTGGATCTCAATCTGAACCGCCTGCGGGAACTGGACGACATCTTCAACGGCCGCGTCTATACCCTGGCTTCCAACTCCTACAACGTAGCCCGGGCCGTGCAGGGGGCGGACCTGGTGATCGGTGGTGTGCTGATACCAGGCGCCGCCGCACCCCGCATTGTGACTCGCGAAATGATAGCCCGCATGAAAAAGGGCGCAGTGGTGGTGGACGTCGCTATCGACCAGGGCGGCTGCATCGAGACCGCCAGGCCAACGACCCACAGCGATCCGTCATACCTGGTCGACGGAGTGGTCCACTACTGCGTGACCAACATGCCGGCCGCCGTACCCAACACCTCGACCCTGGCACTCACCAACGCCACTTTCCCCTATGTGCTGCGACTGGCACAGCATGGCGCGGCCGCGGCTATCAAAGCAGACCCGGGCATGTGCGAGGGAGTGAATACCTACGCCGGCGAACTTACCTATAAAGGTGTAGCTCAATCCCAGAGCAGAGAATGGACACCAGTACTCGATCTGCTGGCGTGAGCTTTCGCCGGCAAAGCCCAGGGCGAGCTTTGCCGGCGAAAGGGCTTACTGCTGCGGGGCGCCGCCATCGCCACTGTGCATCCGCTCCTGCATGTGTTCCTGCATTCTCTGTTGATCCTGCGCGAACTGCTGTTTTTGGGTGTCATTCAGGATGGCGGAGATCTTCGTGCTCGCATCCTCCCGCATCACCTTCATTTTGGTCATTCTGTCTTCGCGCGACATCGAGCTGTCAGCACGCAGCGCCTGCATCTTTTGCTGCTGGTCAGCAATGATCGGTTTAATCTGCGTCTGCTGATCCGCGGAAAGGTTATAGCGCTTGGTCATACGCGCAAGCTGCTCATCTGGGGTCATCTGCCCCATGCGGCCCATATGACCCATCCCGCCGCCAGCACCAGTCCCCGGCTGTTGTGCGGAAGTGTCAGGCGCGGGCGCAGTACTGTCCTGCTGGGCGAAGGCAGCGCCGCTACAAAGCGTCAGCCCTGTGGCCAACAGGCCACTGAGCGCAATCCGATTCCATTGTTTTTTCATAGAAGTTGCTCCTGCATTGCTTACCACAGTGATAAGAACCCGCATCGAGAGGCTTGGTTGCGCTACGGCTCCCGGCGCGGAGGATGACGACACGCATACACAGACGCGGAATGCTGTGGCGAAGTTCGCCTCACCGCGAGCATTTGTCGAGGATTTTGGGGTTCTAGCTAGGATTTCTCACGGCCTGTTCCGTAACCAATGATGGGTGCCCCACATCTCGCTGGTTTTTGGCGAGATGTGGGATTCCACGAAACTCGGCCCCTGAGTGTGGAAGGGGCAAGACCCTCATTGAAGACCCGTTGCCAGGAAAGCGTGGCCGGTGGATAGCGGTGGAAGCCCACATCTCGCCAAAAACGAGCGAGATGTGGGGCACCCGTCATTCGTTAGAAAGAGAGATCTCGCTAGCCTGAGTGGGCGGTGAAAACTGCGGACTAGCTAGGATTTCGGCGGCATCGGCACAGGCTGCGAGCGCAATCCGCACGGCAACAAACCCGGCAAGGCGCCGCTTTGGTAGGCGTAGCCGAAGATCACCTGGTACTCTCGCTCGCCCGGATAAGAACACAGCGTGCACCCCGGCTGGTAGGCCAGCACCGGGTTCTGCTGCTGGCTCGACATCCAGGTACGTGATTGACGCGGCGGCACGACCAGGATGGCCGGCTCGCCAGAGCCAGGCTTTGCAGGGTAGACCACCAGTCGACCGCGCTCGTTGCTCGCATTCACCAGGCCACCACCAGCTCCATTCGAAGCGCGCCAGAGCCAACGGCCGTGGGTGCGGGCATACCAATGCGAACTCGAAGGCACTGGTTCTGCCAGCTTGATTTCGTGGTTTGTGTGGTTGGCAAGAGTGAAACGAAATCCGGGAACCTGCTCGGAACCCACCGCCGCAAGGTAGCTTGCGGAGAGAGTGACGCCCACGCACTGCGGAATCGACTGTACCGGTCTCTCCGCAATGGCACTCGCGGCCAGCAGCCCGGCCATAGCGACAACGCGGATCAGACGACTCCCTTGCCTTCCACGATGTGAAGGTAGCGATTGGGAGCAACATTGGTCAGCTTCTCTATATGCTTGCTCGGCGCAGGCCAATGTATTTCCAACGAATCGATTTGCGTTGCTTTGCCGATACCGAGCACTTCCCGCGGATCGTGCGAAGACAAATAACTGCCGCCGTTGTTCTTGAGCCGCTCGCGAGTCGCGCCTCCCGCCTTCCACACCATGCGCGCACCGATCGCGTCGCGATTGCAGGTGACTCCCTCGAGCTTGAGCCCCAACCAATTGTTCCCGTTGGCAGCCGTGTTCTTTAGCAGGACCGGCGCACCGCCGTTCACGCCGATGATCACATCGACGGCTCCATCATTGTCATAGTCACCGACCGCCAGCCCGCGCGCAGCCCAATCCTCATGGAATGCCGGTCCCGCCTCAGCGCTCACATCGTGCAATTTGCGGTCGGCATTCTGGTGATACAGCAAAAGCGGCTCTTTGTACTTCACCTGCATGGAGTAGGAGTCGATCATGTCATCCGGGTGACCATTCGCCAGGATCAGATCGATCAGCCCATCGTTGTCATAATCGAAATACTTCAATCCCCAGCCACTCATCAGCCGTGTACTGTGCGCCACGCCTTCAATCTGCGCCGCATCAGAGAACGACTCATCTTTGTTGTTGATATAGACCGAGTAGTTCTCGTGATCGACATTTGACACAAAGAGATCCTGGTAGCCGCTGCCATGCAGATCGACTGCATCCACGCCCATGCCGGAACGCGGCCGTCCGCTTTCACTAAACCCCACCCCGGCCTGCAGGGCGAGCTCATCCCATTTCCATTTACCGTTGGCGCCGGGTCCCCGGTTCACAAACAGGAAATTTTGCACCGTGTCGTTGGCCACAAACAGGTCCATGTAACCGTCGTTGTTGATATCGGTGGCTACCACGCCCAGGCCCTTACCCAGGGCCGACGCGATCGCGGTACCCTTGCTGACCTCAGTGAAGGTGCCGTCGCCGTTGTTGTGGTAGAGAAAACTCGCCGAGGGATTGAACACCCGGGGTACGCAATAGTAATTGCGGCCAATCGCGTTGTTGCCACACTGCAATTTCTTGATGCTGTCGTACTGCACGAAGCTACAAATGAATAAGTCGAGTTTGCCGTCGTTGTCGTAGTCGAACCAAACCGCGCTGGTCGTAATACCCGGTGTCGTCACCCCTGCTTTCGCCGTTACATCCGTAAACGTTCCGTCATGGTTGTTCTTGTAGAGCATGCATTGGCCATAGGCGGTGACCAGCATATCCGGCCAACCGTCGTTGTCGTAGTCCCCGACCGCCACACCCATGCCGAAGTACGCTCCCGTGACCCCGGCCTTTTCCGTAACATCGGTAAACGTGCCGTCGCGATTGTTCTTGTAGAGAGCATTGCGCAGCGGCTTCACGGGTTTGTAGAAATCGCTGGGGCCGCTGTTCACCAGGAAGATATCCATCCAGCCATCGTTGTCGTAATCAAGAAACGCACAACCCGGCCCCAGCGCTTCTGGCAGGTACCGTTGAGGGGACATGGCGTTCTCATGCACCCAGGTGATGCCAGAGACGGCGGCGGGGATCTCAGTGAACAATGGCGCTGCGGGGGAAGGTGCGGCCTGCAATGGCAGGCGAAGAGCGTTCGCGGCACTGGCCATCGCGCCGAGCCGTAGCAATCCCCGTCTGGAAAGAGTCATTGCCCTATATCTTATCGCTGGAACGAAGGTTTCCCGCCGCCCAACCCCGGCGAGTGCCGCAAAACTCACTGCGCGCACAGCGTTTTGTCGAACACACGAAGGTCACCCCGGATCCGGTTCATTGGGTTTCACAATCCGGATCCGGTGATCGGTAAATTTATAGTGGGCGCCGGGCAAGTCGATCTGCGGCATGTGGCAGGAGACGCATTTTTCTTTAGACACCGGGCAAGCCTTCGCGCCCGCCTTGGGCGTGGCGGTTTTGCCACCGGCATGGCATGACAAACATTGCTTGTCGAAACTTACCGTTTTCGGGTTAGCGAAGTCACGATGCGGGTTGTGGCAGGCAAGGCAGCTGATGCGCGCGTCATCCGGATCGAAGCACTTGCTGCTGGTAAGCCGGTAAGGCTGGAAACGAACGTTCGCAATGCTCGGATTTGGCTGCGACGCGATCTCGGCCCAAGTGCGGTGGCACTGTCCACAGAAGTTGGCCGACTGCTCGGCAGACATGCCCACCAGCTTCTTCAGCTCCGGCGGCACCGGGCGCGGAGGCGTAAGTTGCATCGCTGTAAGATGTTCCTGCGTCCCCACATGGCAGTGCGCACATTGCACGCCGGGCGTGAGCGTCTCCACGGTCAACTGCTTACCGTGGACAGCATCGGTCGCATGGCAGCCGAAGCAGCGGCGCTTGTCATCGCCAGTCATCAGCCGTCCGGTCGCCTGGTGGATATCCTGGGGCAACCCCACCGCACCCATGGTCGGCCCCAGGCTGTTCAACTCGCGAAACCAGCTGACCCGGCTCTCGTAAAGCTCACCGTCCTTTTCCAGGATGTAGGTCTGTCCCAAAGCCGAGCTGGCGCCCATGGTCCAGCGAATGGGCACTGTAACCGTCGTTGTACCATCGGAAACCGTGTATTCACTCTGGCTGCCCTTACGCTCGATGCGGTAGGAGAACTGGCCCAGGGTCGTCGTCAGTAGAGGGTGCTCAGTCAGGACCTTGCTGTTCTCCACCTGTTCGAGTGCCTGCGCCATGTAGGTGGAGGGCTGGCTCAGCGCTTCTACATGACAGCGCGCGCATGCAGCCGGAGCTTTGGCTGCCGTTTGCCCGCTCGTTACAGGCGAAATGAGCAAGCAAAGCATTATCAGCCAAAGGCTCTGCCGCGCGAGACCACATATGATCAGACTTTCCGGCACGGAAGAAACCCGAAAAGTGGCAGTGAGGTCAGGGTCATTACGCGTTGCACGAGGCCAGTGTGGCCGGGATGCTCGCCCTTGCAAGCGATTGCGAGGGGCCGGGTTAGTGCGTGCGTTGATCACTTTAACTTAGCGCCTGGCTCCCTGGCCTGCGCCGCTGCGGTCAGCTTCAAAACGATCTCGCGTTCTCGTTTGCTATCTTCCACTCGCTTCAGCTTGTAATACACCAGCGATAAGGAGACGTGCGCCTCGGTGAATTGTGGAGACTCTTTGATCAGATCTTCCAGTATTTGCCGCGCCTCGTCGATCTCCCCTTTATCGATGGCGATGAGTGCCTGCTGATACCGGACGCCCGGATCGCCGGGCCGCGTTTCAAGAGCGCGCGCAAAGAATTTGGCCGCCTCATCAAATTGCTGCTCCTGTCGCGCGGTGGCCCCTAACTGGAGATTGGCATCGAAGTTGTAAGGATCCACTTTCAGCTCGGTCTGATATTCCTTTGCAGACAAATCAGAGTCGCCCGTAAATACAAGCGCCTTGGCATACAACACGTGCACTTCGGGGAGATTGGGATTGAGGGCGACAGCCTTGGCAAACTCATCCCGGGCACCGGCAAAATCCTGAACGTTCATTTTGGCGGTTCCCAACATCAGGTGTGCCTCAGCCGAATCACCGTTTCGCAGGATGCGGTCCACCAGCACCTGGCCTTCCTCCACCCGCTTCTGCCGAATCAGAGCGGTGCCCAGCAGGTAAGCCACCGCAAGGTCATCGGGATATTTCTGCTCTTCCGGCAGCAGGATGCGAATGATGTCCTCTTCGCGGCCCATGCGCAAATAACAATCGGCCAGCAGGAGAACCGCCTGGTGATTGCCGGGGTTTTCCGCGTACACCTTTTCCAATTGCGTCGTCGCTTCATCGATCTGGCCCGTCTTGTAATAAGCCAGCGCCAGGTTAAGCCGCGCGCCGACCAGCTTAGGAGATTGCTTTAAAGCTATCTTGTATTCAGGAAGCGCTTCCTGGTAACGGCCAAGGCCAGCCAGCGCTGCACCCAGGTTGGAGTGAATGGCGGTAGCTTCCGGGTGCAATCTGAGAAATTCGCGGTATTCGGTAACAGCACCGGCCAGGTCGCCGGCCTGCTGCTTTTGCATAGCATCTTGCACCAGCTCCTGCGGACTTGTTTGTGCCGGGGCGCTCACGGCAGCGAAAAGAAATAAGGGAACGAAAATGGCTTCAGAAGACCTCCCAATGATTTTACTCAGTGGGGAGGTACCTCTGAAGCCATTCTGTTTTATTACGTGGTTCCTTTACGTCGTCGACTTAGAAGTAGAACTTCGCTCCGAATTCAACAATTCGGGAGCCTTCCTTCTGTGTCGTCTGACCAAAGCTGGTGTTGGATTGAGTGATCACCTGGCTGAGCGGATCCTGCACGTACTGCAGTGTCAGGTTGCTACCGACCGGGAACGACCACAGTGGGTGATTGAGGAAGTTGTATGCCTGGGCACGAAGCTGAAGCTTCATCCCCTCCTTGATCTGGAAGTTCTTAAAGACCGACAAGTCGGAATCGAAGAATGCCGGACCGTAGGCTGCTGGCAACAGGGTTGGACCGTTCACCCCAGGTGTAAGGTTGGGCTGCAGGCAGTTTCCGTTCACGAACTGGTGAGGCAGAACATGTCCGCGGATGTCGCAAGTGACCATCGGGTTCAACGCCTGGGAACTGGTCCCGAGGATTGACTGGTTGTTGATCGCAATGCCATGCGGATTCGCCAGACTGATCGATCCGGGGATGATTGCGGCCGACTGCGGGCACGATACGCCCGCAGCCTTTTCTGCAGCAGTCACAGCGCAGGTATAGGTTGCGTTGAAATTACCATTGATGGAGTTTTGGCTGCCACCGCCGCCCAAGCCCTGGTAGGTGAGGTTGGCTCCGCTTTCAAGCTGCGTAACGCCCGAGAGCTGCCATCCGTTTGCCACTCCGTTGACCAGGGCGTTGGAGTGAACCAGCGTACCGAAGTCAATTGAGTAAGCCACGTTGAACAGGTGGGTACGATTGGAACCCAGCGGACCATAGTTCGATTTGAGGTTGAATGGGTTGATCGTCGGTGAAATGATGCCCATTGCCTTTTGGAACGTGTAGTTGCTCTGGATCACGTATTTGCCGGCATGCCGTGCCCAGCTTACCTGCATGGCGTTGTAGTTCTGGTAAACGTTGTTGGTTGCCACGTTGATGTCGCCATAGCCCTGTAACGGGCGGTAGCTGTTTGCGTTGGCGGACCCTGGGTTGGTCGCAGTGAACATGGAACCAGCAGGAACCAGGTTGAGGTTGCTGCCTGCTCCACCCTGCGTGTTTTGCAGGTCTTTGCTGCGGTTGCCCACGTAGGAGAGTTCAAACAGGCCGGACCAGGGAGTTTGCTGGTCAACGTTCACGCTGTAGCCATCGGTGAACGGCTGCTTGTCGTCACCCTTGTCGACTGCTGCCGGGGATGCCGGCGATGCAGAGACATTCAAGCAGGAAAGATAAGCGGTGAACAGTGCGGAACCGCTGGGACCGTTCGTTGGGCAACCAGCTGAACCGACCCAGTTTGTGGGCGACAAGGTGGCAGTCGCAACTCCGGCCGACGCATCCAAGCCGCTCGTGAATTGCCCGGAGTGATAGTAGAACCGGCCCCATCCGCCGCGGACCACCGTGGTGCCTCGACCTGAGACGTCGTACGCAGCGCCTAAACGTGGTTGGTAAAACAGGGTGCGGGCTGGGAAACCGCCCACAGGAACTGAACTGTCCTTGGCATGCCACTCAAATCCGCAGAAGGTGGGCGATGAAGCGCAACCGGGAGCGAACTTGGTCGTGTCGAAGATGGAGTAGCCGAAGCCGAGGGCATCGATCCAGGGATCAAAGTGGCTAAAGCGAACACCGTATTCCAGGGTGAGCTTCTTGCTTACCTTCCACGAATCCTGGGCGAAAAATTCGTACGTGCCGTAGTGAATGTCATTGATGCGGTTTTTGTTAGTTTCGGTGTAGTTCGAGAGGTTACCCGTTAACAGATCGGCGTATTCGTTACCGTAGCTGAACGAGTTGCCGGCCGAAACCTGCAGCTCACCATTCGTGTTGTTGTTGGCGGGCTGCGAATTACGAATCCATTCGTAAAAGAAGCCAACCTTTACTGTATGGTCCTTGATCACGCGGGTGAGCGTGTCGCTTATACTGGGCAGCCACTTATTGGCATAAAGACCCTGCGAGGCGCCACCTGCCTCAAACCCACCTGGGTTAAAGACCAAAGCCGCTTCGCTTGGTCCAAACTGACCGAATGAAGGAATCTGTGCGACGCCGTTATTGAAGAGACCCTTGTTCCCATAGCCGACGGCAGCACGATCTACCTTCTTGGGATCTGCGAAAACGTTGGGGAACCCTACGAAGGTATAGGCTACGACGGTCTCGTTGGTCATGGTCGGGCTGAACACGTGAGTAATCGATCCAGAGTAGGCGTCCGACTTGTTCTTACCTTCCACTGCAGTCGGGTACGGTACCTGGTCTCCATTTCTCCACCACAAGCCGACAGGAAACAGCTGCGTTTCGCGCTGATAGTTGTAGCGCACGAAAATCTTGGTCGCGTCGCTGATGCTGTAGTCACCGCGTACGGTGAACTGGCGATTGTCCTGCGCGAAGATCTCAGATTGCGTGTAGTTGTAGCCACCCGTCGCGTTAGGGTCTGCGTTTGCCTTGGGATACAAGTTGGCCAGCGCAAGCATGTTGGGGTCGAGGCAGCTTCCATTCGGAACGCCCGTGCAGGGGCTCAGTTGCGTGGTGCCGCCAAACTTCGCGACCGCTGCACTGGTCAGCTGACCTGGTGCCTTACCAGATGCCGTCTTCGCACCCTCACCGGCAATCGAGCCGGGCGAGAAATCGCCAGCCAATTCGCTCGCCGTTGGTACCGTGGCGCGCAGCAAACCCGTATCCAGTGTCTGCTTGTAGTATTCGAAGCCGGCAAAGAAGAACAGCTTGTCACGGTTCTTGTTGAAGCTGGTGCCTGGAACAACGATAGGGCCGCCAATCGTGGCGCCAGGATAGTAGTACGAGTTCGCCGGCTGCTTGACGTTGCTGTTGTTGTTCAACCAATCGTTGGAGTTCAACACGTGGTTGCGAGCAGAGAAGAATGCGCTGCCGTGGAACGTAGATCCACCGGCCTTGGTGACCGAAGTGATAACAATGGGCCCCTTCTGGTCTTCCGCGCTGAAGTTCGAGGTCAAGACTTTAAATTCCTGCAGAAAGTCCGAGTTGGGGTTTACCGGCGTATCGCAGTTGCAACCAGGATCAGAAACGTGCGCGCCATCGGCCACGATATCCAGCGAATTGACGGGCAAGCCGTCGTAGGAAGACGAAGCATTTAGCGGGCTTTGGCTTCCAGAGTCGCCGTTGCCGTTAATACCGACCGTCTGACCACTGTAGTTGGCTTTGTTATGGGTACCGTTCGAAACACCAAAGCCAGGGACGATCTTGATGTACTCAGCAGCATTGCTGCCTACCTGGGTGAAGTTCTCAAGCTCTTTCGTCGAGAGCGCAAACGACCGCTCACCCGAGTCAGTCGTGGCCAACGCGATATTCTGAGCGTCTACGGATACCGTCTGGTCCGCGGTACCGACGCTCAACGCAACGTTGACGTTGATCTGCGATCCGCCCGTCAGGCTGATACCTTCCGCCTTGTAATCTCTGAAACCTGCGCCGGAAACCAACAGGTTGTAAGTGCCGACCGGGACCGAGGCAAATGTGTAGTAACCGTCGCCGTTGCTAACGCTACTGCGATCGGTGCCCGAAACAGCATCTTTTAGGGTAATTTTTGCATTCGGTACGACGGCCCCGGTTGCATCTGAGATCACGCCTGTAATGGTTCCAAACACGCCTTGCGCCAACAACGGGTTCGCGGAGACCGCAACCAGGCACAGTAAGGCGAAGAAATGCGTGAGTTTTCGTAGGGTCACTGAAATACCTCTCCAAAACAAAACAATGGTGAAACTTATGCTCGGCGTAGCACGTCGAGCGTTTTTGGGATCGACGTATAAGAATTGGCTGGCTACAGAGTTGTCAAGCTAATAAAAGGAAATACCTAAGCGGTTCTGCAGATTTCAGCTTAGTACGCAGCAAGTGGTGAAATGGACACACCGGACAACACATCGAAGCACGGTTTTCTTAAACTTATTCAGCTTTTAGAAGGCTAGCTAAGTTCTTTACTTTGTGCAGGTATTCGCGTCTATCAAAGATTTATGCGATTTGTGTAACCAGGCCAGAGGGCGGAACAGTACCAGCGGAACCCGAACGGTACCACCGTTACGAAAAGGGGACGTCCAGACCTGGTTATTGGTTAGCGATGCAGGCCCAGCGACTAACTGCTCTCAGAACGAAGTTGTTTCGTCATATGAACGATGGAAAGCGAAACGCCCGCACTAAGAGGAACTTCCCGGTGCTCACCTTCCACATAGCCACGGGCGTGGTAGAGGCCCACGCCGGTGAGCGTGGCACCCATCTCCAGGGACCGGAACCCGGCGGCGAACGCAGCCATTTCACAAGCCTCGAGTAGCCGGGTTGCTACCCCGCAACGCGCCCAGTCCGGATGGACAAATAAGGCTCGTATCTTCGCCGGATCCCGCTCGGGATCGAGCAAAGCGTCTTCCCTTCCAGCGCAGTGATCGCTACCAAAGAGTGTTTTGCGTTTGCTCCAGCCGCCGCACCCAGCGACCACCAGCTCATCCCCGATTAGCGTCTCGGCGACCAGGTACGTACCGTCCGCGATCAACTGGGTGTCCACGCCAAATACCAATTGCAAAGCGAGTTCCCGTTGCAGCGGCGTATAGTCGTTCGCCTGCAATACCCGGACGGACGCACCAATGAGCGTCTGAATTACCGGGATATCGGCGGGAACGGCCTGGCGAATCGACACGATCATAAGATCGCCAGCATACCAAGGGCGCCGCAAGCCTTGCACCAGGCCTGCTTTGGTCACCGGATGACCCGCTGGCAGGCCCTGCGGTACACCCGCAGGTCACCTTACATATATATAAGCGTATATAAGCGGCGTCGCTAACAGCAGGGTTACTTTCAGCCCGGATTTCTCACCACAACCCTCAGCTTCCGACCACAATGCCGTAATCCCTGGACGGGTGCCCCATTGCGGGTCCCGAGTCCGCCAGGTCAGTTACCTTCATTTGCGGTATCCGCACCATGTTCGCCGAATCCGGCGTACATGGGCTGAATACGACGGGCAAAGCCCTTCAAACGTTCTCACTCTACTTGCTAAAAACGTCGGAAAAAACGTCATCTTCAACCCACGTACGCCGGATACGGCGAACATGGGGCACCCGTCCAGGGAGTAGGGCATTGTGGTTGTCTCCGAAAGTCGTGGTGAGAAATCCGGGCTAGCAGGCTGCCGAAAAACTCCGCATCGGCACATAGAGGAGTACTGCAGCG
>CAZZVD010000053.1:15603-24251 GCA_964657465.1 uncultured Acetobacteraceae bacterium | reverse complement strand
CTCTTCCATCGCCTTGCCCTCGGCAATGCGTTCCGGGCAGAACGAAAGGTGAATCTTGCGGCCAGAGGCCTGAAGGCGTTCGTACACCAGCTTCGTCACGCCCGGGTAAACAGTGCTGCGCAGCACCAGTAGAGCATCCTCGGGCATTCGGGCGATGACATCATCTATGCTTTTATAGAGATCCGTCACGGTTGGATTGAGGTGCTCATCCACCGGTGTCCCCAGCACGGCAATGGCACAATCCGCATTGCCCAGGCAAGCAGGATCTGCGGTGGCACGCAGCTTCTTACCCACGACACGCCCTAGTTGCTCGAGCGCATTCGTTTCCATGAATGGCATTTGGCCCGCGTTGACGGTATCGATCTTTGCCTGATCCCGGTCAAGAAGCACAACTTCCAGCCCACAATTAGCGAAAACGATTCCCAACGGTAAACCCACGTGGCCGCAGCCGCCGATGATCACCAGCTTTTTCGGTTTCTGCATGAACTCCTGATCTTCCTGCTTTGACGCTATGGGTCGAATTGTAAACTGCGAGAGCCATTACAGCCTCGGTGCCGTACCCCTTCCAGCAATATTTAACTGCGCCGCTGCGGGGGTAAACCGGACTGCGGCGAAGCTCACCGAGCATCCGAGCTGAACCTTTCAACCGTCCCGAACGAACAGTTGCCACGCTTGACTTGCTTATTACGTACCCTTTTGCGGGGAACCCGCAAAAGGGGGAACCTCTGGGGCAGCCGGGTAAGCGATGCCTAACAGGCGGTCCGGTCTCGAGTCTCTCAGTAAACCCATTCAGGTTCAGAGGCGTATCGCGGCGCTTCAGTATGTGAGCTCCACCTTTACCTGGAGAAGGAATACAAGATGCCAACAGCATCGGTGCGAACGGTGGTAAAGCGATAACCTGCTGCTGCTATAGCTTGTTTGGCATCGGCAGTAGCAGCCCCTCCACTCTCGTAGAGCAAAAATCGGTCATGCGTTGCTAGAAAGGGTTTGTATTCCGCTAGTTTCATGTTTGAACCCGTTGTCTTCGCCCATCTTTCGTAGGACGAGAGCCAAACGTCGCCTGCAGGTGCCCCGAAGTAAAGACGCGAGGCGATGCCCGGCGGGGCGTAGTGAAACAAATAAAGATAGTCGAGGGCTGGAGAAACTAAGATATCGAGACCGCTAGTGTCGCGCGACAATGATTCGTAGAGCATCATTGGGTCTTGCGGGGTTGTCGTAAGCCTAGAGTGAGAACTCGGCTCAAACAGCACGATACGTTGTTTTATCCCAAGATAAAATACCGATCCAAAATCAACCACGATCAACAGCAGTATCAAGCCCGCGAACGCCTTCACAGTGCCGCTGGACCGCCACCGCGAACAGGCAAAACCGAGAAAAACTGCATACCCCGCAACTGTCGACAAGAAATATCTATCGATGAAAGGACCATGACTGACCTTGCAACCCAGCAAACCTATTAAAGGGACTAGAACAAAACCTACAGCTACCACCAACTCTCGAACAGGGACCGGCGGCTTCGGGTCAAAACTCTTCTGTTCGCTTTCTTGCCCGCGCACTCCATCCAAGGTCGAGAAGAAGAGGCTCATTAAAAGAATTGGAGTAGCCGGGCCGATCGTATTGACAAGAAATCTTTGGAAGATGTCATGGGAAGCAGGAAAAAATGTCGTAGGCATCGCGGCGTTCCGATATTCCCGAATGAGGGGAACGAGTACCAACGCCACCACACCCGAAGAAACGACAGCCATCATTATGACGATGCCCCAATCAACGCGGCGCTTACCAAACAGTTCAACGACCTCTACAAGGGCGAACGGAATGATCAAATACACTGCATAGACATGCGTCAGTAATGCACCAAGGAGGCTGAAACCAAAGGCTACTAACCAAAGACCGCTCTCGTCTTCTCTCCGTCGCTGCCAGCAGACCAGGGCTAGCCCACACCAGCCAAGAGAGATACCGTGAGCTCTGGCTTCGTATGCGTAATACTGAACCAGCGTAAAAAAGGGGAAGGTACCTGCGATAAACCCCGGAAGAGGCCCAGCGCGTCTCGTCACGAACAAAAAGAGACAAACACAAAATAGCCAGACACCGACTGTCGATGGTAGCCTCGTCGCGATCGCACCATTGCCGAAAAGCCATTGTGAGCCACGCGTCAACACATAGAAGAGCGGCGGGTTGAAATCGGCTCCATGGGCCACAGCTGCCCACGTATCCCGAAATCTGGGCATCTGACACAGATACCAGGTACACAGCTCGTCAAACCAAAAACGCTTCTGACTCGCCTTATAAAAAATGTCAAGGAAGTAGAAAGCCGAAAGGAAAACAACTCCAAAGACCGCCTTCCGGGGCAATTTATGCAAGCTCCCGGCTGTCCCGTCTTGCCTCGTCGGGATTTCAATTCGGGGAATTTCGTTTAGAGAAATAACAAGCTCCTAGCTGATTGACCCTCGACTGGATATGTCAAGTACAGCGATTGATTAGATAAGGGCAATATGAGTACAGGATCTGGAGATTCGGCTCCATCAGCGCTCCTTCATCGCCTGCGGACGTCTGGATCTTTAAACTCCTCTGCAGACAAATTGTCGATCGTCTCAAAAACAAAAAACCCATGATCGAATGAGAACCGAGCGAACAAATTGTAGCCGCTGCGGAGTGTTCCTCAGTGCAGCTGGTTCCTACTCGATCAATTCTCTCTCAGCCCTGCAAAAGCTTCGGATAGAGAAGCATCAGCTGACCGCCGGAAGCACCGGAATCGTTCTCGTTGAATGTAGGCCTAGACCACAGGTTTGCCCACGATCAAATTGAAGCGTGCCGAATATGGTCGGCTGAAACGCGCAGGAGTAATCATTTTGTCCTCGATGGAAGTGAGTGCGATACCTGCGCCTTTCACTAAGCGAACCAGATGATCTCTAAACCTTAAGAACTGGCCCTGTTCAAACTTCGAGTAGAAAAAGTGTAAGAACCAGCCATCTGATTCGTTGAGCGCCTCGGGCTCGCAAATCACCAGTTTTCCGCCATTTGCAGTGCACTTCACCGCTTGAGAGAGTAACAGTAGGCCTTCTGCATCACTCACATGGTGCAGCATCGCCGCGAAGATGATGTAGTCGAACTGTTTACCCTTTCGAGTCAGTTCCTCCAAGGAATCGACACTGAACCGAAAGTTTGGATACGCACGGAAACGGTGTTTCGCCAGCGTAATTGCCTTGGGATCGATATCTATGCCTGTAAATTCCACGTCAGGAAACGCGCGAAAAGCACTCGAGATAGTTCCCACGGAACAGCCGATCTCGAGTACCCGCTTTTCTCCCTGGTAGTGCAATGTCGCGAGTTCCTGCTTGCACTTCAGTCCGCCTATCATGTTTTGCATGAGCAACCAAAGCCGAGGAAAGCGGCTTTGTTTAAAGAACGCCATAGATCTAACCTCTCCTGAGAGCCACACCCGTAGTCTTTAAATAGCAATGTGATTGCCATTGCTCACGTAAAACCCTCATCCATAGGGATGTGGGCGCCTCTTCAATGGCTCCGATCCGCAAAAATTGTGTAACCCAAGCAGTCGTCGCCACCGGCGCCGAGTAGAGAAGCATTTGCGGTAAACGCAAGCATTAAGAATAACGGCAGGAAGCATATCCCAATAGTGCGCAACAACAGTGCGGCCGCGCGCGACTCATTTTGCGGCATGAGCAGCCGCAGTAATAATGTCATCAACTTGTAGCAAGCAACGGTCACTGCATTACCACGTGCGTAAACGCGGGTGCTGACGAAGCCTGCGCTCGTTAACAGATAATCGAGACTGGAAGGTGTGAACCGCCAATAATCATACGGAATAAAGTGCCACCGGGCCGCGAACGGAACCGTCAATACCAGCATCCCTCCAGGTACCAGGCAGCGAGCAGCCTCGGCGAGGAACTGACGTGTCTCCAGAACGTGCTCCAGTGTTTCCGTACAGAGCACAACATCGACGGTCCGGTCAGCGATGGGCCAAACATCCCCAGAGAAGTAGGTTGTATCCGGCATTTCATAGCCAAAATGCGCTTTGGCAGCGTCGGTGTCGATGCCTAGGTAACGCGCTCGCTGGTGCAGTAAAGGGCGGAAAGGTTGAGCACCACAGCCGACGTCGAGAACAAGACCTTGCAAAGACGAAAGCACTGGCCTCAGGTCGCGCCAAGCCGACCCAGCCTGAACGTCAAAAAACCTTCGCACCTTCGCCAGCAGTATGGCCACTCTTCCCCGACTAGGTGCAAAAAGCTGCGGCCGCCAGGTTTCTGAGCTGACGTTGACCATGTTGATGCGGCGCCGAAAGGGGGTCATCAACTGCTCAGGATATGGCTTCGTGGAAGCGATGCCCTTCATCAGCTTTCCTTCGCCGCCAGGCGTACCTCACCGTCGCGGATGATGCTCCGGCGGATGAAGTGAGGCCGCTGCTTAACTTCCTCGAAAATCTTCGCGATGTACTCACCCGCTATGCTGATCGCGAGCACGTTCAGTGATCCAAAGAAAACAACTAGAATAATCAAGCTGGCGAACCCTCGGGGGGCCGCGGCGGGGAATAATAATTTGGCGAAGAACTGCCCCACGATCATGAGACAAGAGATCACGCATAAAACAATAGCGGCACTGCTCATGATATCCAGCGGAACATAACTAAAGGAGAGAATTCCTTTTTTCGCCCACCCCAGGTTTTTGAGAAGACTATTCGTAGTGCGACCAAACATACGCTCTGGCCGCACGTAGTCAACGCCCACCTGGCGAAACCCGGCGTACGCGCGCACACCGCGCAGAAATAAATCCCGCTCTGGAAAGCGGAGCATGGCCTCCATGACTCTGCGATCCACCAACGCAAAATCACCGGCGTCGCGCGGGATCTTAATGTACGAGAATTTGTCAAAGACACGATAGAAGAGTTTGTAGGCAACCTGCATCAGCACGGATGCTTCGCGCTTCACCCGGCGGCCATAGACAACATCCGATCCTTCTCGCCATCTCGCCACAAACTCTGCAATCAATTCCGGGGGGTCCTGCAGATCGCCATCCATAAGAACGCAGGAATTCTTGGTAGCGATCTCCATCCCACTGCGAAAAGCTGCCTGAGAGCCGAAATTGCGAGAGTGCGAAATGCCCAGAACGCGCCGGTCATTGCGAGAAATGGAGCGGATCACTTCCTCAGAATCGTCCGGACTACAGTCGTTAACGAAAATAATCTCGTGCTCAATTTTAAGATCCGCGAAGGTTTTCTTCAGGCGTTCATACATGATGGGAATCGCCTGGCCGTCTTTGTAACAGGCGACAATCGTAGACACACTATGCTTGGTATCCAGCCCGAAGCGCTTGGAAGACTGCTGGTACGCCACCTTGTCTGGCAACGAACGATACCAGGCTGCTGTGCGCTGCAGCCCTTCCTCCAGGCTCACCTTCGGTGCCCAGGAAAATAGCTCACGCACCCTGCTGATATCGGCGTACCAGTCGGTCAAATCCCATTCCCGGCTCGGCATGTTGAAGACTGGATCCTCGTGGATCTCAAAAACCTGCTGCGAAACTGCTACGATATCGCCGATCGTCGTCTTGCGTCCTGTCCCGATGTTGAACGACTCACCGTAGTCTGCTTCGCGAAGTTTGAGTGCCACATCGACAAAAGCCTGAGCCACATCGTCCACATAGACGAAGTCCCGGGAAACGCGGGGATCGACCAACTCCGGGTAGCCACCAGAAGCACCGTGCAGCACGATGTTGGGTATCAACCGCGAGGAATCTTCAAGCGGACCATATGCCGAATACAACCGCAGGTTGGCGCATGGCAAACCCTTCTTCTTTCCCAGGTAGTGGATCAGGCTTGCTGCCGCTACTTTGGAGACGGAGTAGTGACTATTGGGAGCACACGGGGCATCCTCCACGGGTCCGGAAGAGTTGTCGCCGTACTCCGAAGAACTGCCTGCATGCACGTAACAGGAGAGACTCCGCGCATCGAGCCGCCCCAACAAACGAGAGATGAGATTGAAATTGGTTCGGTAAATCAGCTCTCGGTCTGTCTCGAACGAGTAGGCGCCATAGGCGATGCAATCGAAGATGGTTCGCGGTTTCACATCTGCTAACAAAGTGTCGAGATTCGAATCGATCAGCAGATCGGTCACAAGCACATGCTTGCGCGGCAGACTCTCGAGCCGCCAGGCCGGCAGGCGCGTGGCTGTGCCATACACATCTTCTCGCTGCTCCAGCAGAATGTGGAGAAGGTTGGCGCCGATAAAGCCGCTTGCTCCCAGCACCAGAATAGGGCCCTGCAGCTGTCGAATGCTCGCTGCGTTCACTTCACTTGTTCTGGGCGTCACGACGGGCGAAATGCTCATTGCACAGAGACCGCAGCCACGACCGACGCTGCATCCAGGCCGCACTCCGCGCGATGGAATTTTTGTGATCCGTAAAGACCCGAGACGTAACCCATCGCGTGTTTATGCATGAAGAGGTCCAGAGACTGGCCACACATCGCCAGCGAATGAGCCAGCATATGGCCGAAGCTGCCGTGAAGCGTATGTTCTTCGACTACAAGTAATCGACGCGCGCGGCGTACACTCTGCAAAAACGAGGATGGAACTTCTGTAATTGGCAACTCCGTGACAAGCCAGACTTCCGGTCTTATGTCTTCGTCCAACTGCTGCAGAGCGCTGAGCATTCCGCCGACTAGCGGGCCCACGCCGGCCAGCACCATTCCATTGCCATCCAGAAGTTTTCGCCACGCTGCATACGGTGGCGCCGACCAGCCCTTCGGTTCCTCTGACAGGCCCATACGCAGGTACACGGGTCCGTCAGCTTGCATCAGCGCGGGGATCATGCTGCTGATATCTGAATCAAAAGCTGGTACGAATGCCCGCATGTGCGGTAGCGTGAGCAGGCAACCGTAGTCCTCCAGAGCGTGATGTGAGCTGCCCATCACTCCATATCCGTATCCGCCGCCGTTGCCGACCAGGACAACCGGCAAATCATGAAAGCAGACATCGTTTCGAATTTGTTCAAAGGGACGGGCGTACAGAAAAGGCGCGATGCTGTATGTCCATGGCCGCATTCCGCTGCGCGCCAACCCAGCCGCAATCGAAACCATGTTTTGCTCGGCAACACCTGCGTTGATGAACCGCGGTCCCATCACGTCTCGCAGCGGCTCGAGGGCTTTGAAACCAAGATCCCCGGTGAGGAAAACGAATTCGGGCAGCGCGGCCTGCTGCACTAGAGCATTGCAGAAGGCCTGTCGCATTCCATCACCTCTCGCACTGCCTGCTGATACTGCTCTTCGCTCATGGGCAGATAATGCCAGGCCATCTGATTTTCCATGAAAGATACGCCGCAACCTTTTCTGGTTTTGGCGACGATCGCGAGCGGTCCGGTCTTTAAGTGAAGGGCGGCGCAGATGCTATCCAGATCATGCCCATCGATTTCCACGGTCTTGACACCGAACGCACTGAATTTGCTTGCCAGGGAGTGAATGTTGGCCACCTCCGCGGTGGAACCGAAGCCCTGCATCCCGTTCAAATCCACGAGGAAGGTTAGGTTGTCCAGTTTGTGGTGAGAAAGAAAGATGAGTGCTTCCCAACAGGAACCTTCATTCCATTCGCCATCAGAGGTAAGGCAAAATACACGGCCGCTCTCGCCCCGTAATCTCTTACCCAGCGCAAGGCCCACGGCAAGACTTAGGCCATGCCCCAGACTGCCAGTCGCGAAGGTCACCTCAGGGATACCCTGCAATGGTGGATGGCCACTGAGGCGGGTACCTTCGCCATGGAAGCTACAAAGATCTTCGTCGCTCAACAAACCCATGCTCCAGAGGGTCACATACAGCGCACCCGCGGAGTGTCCTTTTGACAAGAGGAACTTGTCACCCGGCTGAAGCCGGAAATGGTAAAGACTGATCAGAAGGTCGAGCGCACTCAGATTACCGCCAATGTGCCCAACCCTGCTCTGGTAGTGCATCTGCAGCAGGCGAAGCCTGGCACGCCGTATGAGGTGGGTAGCGTCTTCCTGAACGGTAGCCACGGCGGTTCTGCCATCCATGCGACCGAGTTTACACGACAGATTGCGGGGTTGCGAGACGCAACGCGGGCCACGTGCACAGAGGATTAACGCACAAAGACGCGGAGAGGCATTCGAACGCCGGGCCACTGCCTCCTACACGGCCTGGCATCAACTCCGTGGCCTGAACTCAACCACCCTGACTCCTTCGAACTCCCCCAGCTCTTTCGCCGCGTATCTTTCCTTTGCGTAGGTGGCAAGCCAGTCCAACGTCTCATAGGACTGCGCAAAGGCCATGGCCAGAAATCGCTGATGGTGCTCGGCTTCCTGTTGCAGAAATTGCGCCGCCGCGCGGCGAGTTTCAGCATTGAGTGTGCGAGGTAACGGGGTGACCGGCACCGTGAGCTGGTAGTAGCTTAGAGGGGGCAAAATCCCGCTTTCTGCGATGGCCGGGCCCGACGGCATGCGCATGTGGTCTGCCTCGGGCAGGTCGCTGCACATCAGCACTGGCGCGTTATCAGGTCCTGCGTTTTTCTCGGCAAATTCAATGGCGTACTTCCAGGAGTATTGGTGCCGCTTGAGTGATGGAGATGTCCAATGAACGACGGCCGCGACCAAAACGAGCACCACACAAAACAGCCGCCGCAGGCCACGCGAGT
>CAZZVD010000053.1:8637-15503 GCA_964657465.1 uncultured Acetobacteraceae bacterium | reverse complement strand
ACGGCCGCGACCAAAACGAGCACCACACAAAACAGCCGCCGCAGGCCACGCGAGTCAATGCGGCTGACGATATAAGCCCAGCACAGCGCCACCCCCGGGATCGCTCCCAACCGATAGCGAGGCACAAATACATGGATGGAGGTACCGACGCTGATGGCAAACAACGAAAGTGCCGGGATTAGCGCAAGGGAAGCGCTCAGCAAGAGTGGCCAATCGTTCACTCGCCGGCGCAGATCCAACTGTCTTCGCTTTCCTGCCACCAGAACAGCCGCACACAGAACCACCACCAAAGCCTTCAGGCTGAGGAGAGACAGTAACTGTCCCAGCTTCGGTGCTTCTGAGAACACATGCGTCCCACTCGTCCGAAACATGTAGGTAAGCCGGGGAATGACTGGTACGGAAGCCGCCGCAAACACGCCTAGGGCAATCGGCAACTGCCGCCACAAGGTCTTCCGGTCACGCCATTTTGCCGCAACCAGGCAGATCAGCAGTGCAGGCAACAGAGTGGCAAACAGCAATTGCAGGTAAACGATCGAGGCGGCCGAAAAGCCGAAAAGCGCTGCCAACCAGTTTGATTTGCTGTTTCGCAACCGTACCAGTACCAGGATCGTCGCCGTGATGGTAAGGGCTGCAAAGGCGTAGGGCCGGATATCAATAGCTTCGAAGACAATCACCGGGTGAAGGCAAAAGACCACGGCGGCGATAAGAGCAACATCCTGGCTGAATAATGCGCGGGCCGCCAGGTACAGCAGATAGGCCGCCAGCAGCATGAGGAGCACGGAGAGTAGCCTGAGTGTGACCTCCCCTCGGCCAAAAGCCTGCGTCCAAAGCCACAAAATGCAGGAGTATGCGGGAGAGTCTGGCCATACCTGGCGGCCAAGGATGCCCGCAAACCCGCCGGTGATAAGGAATATGGAGACAGTCTCGTCCAACCAGAGCGGGGCGCGAATCGCGATGAACCACAACGAAACTGACACCACCAGGGCCAGAGCGTACACTCCCTGCGGAACGCGCATAAAAGCATACGACCACCGTTCAGTCTGGGCGTGGGAAGAGGCTGCCGCGTCAAAGGCTTTCAAGCAACTGTTCCTGACATGTGTCCATATGAACAGGACACAACTGTACTAACCGAGGGAGACCGGCTGCGCCGTACTGCGGCTGGGCAGACGGTCGAGTGGCTTGTCCTCCAGAAAGAAAGGCTTGACCAAGCCCCAACGTTTCAACCGCAGGCTCATCGCGGTTTGCAGCACGCCGAATCCGTACGTGACACTGCGCTGGAAATTTATCGACGAAGCTTCTTCGAAATATTTGGTCGGGCAGGAGATCTCGCCAATACGAAAACCGAAATAAACCGCCTGCACCACCATCTGGTTATCAAAAACAAAATCGTCGGAGCAGTTGAGGAGTGGCAGACGCTCCAGCAGGGCTCGGCTCCAGGCTCGATAGCCCGTGTGATACTCCGACATCTTCTCCCGAATCAGGATGTTCTCGAGAAACGTAAGGCCGCGATTGGCAACATACTTGTACAACGGCATGCCGCCCTTGAGTGCACCCCGGCCCAGGATGCGCGAAGCCAATACGCCGTCGTATTCTCCGTAAGCAATCATCGACGCCATCGCAGAAACCAGCTTGGGCGTGTATTGATAATCCGGGTGCAACATCACCACGATGTCTGCGCCCTGGTCCAGAGCGGCGGTGTAACAGGTTTTCTGATTGCCGCCGTAGCCACGATTGTGGTCGTGACGAAGAGTGACCAGGCCCATTTCCCGGGCAAGATCAGAGGTGTTATCGCTGCTGGCGTCATCCGTCAGAATGATTTCGTCGACGATTTCCCGGGGAATTTCGTCGACCGTCCGACGCAACGTTCTGGCCGCGTTGTAGGCAGGCAGAACGACCACGACTTTTTTATGGTTCAGCATCGGTCAAAGTCCGCTATGCAACAACACGATTATAAAGATAGGGGTTGCTGAGATCGACGAACCAATCAGGACCCCGTCCCTTGTCTGATACTGAGTCGGCGCCCATGCCCACTGTTTCTTCTTCGTTGAGGCAGGGCATCACGATGGACAACTCCAGCGGCGCTTCCTGCTGCGCCAGCCGCATGATGCCTCGATCCGAACGGTTCCCGGCAGAACCAGCGGCATCGCCCAGCGCTTGCGGTCCAGGAGAGGTCACGACGGATGTCTGGCCGGTCGACATGATTGGCATAAGACTATCAGCGCAAGCCGGCGTAGTCCGCAGGATTCGCCACCATATTGCGCCTTTACTGTGGCTTAACTGGGTTCAACCCTCGCGCCAAATCCTTTGTTGCTATTGAGGTCCCAGGGGCCGCATGTAACGATGCTGGAACAGTGAACCACAGGAACATTCCTTCACTCGACGGCCTTCGCGCTGTCTCTGTGTGCATGGTCGTCGCTGCGCACATGAATGGCGTGCTGGCGAAGGAGATACCGCTCGTCCCCTATTGGCTGTACATCTTCTGGGGTGCGCTGGGTGTTCAGATGTTCTTCGTCCTCAGCGGCTTCCTCATCACACATCTGCTCCTGAAGGAACTGAATAAAACGGGGACGCTGAGCCTCAAGCGCTTCTACTTCCGAAGAACCCTGCGCATCTTCCCGCCGCTCTACGCATACCTGGCCGTGAGCCTCGTGCTCACCCACGCTGGGCTTTTCGCCGGCACCCTCCCAGCATTTGCCGTGGCGGCCACCTACACATCCAATTACTTCGGCGGAGGCAGCGAGCTACTGGAACATACCTGGTCCCTTAGCCTGGAGGAACAGTTCTACCTGTTGTGGCCAGCAGCGTTGCTCTTTTTAAGATCCGAAAGGAGTATCAAGCTGGCCGTGTGGGTCATTCTGCTCTCCCCCTTCTCGCGCATCGCCACCTACTACCTCATGCCGCATCACCGCGCACTGCTGAATGGAATGCTACATACCGGCCTCGATAGCATCATGTTCGGCTGCCTGCTCGCCCTGCTGCAGCGAAACGAGCGATTCAATCGTTTGATCAAGCCTTACATACAAGGCCCAGCCGCCCTGGCAGCAACTGTGTTTGTGCTCATTCTTGGGCCGATGGTGCAATCCCATTTCCGCGGCTCCTACGGCCTGGTGATTGGGTTCACCCTCAATGCCATATGCCTCTCACAAATCGTTCTCTACGTGGTGCGATTCCCCCAGTCGCCGCCCGGCCGTGTACTCAACACCCGCTTGCTTCGTCACGTGGGGATGATCTCGTATAGCCTCTACCTTTGGCAGCACATGTTCACCCGTCCCAATTCCACGCCGTTTGTGCCCTGGAACCTGGCCGCCATTTTCTTGTGTGCTGAGCTTTCGTATTGGTTGGTCGAACGGCCATCCTTCTGGCTGCGAGATCGCCTGGAGCATGGCACTCAATGGAACCAGTCAATTTCCCAACCCGCGCAGGTCTGATTTTGCCGCCAGAGCGGCGGCCTTTCCAGCGTCTCACCATGAAGAGGCTTGCCCTTGAACCGCAATCGCCTACAAGCAATCATCGGGGTGGCCGCCATTGTGGCCAGCCTGTCATACGTCTTCTTCACCTACTCGCGCCCGGCCAAAAACGGCTATGGCGCCGAGCACGATTTTGTAACCGTCATTGCCGGCGCTCACTGCCTGGCAGACCGCTGTGATCCCTACGACTCTCCCACGCTGGAGCAGGAATTTCACAAGATGGGCGGCTACCAGCCGTCTACCCACTTCAAACCCGAATGGCCCGTCTATCCGCCCAGCACTCTGCTCATGCTCTTCCCGCTTTCCCTGCTGCCGTGGAAGGTCTTTTCCGTGGTGTGGATGTTGCTGTGCTACGGTTTGGTCACGGCCACCTTCGTGGCGCTGTTTATCAAGTGCAAAGCTTATCGAGACCTGCTCTCGGCCATCCCGTTCGTCATCCTGCTGGCGGATGGCTCGATTGGCTGGGCCGTGGAACTGGGCCAGCCAGTACTGATTGCTGCTTCGTCGCTTACCCTGGGCATCCTGGCAATCGAGTCCGCTGCCATGCCCATCACGGCAACGCTGCTGCTGGCGATCAGCCTATTGCTCAAGCCGCAGGGTGCTTACCTTTGCATCCTCTACTTTCTCCTGAAGAAATCGACGCGCTTGCCCGCGCTCGCCGCCTGCGTGCTCACCGCCCTGACAGCGGCCGCCGGCACATGGTTGTTTTACGCGCGGCTGTCTTCCATGGCCTATCTCGGGCACCTCGCCGCCAACCTCAGGATGGCTGTGCGGCCCGGCGGCGACGCCGATTTTTCCCTGCACAACGCACCCGATTCCAACGGCTATCTCAACCTGCAGGCATTCCTGGCGCGTGTCCTCGACGATCCGCGGCTGTGTAATAACCTCACCTATGCCGTGTGTGCGGCCGCTGGTGCTGCTCTCATTTTTGTGTGTTGGCGTTCCAGAACTATGAGATCCCGCCCCTACACCATCCTTGCCGCCCTGGTCATGCTTGAGTTACTGGTGAGCTACCATCGCCTCTATGATCACATCCTCATGCTGGCGGCAATCCCCGGGCTGTATGAAATCAAGCAGCGGGGCAGGTCTTCGTATTTGCTCTTTGTCGCAGGTTTGTTTGTTTTTCACTTCAGCCAATTCCACGGACTCAAGATCCACGGGTACGGTCCATTCTCCTCCGGACCACCAGTCGAACTCTTTGTCTTTGGTATCTGCATGTACAGCCTATGGAAGAATCGCGCAATCCCCAGCTTGGAGCGGGCGTAAGGATCACGCGAGGGTGCGCTCCAGTCAGGCTAATGGTCGAGCCGATGGTTGCAATATGATCTGGGGCGCCAGCACGGGCAACCGCTTACGATCGCGCAAGCGCATGAACGGCCGCTCCACCAGGTAATACGAACCAATCGCCATCGCCAGCGTGAGCAGAGCGGCGTATATCCCGAGGTGCCGCAAACCTAGCAACTTGACGATCTTCCCTCCCAGCGGATGGTAGAGGTAGAGCGCATACGATAGCTGGGCAACCAGGCGAACCGGACGGCTGCCGCATACCGTCCACGACTGCGCTCCCCAGTAAATGAACTGCAGGATCATAACTGCCACAATGACGGGTTCCAGGGTCCAGACCAGCAATCCCGCTGCCGGATGGCTGGGCGCGTAGGTCAGCACACCCACTAGCGCTAACGGGGCAAGCAGGCTCAGCCCTTGCCAACGCAGGACATGACAGCAGAACAAACGCGTTGCACCGTTTTCCACCAGAATAGCCAGCAGGCACCCTACCAGCAAAGCGTCAGCGCGCATATCAAAGGCGCAGTAAACGTAACTACCGCTGACATGAAGAGCAAGAACCAGGATTGCGCGGTAAGTCCATTGTCCAAGGATGATCGCCGAGAGGATGCGCGCCAGGCTTGGCCGCTTGAGGAGAAGCAGGAGCGTGAGCGGCCAGAGCAGATAAAACTTCTCTTCCACGGCAAGGGACCAGCTGATCCACATGTGCATCCATGGCTGCATCTCCGGCGGCGCCAGGGCGCGACCGTAATCCATGAGGTAGAAGAACGAGAGAGCCGCTGTCTTCCATTGCAACTGGTGGGCAAGAAAATCAACCAGGGTAGTTAAGAGCCAGCAACAATAAAATGTAGGGAAAATGCGGTAGGCGCGCCGGCGATAGAAGGTGCCAAGCGAAATGGCGCCAGTTCTGCGGTATTCCTTAAGCAGGATGCCAGTGATGAGAAACCCGCTAAGCACGAAGAAGATCATTACCCCGAGAGAGCCCGATTTCGGGTGATTGCCAATCAGGTGATCCGTTAAAAGAAAATGATCGACCAACACCATCGTCACGGCGAGAGCCCTGAGCGCATCGAGGCCGCCGATCACTTTCGCGTTCAGTGCCTGCTGAAGTCTGCCTTCGATCGTGCGAAGAGCTGTCTGGGAGCCGGAGAACGGCGAGGATTGCGCGCGCGAAGGGGCCTGAACGTGCCAGTCGGACATTGGGAGATAGCTGGAGTATTGCACTGGGATAGAGCGATCAAACCCCAGCGATCTACCACTTTTGTGTCATATCGAACCATCTTTGTTACCAAAGAGATGCATTTTAATGGCACGGTTCTGCCAGGCATACGAGGTACCCGCCATGCGCGGTGCAGCTAAACGCCGCCGCGGCCCCTTCGCCCGCAATCGGCGCCATTCCCCGCGCAACGTCTTCCGGCGTGCCGACAAAGACGATCGCCTGGGTAGAGCGGAGGAGGGCAGACCGTACTGCCGTCGGGAGCGCGGGCAGATCGATATTGCCATTGATCAGGTGCTCGGCCTGGTCTGGAGAGCTCATCTGATCGATGAGTAAATCGCTCCCGGCAGCCGGCATGAGAGGGGTAATCTTCTGGTCCATGAAGGGGCTGTTGAGCATCACTGCATTGGCATGCAGGAAGGGCAAAGCGCCACTCCATAGATAGGGGTTGAAGCCAAGCTGGTGCTGCACCCGTACTGCCTTGAGCATCGCAGGGTCAAGAATGGCCAGCCCCCTGGTGTGCTGCGGCAGCACCTGGTGCTCGAGAGCGAACAACTCTTGCGCCACAGGGCGAAAGAACACCTCGGCTGCCACCAGCGCAAAGAGTGCAAGAAGAATGGCGAACGCAGGCACTCCCCGGCTTAACCGCTGGGGGGATGCATAGCCGCCGGCTGCGGCCAAAACTGCCAGCCAGGGAAAAATCATGAGGCGTTGCGAAAAGAAGTCAGAACCGTTCATCGCACCGGGCAAAACAGGAATCGCCAGCAGGACCAACACCGCAAGCACCGCCAGGCTGTCGCCGGATCGAAGCCGGTGCGCACGCCACCGAGCCAGCAGCCCGGCACCAGCGAGCACCAGGCTGCTGGCCAGCAGCACCACCAGGCCCAATCGGTAACTAT
>CAZZVD010000053.1:0-8537 GCA_964657465.1 uncultured Acetobacteraceae bacterium | reverse complement strand
GTGATCGCCAGCAGCAAGCAGACCGCGCCAAACCCCAGCCAAAGAGCGGGCCGGCCCGTAGCAGCCCGGCTCCAGAGCCCGACCGCGAAGAACAGCAAACCCATAGCGAGGGAGTAGTTCAGGAAACCCATCACCAACGACCAATGCAGCACCAGGGGAACGACGCACAGTGAAACCAGATTTCCACTCGGACCCATGGATCGAGCACAGTAACGAACACCATAGGCTGTGCAAACAAAGATCATGCAGATAAGCAGCTTCTCTGCCAGATCAAAAGATAACCAGCGCGTAAGCCCCAGCAAAATCGCGTAGTGGGTCGCATAAGGTGGAAAGGGGTGTCGTATTGCGTAATCGTGATAGTCCTGCGATCCGGACAGCAGCGATGCCATGGCATGCACGTAGTACTTGTGCATGGGGCCGTCCTGGGTAGGGAAGAGCGGAAGGCTCAGCGCCCACGCGCAAAAGACGAGCATCATGGCTGCGAACAAAATGCTGGTGAGCCTGTCCGCGTGGAAAGGGATCGAATCGTGCGACGCCGCCATCGGTTTTCCTATGGTCTCACCCCAGGCGGCGCCTTCCCCCAACTTGTTTATGAGCGGTCCCGCTACTTGCCAATGCAAAAGGTAGAAAAGATCAAGTGCAGTATGTCATCACTCGTGGTTTGACCGGTGAGCGAATCAAGCTGGTTCAGCGCCCCGTACAAATCCAGGAGAACCATTTCATGCGGAATGTTATCTTTTGCCGCAGCCGACGCAGCGCGCAAACCCTCAAGAGCCGCGGTCACAGCTTGATACTGCCTCAGATTCGTGAGCATCGCAGTTTCCGTGTCTCCCACCCGCTCCCCCAACATGGCCAGCATCGCCTGCTTCAATGCGCTCACGCCGTCCCCATGGAGCGCAGAGGTATGCACCACCGGCAGCCCAAGGCTCCTCAGCGCTGCCTCCATCGCCGCTGGTGGCTGGGCCAAATCACTCTTGTTGACCACGACCAGCGCGCGCCGCTGGGCCAGGGTGGCCAGCAACTCCAACTCTTCCTGGCTGGGCGAAACAGTGGCGTCCAGCACCAGCAGCACCATGTCCGCATCGGCTAACGCTTCGCGCGATTTACGAATGCCGATCTGCTCCGCCTCGTCGCTGGCCTCCCGCATGCCCGCTGTATCCACCAACTCGATCGGAATGCCGCCCAGCGACACGCGCTCGGTCACCAGGTCGCGAGTGGTTCCCGGCGACGCAGTCACAATCGCGCGCTCCCGTTCAATGATGCGATTGAACAGTGAAGACTTGCCGGCATTCGGCCGGCCAACAATCGCCAGCATTAATCCCGCTTGCACAATGCGTCCATGCGCGAAGCTCGCGGCCAGCGGTTCCAGCCGGCTGACAATCTCGTCTGCCCGGGTGACAATTTCCCCGCCGGGCAGCACATCCACATCGTCTTCCGCAAAATCGATGCCCGCTTCCAGCAGAGCGATCAGCGCCACCAGGCTTTCTTTCACGGGACGGATCGTGTGCGACAGAGCACCGTGCAATTGCTGCGCGGCTACCCGCGCCTGGTAGAGCGTTTGCGCCTCGATCAGATCATGCACCGCCTCGGCCTGGGTCAGGTCAATGCGCCCGCTCAAAAATGCGCGTTGCGTAAACTCGCCGGGAGCCGCCAGGCGCGCACCTGCCTGCAATGCCTGCAGCACCAACGCCTCGAGAATCACGGGAGCGCCGTGCGCCGCCAGCTCCACCACATCTTCGCCGGTATAGGAGTGCGGCGCGACAAAGAGGGTCACCACCGCTTCATCCAGCTTCTCCCCCGTGGCAACGTCCAGCAGGTCGCCGAAACGTGCCTGCGCATGCGCCAGAGGATGGCGCAGCCGCACCATCGGCTCGGCGATGCGTCGCGCATCCGGTCCTGAAAGCCGAACGATGCCAATGCCGCCGCGGCCCGGAGGCGTCGCGATCGCAACAATGGTTTCGATGGTTTCGACTGTTTCGTTGGTCTCGTTCTGAGATCGAGTCTGCGGATCAGGCGGCATAGAGCCTACCGGCCCTTCAGGAGGGCGAGGTGCGCCGCGGCGGGCGTGGCCCACCACTGCCCAAGCCAGCAGGTCGTGACGGCGGTCGCACTGCGCCTTTGGGGTAGACCACCACAAACCTGCGCAACCCTTCACCGCTGCTCTCTGTTTCGAGATCTGTGTAATCACGGAAGGCAAGATGCAGCATGCGACGCTCGCGCGAGCTCATGGGGTTGAAACTATAAGGCTGCGAGGTCTGCCGGACTCGCTCAGCCGCGGTCTCGGCAGAGAGCTTTAACTCGCGCGCGCGCAGCGCCTTGAAGCGATTCGCATCGAACGAGATGGTGTCATGCTCTTCTGGCTCCAGCCGGATAATCTTGGCCGCAACATGTTCCAGCGCGCGCAACAATTCGCCGCCACGTTCGGTGAGCAGCCCTGCGTCCGGGCCAGACATCTCCACGTAAATCTCACGCGCCTCCAGGCCATCCGGGTCCTGGGCTCCGGCACCTGCAGTGATGCGGTACTTTACCCGCAAGCCGCCGGTCGTGGTGAGGGTTTTAAGAAATGCTGCAATCTTCTGGGCTGCAGCCGCGTGGTCATCAATCGGCATCGCATCAGTATAAGCGACTTAGCCGGGCGCGCGGCAATCCCCGGCGATTCGCGTTTCTCGTTCCCTGGGTGCCCGTAATCCGTAAAAACAGGTTACCGCCGGGCCATTTGGCGGTTATTCCCGCCGCTCCCACCACTCTTTTTCGCTGCTCGTTTGGCGGCAATGTCGCGCATCTGCTTGCCTGTGCCGGTGCGGTTCATCACTGCCTGCTGGACCACGTTGATCACGTTGCCGAATGCCCAGTACAGCGCCAGGCCCGAGCTCAGATTCCAGGTCATGAATCCGAAAAATACCGGCATGGTAAACGCCATCATCTTCTGCTGTGCCGGGTCCATGCCTGGTGAAGGCGTCAGATATTGCACCAGGAACATGGTCACGATGAAAAACACTGGCAGAATGTGCAGCGGGTCAGGCGCGGCCAGGTTATGCAACCACAACCAGGGAGCCTGCCGTAGTTCGATGGTGTTCAGCAGCATGCGATAAAACGCAAACAACAGCGGCCACTGCACCAGCATAGGCAGGCAGCCGCCGAACATGTTCACGCCTTCCCGCTTCTGCAGATCGAACATCTCCTTGTTCATGTCGGCGCGGCGAGGGTCCGTAGCCTTGTACTTCTTGAATTTCTCCTTGATGGCATTCATCTCTGGCTGAATGCGTTGCATTTTCAGCGCAGACTTCATCATCTGGATGCGCGTCGGCAGCATCGCCAGGTTGATCACCAGGGTGAGCACCAGGATCGCCCAGCCCCAGTTGGAGACGATGTGTTCATGCACCCAGCGCAATGCGAGGAAAAGTGGTTTGGCCAGAATGCCCGCATAACCATAATTCACCACCGCTTCAAGGTTAGGACCCGTTGGCCCGCCGCCCGGCGCGGTCGCCCGCACGGAAGCCAGCACTTCCAGAACCTTGGGGCCGGCAAAAAGCCGCATACTGTTCTGCCCTGTGTTGCTGCCCATGGCCGCCCCAAGTACAGAAGCCGCATCGGTTTGATCTGCCTTGCCATGGCGGGGCACGCTGATCGAGTCATTCAGGCCCACCAGCAAGGTCTGCGAAGGATTATCAGGAAGAAATATAGCGGCGAACGACGTGTCGCTTACACCCGCCCATTCAAAAGGCCCCGGCAGTGTGCCGCCGCCGGCAATCTTCTTGGGCGCAACCCGATCGTCTTTGCCGTTTTGCATGGTGTCGAACTGCGAGCCCGCATAATCCGGCAAAGTCTCCTGATCGCCGAAGGCGCCAGGCCACGAGATGAGCGCGGTCACAGGACTGCCATGATCGGTGGCCGTCGTCTCGATGTGCAGCACGTAGGTGGAATCGAACGTGAAGGTCTTCTTCACTTCCAGGCCATTGTTCGAATAAGCAAACGAGAGTGTGGCAGGAGCGGTTAATGTTCCCGTTGCCGAGGGAACATACAGCGCCTGCGCCAGCTGATTGCGCAGGCCGGCATCGTAGCTCCAGATGGAAAGAGGATAGCCCACCTTGGCCGCCGCCTTTGCGTTTACCAGGTCGAGTGGCTTGCCCGCGTCATCTTTGTACTTCTTCAATATCCAGGAGGTAGCCTGGCCACCGCGGTTCGAAAACGTGATGCGGTACAGCTCGTTCTCTACCACCGTCGTGCTCTCTGCAGCAGCCACCACGGCAGCTGCCTGCCCCGCAGCAGAACCCGCTGGAGCAACGGAGGCTGCAGGGGTGGACGTCGCCGAAGACGTCCTTTGCGCGACGCTCGCAGGCGCCGCCGCGGGTGTGGCCGGCTGGGTCTTTTTCTTCGGACCAAAATACTGCAAGCCGAGAAAAATAAGAACAAAGACGATGGAGAACACGAGAAGAGTGCGTGAGTCTTGCCCACCGCCACCCGGCTGATTAGGATTGCGAATTTCGGCCAAGGAGTATTCCTGTCGATCGGTAGATCTTGGCTGCAGAGGGCTCTAAGCGCCTGCTGCCGCAGTCCTATGGTAAATGGCGGGGCTCATCTGTGCGGAGGGATGAGGGGTCGCCTGCTGTGGCGACGGCCGGCCGATAAGTGCCTGGAACGGGATCGAAGCCACCCCGGCCAAACGGGTTGCAGCGAAGCAGGCGCCACAGGGCGAGCGCGCTGCCGGCCAGCACGCCGTGATGGGCGACGGCGGTCATCGCATATTCAGAACAAGTAGGTTGGTAACGGCACGCTCCAGAAGCCCCGCTGATCGCATGCAATGCAGGTGAAAGCCAACGGCGGTAAAACTCAAGCACGCGGGTTCGCTGCAGGCGTGTCTGGCTTTGCCGGAGTTTTTTCAATCGTGGCAAAAATCCTGGCCACTTCGCTCTGCAGTGCGGCAAAAGGCGCTGTGAGCACGCCACGCCGCGGATGCAGCACCACATCGAGATCGCGCGTCAGCAATGGGAGCTTAGACCGCACCGCCGCGCGCATACGGCGCTTGATGCGGTTACGCTCCACTGCTTTGCCGAGCACGCGGCCAGCGGTCAGGCCGACACGCGGACCGAAACCAGCAGGCACACGCGGGTTGGCCCCGCGCGCGGCGAAGAAGTACGTCATGGATGGGGAAAAGTGTTTGCGGCTCTGACGGTACACACTTTGATAGTCGGCATGCTTACACAGCCGAGCATCGCGTTGTGTGAGCAAACTCAAGGTAGCTGAGACCTGGGTTCCGCTGAGTGTTTGGGCCTGTATCCGGCCCATGCGCAAAAACTAGTCGCGGTATCCGGCGCTGACGGCAACGCGCTTGCGGCCTTTGGCACGGCGGCGAGAAAGCACCGCGGCTCCTGCTTTGGTCTTCATCCGGGTCAAGAATCCGTGAGTCTTCGCCCGATGGCGACGGTTTGGTTGAAATGTGCGCTTGGGCATAACACTGCGCTCCTGAATCTTACTGAAAAATTTCTGCCTTAAGGCAAGTCCTAAGTATAGCGGATCCAGGCAAATCCGCAAAGGTAGACAATCATCCTAGAGAAGAGATCGGCGCCTTTCACTACACTTGGTGCAACTCGCAAGAGAAAGAATTTGCGCCCGGAAATCAGCAGTTGCGCAGCCCTGTAACTGTGCTAGTATCGGCTCCGATCAAGATTCATTTTCACGCCCACACTACCTGATCTTGCGATCTGGATACTTTCGCGAAGGGGTGTTCCCCCAAAGCAGTTCCTGAGCAGAGAAGCGAGCACAGCGCCCGGGTCGATACCCTGGCGGGCTCCTGTTTTTGCATTCGCATTCCAATCAGGCTGTCGGCGTTGAACGAAGGAACCGCATGTCTTTTGTCGCCACCGCCCCCGCCGTTCCCAACCCCTGGGCACGGATCCTGGGTGCTCTCGAAAAGAAGGTCAACCGGCAATCCTTCGATACCTGGCTCAAACCCACGCGGTTCAGCCACGTGAACGGCAGGATGCTTTTTGTACGTGTACCCACCCCGGAGTTCCAGCACATCGGCGATCGTTATGGCGACCTGATTCAGGAAGCCATCGATAATTGCCACCTTGAATTTGACGATGTCTCGTTTGTCCTCCCGCAGGAAGAAGCAGCGCCAGTGCGCGTGCGGGATGATGGCGGGTTCGCTCCTGTGCCCTCACATGGCGCAGGCCCGCAACGCCCCGCGCCACGCAATGCTCCTGTGCCGGCCCCGCAGCAGGCCAAGTTCGACTGGACCACCGCTGCGCAGCTGAATCCCCGCTACACCTTTGAAGCGTTTGTCATCGGCAATGGCAACCAGTTTGCGCGCGCTGCTTCAGAGGCCGTCGCGGAACGCCCCTCCAAGGCATACAACCCACTCTTCCTCTATGGTGGTGTCGGCATGGGTAAGACCCATCTCATGCACGCCATCGGCCACGAAGTAAAAAAACGGCAGCCGCAGTTTTCGGTGTGCTACGTATCCAGCGAAAAGTTCACGAACGAGATGATCAATTCGCTGCGCTACGACAAAATGACAAGCTTTCGCGATAAATTCCGTTGCGTCGATTTGTTGCTTATCGACGACATCCAGTTTCTCGCGCAAAAAGAGCGCACTCAGGAAGAGTTCTTCCACACCTTTAATGCACTGCACGAGAGCATGAAACAGATCGTCATCGCCTCAGACCGGCCGCCCAAGGAATTGCCAGAGATTGAGGATCGCCTGCGCAGCCGCTTTGAATGGGGATTGATTGCAGACATTCAGCCGCCTGATCTCGAGACCAAGGTCGCCATTCTGCAGAAAAAAGCAGAGAGCGAGAATGTTCTGCTGCCCACGGACATCGCTCTCTTCATCGCGTCCAATGTGCGCACCAACGTGCGCGAGCTTGAAGGTGCGATGGTTCGCCTCCTGGCCTGGTGCCGTCTTAACGGTTCTGAGCTCACCCTGGCCACCACCCAGATCTGCCTGAAGCAATTTATTGACACGCAGGTACGCAAGATCACGATTGAAGCTATCCAGCGCGCCGTCTCTGAGCAATTCGGGATGCGTGTGGCCGAGTTGAAGCAGAAGAACAACTCGCGAGCCGTCGTGGTGCCGCGCCAGATTGCGATGTTCCTGGCCAAGCAAATGACTGAAGCTTCGCTACCGGAGATCGGTCGTCAATTCGGCGGCAAGCATCACACGACGGTCATGCACTCGATCGCAAAGATCGATGAGCAGCGCCGTGGAGACAAAGATCTCAACCGCACCATCACCAAGCTGCTCGAAACCCTTAACGGATGAGGGCCGCTGAAGGGCGGCTCGCAGGTCTGTGCTCGACTGCCAATTCTGGCCTGAGGCAAGCGAAGCGGACGCCGGAACCTCTTAGAAAAGAGGCGTTTGCCGCCCCGGCATCGGCAAGCCGAAATGCTCATACGCCAGCCGCGTGGCTACGCGGCCCCGGGGCGTGCGATCGAGGAATCCGATCTGGATCAGGAACGGCTCGTAAACTTCCTCAAGCGCATCCTGTTCCTCTGCCAGGCTCGCTGCCAGCGTATTCAGCCCCACAGGACCGCCATCGTATTTCTCAATGATCGTCAGCAGCAGGCGCCGGTCAAGATCGTCGAAGCCATGGGCATCCACGCCGTGTAGCTTGAGCGCGGCTTCTGCGATGGCGCGATCAATCTTGCCCGTTCCGCGCACCTGGGCATAGTCACGCACGCGGCGCAGCAGCCGATTGGCGATGCGGGGCGTGCCGCGCGACCGCATGGAAATTTCCGCGGCGCCATCCCGGTCTATCGGCACCTGCAGTACCTCCGCCGACCGTTCCACGATGTACCGCAATTCGTCGTCGGTATAGAACTCCAGCCGCAGCAAAATGCCAAACCGCGATCGCAGTGGAGAAGACAGCAGTCCCGGCCGCGTCGTAGCGGCGATGAACGTAAAAGGCTTGATGTCCATAACGTGGGTCCGTGCCGCAGGACCCTGCCCGATGATGATGTCCAGTTTGTAGTCCTCGAGCGCGGTATAAAGTTTCTCTTCCAGCACCGGTTGCAGCCGGTGAATCTCATCGAGAAACAAAACCTGTCGATCGCGCAAATTGGTCAGGATGGCGGTCAAGTCTCCCTGGATCTGCAGCGCCGGGCCGGAGGTCTGCTGAAAACCGACATCCATCTCGTTGGCCACAATGGTTGCCAGCGTCGTCTTGCCCAGACCCGGCGGACCAAAAAGCAGTACATGATCCAGAGCTTCGCCGCGCGATTTGGCCGCCGTCAGGGCAATTGCCAACTGCTCCTTGGCTTTTTCCTGGCCGATGAATTCCTTCAGCCACTTGGGCCGCAGCTTGAGTTCGAACGAGTTGTCATCGTCACCCCGGTCGGCGGAAACCAACCGATCGGCATCGCTTCTACCTGCAGACATTGGCATCAGAGTAGCAGCAAGCGAGCGGGTGAGCGACCCCGCAGCGAGGCGAGCACACTACCGAAACGGTTCGGGACGTCCGCCCGCCGGGCGAGCCGCTGGCTAGCCCGGATTTCTCACCACAACCCTCAGCTTCCGACCACAATGCCCTACTCCC
>CAZZVD010000052.1:0-24523 GCA_964657465.1 uncultured Acetobacteraceae bacterium | reverse complement strand
CATAGCTGATAACCACCCGCAGCGAGGACGGCGGTCAAGGGCGCGCCTGTTGCGCGTTCATCGCCGCGAAGCGCAGATCTTGACGGTCACCGCAGCCAAGGGTACTGCGCATGAGCGCGCCAGGATGCCCGGTTCCCGTTGGAATCGCAAAAAACGCACTCCACTCGCCAAGCTACGCCGTTCCTGCACGATCCCGTTTGCAACCGATCCGGTTGGAAACTTTTACACGAGCTACGTCTACGATGCAGTACCTCTAACCTCGAAACAGAAGTACACCTTCGCCATTCGCGAGACGCTCGATCTAAGTCGCCTCATCGGAAGTGCTCTTGGTGCGGGCATTGAACAGGCAAACGACTCCTTCAAGGGCTACGGGTACGGAGCGGCAGGATACGGCAAGCGTTACGCCGCCCTCTATGGGGACGGTCTCTTCAGTGACATTCTCAGCCATGCTGTGTTCCCCACCCTCTTTAAGCAAGATCCGCGCTACTTCTATCAAGGCTCGGGTTCCGCCAGGTCTCGGTTCATTCACGCTGTCAGCTTTGCAGTGGTCATTCGGAGCGATAGTGGACGCACAGCACCAAACTATTCCTATCTGTTAGCTGACCTCGGAGCGGGCTCGCTGTCGAATCTCTACTATCCTCACGCGGACCGGGGTCCGGGCCTGGTGTTTACGGACACAGCGATTGGTATGCAGGCCGCGCGGCTGGTGCTTTGGTTAACGAGTTTATTCTCCCGCGCCTCACCACTCATAAGGCGGGTGTCGGCAAGCCATAGCTCATAAATACCGGCATTCAGAACGTGTGCAACCTGGCATGGAAGCTGACACTAGTCCTGAACGGGGTGGCAACGGCAGAACCTCTGCTGGGCAGCTACAGCACAGAGCGAGCACTTAGGAACCCCACCCGGCTGAACAAGCCAGCAACGACTTTGAGTCGAGTCGAAAGAATATCAAGCTGCAAAAGCCTTCATGAAGACCTTGAGAGCGGCATTGATCCTGCGCTCGACATCCTTCGGAGATGGAGTCGAAGCCAATCCTAAAAGGACACGGCGGAAAGCTTCACCGAGGGACATATGGATGAGATGGTCTGCGGCGGTGAGAGGATCAACCCTAAGCATATGGCCCTTACGGATCTGCAGCTTGAAGTACTCGGCGAGGACCGCATGTGCACGTTGAGGCCCTGCTTTATCAAAGATTTCGGCGAGCTCGGGAAATCGGGCAGCTTCCGCATGAAGTACACGGACCAGCTTGACGGCCTGATCGGTATAGAGCATCTCCGCCATCTGCTTCATAAAACGGTGTAAGGCGTGTTCCATCGGGAGGTCAGCCTCAAGTGAGTCCTCAAACCCTCGAAACATTGTTGCATTCAGACGCATCACAATGGCTTCGAAGAGCTTCTCCTTGTTCCCAAAATGATGATAGAAGGTAACCTTTGAGGCTTTTGCGCGCGCTGCAATCTCGTCGACGCTGGTGGTCGCGAAACCCTTCTCAAGGAAGACTTCTGTTGCGGCATTCAGAAGCCTTTCGCGGAGCTGGTTCTCTCGAGGCGAAGCCGCTTTCGAAGTTGGTTTTTGCACGGCCACCTCCTTGTCCAAGCATGGCACAACTATTTGCATCCTGCCTCCCCTAGCAATCGTCTATACGATACAGTACAGTATTGATTGAAAGAAGAGAAGGTGCCTCTTGAGTGAACGACCCTGGGTCCCAAAGCACAACCCGTGGCTGATAGCCGTTACGGTGAGCATGGCTACCTTCATGGAGGTGCTCGACTCCTCGGTCGCCAATGTCTCCCTACCGCACATTGCGGGGTCCTTTGGAGCGAGCCAGGATGAGTCGACGTGGGTCCTGACGTGCTACCTCATCTCAAACGCGGTCGTCCTGCCGATTGCGGCATATATGTCCACCCTGCTGGGGCGCAAACGCTTTTATATGACTTGCGTCCTGCTCTTTGGTATCAGCTCCTTTCTTTGTGGGATCGCTCCGACACTTCCGCTTCTACTCTTCTTCCGCGTGCTTCAGGGTGCAGGGGGCGGCGGCCTAGGGCCTTCGGAGCAAGCAATCCTTGCCGATACTTTCCCCCCGGAGAAACGAGGGCAAGCGTTTGCTCTTTATGGTTTGGCGGTTGTTTTAGCGCCGACTCTTGGGCCAACGATCGGCGGTTGGATTACTGACAACTTCGACTGGCGCTGGATCTTCTTCATCAACCTCCCTATCGTGGCGTTGTCACTTTTCCTTACCTATCGCTTGGTCGAAGACCCACCGGTCATTCAGAAGGAAGTCAAGCAGGCCCAGAGTGGGAACTTCCGTGTCGACTACGTTGGCTTCAGCCTTCTCGCTCTGGCTTTTGGAAGTCTTGAAGTGGTGCTGGATAAAGGTCAGCAGGACGACTGGTTCGGATCAAGTTTCATCGTCACGTTCATGGTTCTCTTCGCAGTCTGCCTGGTCGCTGTGATCTTCTGGGAACTTCATCTCGGAAAGACCAAGGAACGTCCGATCCTGGATTTGTCTCTCTTCAAGAACAGGACGTTCTGCGTCTCCATGCTTCTGATGTTTGTCCTTGGATCGGCACTCTACGGGATCAACACGCTGCTTCCGCAGCTCCTACAGAACCTCATGGGGTACTCAGCCGAACAAGCTGGATTGACTCTCTCGACAGGCGGCTTAGCCACCTTACTCGCAATGCCGATCGTTGGCATCGCCGTGGGCAAGATGGACCCTCGCAAACTGATTGCGCTTGGCTTCATCGCGACAGCGGGCGGGCTCATCTACATGACCGGCCTCGATTTGCAGATGAGCATGAGCTATGCGGCCAAGCTGCGCTTCTTCCAATGCGCCGGCCTGGGCCTGCTCTTTGTTCCCATCTCCACTATGTCGTATGTAGGCACTCCTTCTTCCAAAAACAACGACGTTGCCGGCATGACCAACCTTGCGCGGAACGTTGGGGGTTCCTGCGGCACGGCTTTGTTCACGACGATGCTTCTGCGTCACCAGCAAACCCACCAGGATGTGTTGGTCAAACATGCGGTCCAAAGCAACATCTTTTTCAGGAACCAGCTGAACATGCTCACCCAGCAACACGGTGCTCATGCAGCCATGTCGCAGATTTATCGCAGGGTTCAGCAGCAGGCGAGCTTGCTTTCCTACCTCGACATCATCTCGTTCTTCGGTGTGGCGTGCGTTTGCATGATTCCCATTGCTTTCCTGATGAAAAAGGCCCCCAAAAGCGCCGAAGTGGTGATGCATTGAAAGAGGTATCCATGCTCCAAGACTTTCCAATTCGATTCAAGCTTTTCGTCGGCACAGTTGCTCTCTGCTTCCCAGTGGTTGGGCTTGCTCAAAGCTCCTCTTCCAGCTCCGGCCAGACTCCACAAGCTCAGCAGTTGCCCTTGTCAGGCCGAGCTCAAGGCGGCGCGTCCGTATCGGCGCAGCAGACTGCTTCGGGGAGCTCCAGCTCCAGTGTCAATACCGTTAACACTACTATCCAGGTGCAAGGCTCGTATCAGGGCAGTGTTGCCCAAGCTTTTCCGGGCAATGGACCGATTGCAATCACGCTTCCGGAGGCTCTGCAGCGTGGCCTCCAATATAACCTTGGCGCTCTCGGTTCTGCGGCTTCCGTCAAGCAGATCCGTGCTCAACGACTGAACGCCCTGAGTCAACTTCTGCCCAATATTTACGCGAATCTTTCGGAGATAGGTGCTAAAACCGATCTGCAAACGCAGGGTCTCAGCAGCGCAACCTTCGGTGGCAACTTCGCTCTCCCAACCACCGTAGGCCCCTACCACTATTACAGCGCTCAGGCGAATGTTTCGGAACAGCTAAGCCTCACGGGCCTGCATAACCTCCGGTCTGCCGAGAGTCTCAGCAACGCGGCGCTGTTGAGCGCACGGGATTCCCGCGAGCTCATCATCCTGGCCGTTGGTGGCTCCTACCTGCGCGTTCTTGCAACGCAGGCTCTGGTGGCGTCGCAGGCGGAACAGGTGCGGTACTCCGAAGCGTCGTACAACCAGGCTAAAGCTCAGTTTGAGGCTGGTACAAAAGCGGAGATAGAAGCCAGCCGCAGCTTCGTGGAGCTACAAACTCAGCAACAGCGTCTGAGCTCTCAGCAGGCACAGCTCCTCAAAGATCAGATGTCGCTCTCGCGGCTTGTCGGTTTGCCTCTGGACAGGACTTTGTTGCTCTCAGAGACGCTGCCGACGAATGTGTCCGACCTTCCGCTTGCGGAGCAGGCACTCAAAGAGGGTCTCGACCATCGCGCCGATCTTCAGGCTTCGGGACTTCAGCTCAAAGCGGCCCAGGAAACGTTGCGGGCCTCGCGTGCCGAATACCTGCCCTCTCTCGGCGTCAACGGTTCATATGGAGTTGAAGGGGTTAACCCCAACAAGGGAGCAAGCGTTTTCCAGGCTTCTGCAACCCTGAACGTTCCCATCTGGTCGAGCGGACGCACAAAGTCACAGGTCCAGCAGGCGGAGGCAGCGGTTGGCCAACGCACGGCGGAGTTGGATGACCAAAAAGGTGCCGTTGAAAACGATATCCGGACCGCCATTATAGATCTGCGGGTTTGCGCACAGCAGGTGACGGTCGCCAACAGCAACCGCCAGCTTGCGCTGAAGACCCTCAAACAGTCCCAGGATCGTTTTGCAGCCGGTGTCACCACCTCTGTCGAGGTCGTACAGTCGCAGGAAAGTCTGGCTTCCGCTGAACTCGATTACGTGAACAGCCTCTTCTCACTCAATGTCGGACGAATCAAGTACGCCCGTGCGATTGGCCAGGCCGAACAGACGATCCCCAACCTTCTCAAGTAGTCCCGAGCGCTAGCTCAGAAAGAGATCCATCATGGCAGCAGAAACTGAGGCGAAGCAGGATGAGCAACAGGCTCCGCAGCAAACCGATTCGGAGCAGAACCAGCCCGAAAAGAAGCCGGTCGATCCGGCGAAACGACGACGCAATATCGCTATCGGCGGTGTGATTGCCTTGGTTCTTGTCCTCGGGACCGTGGTGTGGTGGATCCATTCCAGTACCTACGAAACGACCGATGATGCTCAGGTTGACGCACACCTGAATCCGGTTGCCGCGCGGGTGCAAGGGACTGTTTCCGCTGTCTATGTGGAAGACAATCAGACGGTGCAAGCCGGGCAACCGCTCGTCGATCTCGACACGAAAGATGTCGAGGTATCGCTCGCACAGGCTCAGGCCAACTACGATCAGGCAGTAGCGCAAATGCGTGCAGAAAATCCGAATACGCCCATCACCCAAACAACCAACGCCAGCGATATCTCCTCTCAGCGGGCCGAGGTGTTGAACGCCGAAGCCGCTCTGAGCGCCGCACAAAGCGATTACGAGACCGCTGTAGCCAAGGTGCGGCAAGCTGAAGCAAATAACGAGAAGAGCAAGAACGATCTCGTCCGTTATCAGCAACTGCTCGACAAGCGCGAGATTGCCCAATCGGACTACGATCAGTATCTTGCCAACGCACGCTCGCAGCAGGCAAACGTGAACGCAGCCGTTGCCAGTGCGGATTCCTCAGCCAAGACGATTGATCAGCGAAAAGCACAACTGGACCAGCAGCAGACGAAGCTGAAACAGACCGCCAGCAATGCTCCGCGTCAGTTGGAGATCAGAAAAGCTGATCTGGCAACGCGCGAAGCGAGCGTAGAATCCAGCAAGGCTCAACTGGAACAGGCTAAGCTTAACGTCGCCTATTGCCATGTGATTTCGCCGGTCTCTGGCATTGTCATGCAGCGAAGCGCAGAGCTTGGGCAGCGAATCGCTGCAGGAGCTCAGCTCCTCATCGTCGCTCAGGTGGATGCACCCTGGATCACTGCGAACTTCAAAGAAACGCAGCTTCGCAAGATGCATGTGGGCCAAAGGGTCACGGTCAAAATAGATGCCCTTAACCGTTCGTTCGCGGGAGAGGTCGAGAGCCTCTCGGCCGCAACAGGCGATCGGGCCAGCGTTCTACCCGCAGAGAACGCTACCGGAAATTATGTGAAAGTGATTCAACGTCTTCCCATACGTATTCGGCTCGACCCGCGCCAGGACGGCATTGAAAGGGTCCGCCCAGGAATGTCCGTTGAACCAACCGTGCACTTCTAGATGGTATCTCCCGAAGGCTGGCGGGTTATCGGCACATGAATCACTATCTTCTCCTCACGACCTATCCCGTCCTCTTCTTCGCGGTCTTTGCCAATCAGCTCTCTATGCCAGTCCCCGGCGTCTTATTTCTACTTGCTGCCGGAGCACTCTGTCACACGGGACAGCTTGGCTTCCCGGCTGTTGTAGGGCTCGCAATCGGTGCTTGCTTGCTCGGCGACACGGCATGGTTCATCATTGGAAGGAAAAATGGCGGTCGCGTGCTCCGATTGTTGGCCTTCTTCTCCGCTGACCCTAATGAGCAGATTCGCAAGACCAAGCGCACCTTCAATAAGTATGGCCTTCGCTGTTTGCTCGTCGCCAAGTTCATTCCCGGCATCGATGTTGTGGCGCCACCGTTGGCGGGGATGTCGGAATGCAGCACTGCCTGTTTTCTGGTCTACGATAGCGCTGGTTCAGCGATTTGGGCGGTCACGTATGCCGGAATTGGTCTCCTCTTCAGCCGGCAGCTAAACGGCATTGCCGTTGCAATAAGCCGATTTGCCGGAATCCTCGTGATTGCACTAGGCATACCCTTAGCCATCTATATGATCTGGCATACGTTGAGGTTCATCCCGGTGAGCCGAAGTCTTCGTCTTCACCGCATTGAACCAAGCCGCCTCTTGCAGAAGATCATTAATGGCGAAAAAGTCCTCATCCTCGATCTGCTCAGCTATGAGGAAGGGACCGAGGGAGCCGAAGGAATTCCGACCTCCGTTCGCTTGGACATCAGTAGAGTTCGGGAGGCTCGCCACGTCCTGTTTCCATCGGACCTCGATGTTGTTCTCTATTGTGCCTCTCCCGGCCATTTCAGAAGCTGCCGTGTGGCCATGAACCTAAAAAATCATGGCGTCCGGAAGATCGAGGTGCTTGCAGGCGGTCTCAATGCATGGCGAGAACAGGGTTTTCCAGTAACCCGTAACTTGGTCTCTGAAGAAGAGGCAATCTTGCGATACAAGATTCAGATCACTTGAGATCACCCGTTACCGACAGGCCAATCAAAGTGAGCTCAAAAGGCTCTACTTACTAATTGCGAGAGAATTCCTGAAAGCTGCTACCGACTGAGGTCGTCCAAGTGCCGAATCCAAAGCAATTCCTTACTAATGCCGGAGAGATGAGCTACTTCAGTCTCCGGGCAATCGCCTCTGCGTTCGCGCCGCCGTATGAGTTGGCGGCGTCGCTAGAGCAGCTAGAGGAGATTGGTGCTCGCTCCGTGCCGCTGCTTGCGGCGGCTGGCCTGGCTCTTGGTATCGTGCTCACCTTGCATACCCGCGATACGCTTATAAAGTTTGGAGCCGTCGCACTGAGCCCCACTCTGCAGGCGGCGTCTTTCATCACGGAGCTTGGTCCGCTGGTCACGGCGTTGCTCATCGCGGGCCGCGTTGGGTCTGGCATCGGGGCGGAGCTTGCCAACCTGCGTGCCAGCGAGCAGATCGACGCCCTCGACGCAATGTCTGTCGACTCGTTCAAGATGCTGGTCGTCACTCGCGTGGTGGCGTGCATTATCGCGTTGCCGATACTCACGCTCTTCATGGACTTTGCCAGTCTTCTGGGCGGCTTCTTCTCCGAGCGACTTAGCTCGCAAATGTCGGTCGCCCTTTACATTCATCGTGCCTTCGCCAGCCTGTCCTGGGCGGACTTTCTTGCGCCCACACTCAAGACTTGTGTCTTCGGCTTCATCATCGGAAGTGTCTCCTCCTTCTTCGGCTACACAATCAACGAAGGCTCTGCGGGGGTGCGCAAGGCGGCAACCAACAGCGTCGTCCTCTCGTCGCTGCTCATCATCCTGTCCGATGTTGTGCTCGTCAAGATGATCTATTTCTTCTTCCCCGGAGGACCGCTATGAGCGGTCCTACCCTTGTTGAATTCAAACAGGTGTCGAAGAGCTTCGCAGAAAGAAAGGTTCTCGACAACGTCTCCTTCACGGTCAATGAAGGCGAAGTGCTTTGCGTGCTTGGGCGAAGCGGTACTGGCAAGAGTGTCACGCTGAAGCTCATTATCGGCCTGCTCAAACCAGACAGCGGGTCAGTTTCCATAGGAGATAAAGACATCGGTCAGCTTGATCGCAAGGGCCTTGCCAAGGTCCGCCGCGAGATTGGCTTCCTCTTCCAAAGCGCCGCCCTGTTCGACTCCTTCACCCTTGGAGACAACCTTGCGATGCCAGTTCACCATTTCGACAAAAAGCAAAAGTCGCCCCAGCAGATCCAGGCGGAGGTGAAAGAGATGCTTAGCCAGGTCGGCTTGGAGAATGACATGGACAAACTGCCCGGTGAGCTCTCCGGCGGCATGAAAAAGCGAGCAGGCCTGGCGAGAGCGCTCGTCCTCAATCCAAAGCTGCTTCTGGTAGACGAACCAAGCAGTGGCCTGGACCGCATCACTGCGTCAGAGATCGACCACCTTCTGATGAAATTCAAGAAAGAGCGGAACACCACCATGATCATTGTGACCCACGACGTGCGCGGCACTAGAAGGATTGCGGATAAGGTGGCGGTTCTTGACGGGGGAAGCATCGTCGGCTTCGGCGCTATCGAGGAGCTCGACCGCAGCGATAACGATCTTGTTAGAGAACTGATCTCGGAGTCCCAATCATGAAACTTAATTTTGCGGTACTCGGCGCATTCCTCATCGCCGGGATCATCTTGTTCACCACGGTGCTCTTCTTGATCGGCAACCGCAATCAAGCGTTCAACAAGCACGAAGAGCTCTATGTTGAGATGGCGACGGTAACCGGCATCGCTCCCGGCTCAAAGGTCCGGGCCAGCGGCTTCGATGCGGGGCAGGTCAAGTCGATTGAGCTTCCGCCACACCCGTCGGCTAAATTCCGGGTCAAGCTTGAAGTGGACGCAAAGCTGCATTCCATCATCCGCCAGAACTCGCTGGTGAGCGTCGAATCCGACGGGCTTGTGGGGGACAAATTTCTCATGATCCATGCGGGAACCGATGCGTCGCCCGAGGCTGCATTTGGCTCTACCTTGCCCAACAAAGAGCCCGTGGAACTCGCCGCGATGCTCGAGAAAGCCTCTGGCACATTGAACCAGGCCAACGCCATGATCGGCGACGTCCACGTCAAGCTCGATAGCGCGCTCGATGTCGTCACTGGCACCGTGAATAACACCAATGAACTGGTGACCGAAGCGCGCAGCGGCAGGGGAACTGTCGGCATGCTGATGAGCGACCAGCAGACGGCAGCCCAAGTGAAGCAGGCCGTCACGAGCGTGCAACAGGCAAGCGCGAATCTGCAACAGGTCACCGTTCAGGCGCAGCAGTTGATGACCGATGTCCAATCGCGCAACCTGCCATCGAAGATCGATGACACGATGGTCAACGCGCGCGATGCTTCCGCGCAAATCAACCAAGCCTCGCACGCGGTGAATGCAACACTTACCGAAGCGCTCGCTCCAGACAGCTCCGGCGTAAGCGCTGCCGAGAATCTCAGCGATACGCTCTCGAACGTGAACCACACCACGGCGAACCTAGTCGACGATACCGAGGCACTCAAGCACGGGTTCCTCTTCCGTGGATTCTTCAAGAAGAGGGGCTTCTATAGCCTCAACGACCTGACGCCAGACGGCTACCGCGACAGCGCCTACTTTCAAAACACGCACAATCGGCGCTTTTGGATTAGCGGGACGGATGGCTTCGTCACCGATGCTAAGGGAACAGAGACGTTGTCGGACGCAGGCAGACAGCAGATCGATCAGATCGTAGGTAGCGTGAAGGACTCGATCATGACGCAGCCCCTTATCGTAGAGGGCTACTCAAACAATGCCGATGCCGCCAAGCAGATCACGTTTTCAAGCCAGCGAGCATTGCTTGTGGAGCACTATCTCGTACAGCGCTTCCACCTGCACTCAAGCGACATTGGGGTCGTGTCTCTCAATGAAAAGCCTCCGCAGTCCTCTGGCAAAAGCGTCTGGGACGGGGCTTCGATCATCCTCCTCCCGCAAATGAAGCAGAGATGAGGCGCCCACCGCCCAGGCTGATGCAGCATTCAAGTAATCTGAATTCTCTGTATCGCGAGATTGCATCTTCCGGCCACATCAGATCATGTGTTATGGCAAGTCCTTGTTTTCGCCATGCGTTAAGTCCGCCTGCGAGCACCTCGATCTTTGCGGACGCCACGCTTCTTCAACTCGAGCGCCACGCGAGAGCGTCTGAAATGGTTGGGAGAAGCGCAATAGAGAAGAACACCGAGATCAGCAGGAAACACGACATGGTGCGCCGTGCGGATTTTGCCGGGATCCATGCGAACGGAAATCGGGATTCCCGCCGTACCTTCGGACTCTTCTTCGTAGCGCAAGAGGTCGAGGATGAGAACTTCTTCACCACTGTTGATCTTCTGCCACAGCGGGCGGGCTGAAAGTGGTGCAGATGAACGCTGCGGCTCACAGGGACTAACTTCAACGTATGCGAAACCATATAGATCGCTAGAGGGACACCGAGAGCAGCGGCGAGGATGCCGGCAAACCGGCTTACCTCAACAGAAATCCGTTGAGTTGCCGGCTGAAGAGCAGGCCGACTCCGGCATTGGTGGCGGACCATATTGCGGATCCGGCGCTATCGTAGAGCTGGAAACGGTAGATACGGCTCTCCGACATTCCTGCTAAGGGTGGCGAGACGCCGTCGATACCCGGACCGAACCAGGCGACAGGCAGACAACGAAGACCGTACTTCTAAAATGTGCGTTTTGTTAACAGTTTTACCCCTGAAGGTTGTCAAACACCCGTTTCAATCATATGATTCAAGCAGCCCATTCTAAGGTGGCGTTGACAGTCCACAAGCGTACGCAAGAGCAAACTCGGACTGTGATCATCCAAGCTGCTGGAGAGGTGTTTGCCGAACTGGGCTATCAGGCCGCAACGACGCGCGAGATATGTTCACGAGCAGACGTCAATATTGCCGCTGTCAATTATCACTTTCGCGACAAGCTAGGGCTCTACACGGAAATCCTGGAGACTGCGTGTATCTACCAGCAGTTGCCGGAAGTGGAAGCGGCCATGGCGACATCGACTCCAGAAGAGGCTCTCCGCCTCTTTCTGGTAGGAATGTTCAATCAACTTGGTAATCCTGAACGGCCCGCCTGGTATTTCAAGGTGATGATCCATGAGTTGGCGAACCCAACCCCGGGTTTGAGCGCGGTGGTGGATCATGTCATTCGTCCGAACGCGCTTGTCTTATGCACACTGATCGGCAGGATCATCGACCGCCCAGCCGCAGACATGAAGACCCGCTTATGTGTCCACAGCGTGATAGGGCAAGTCGTGCATTTCGTCCACGGTCGCCCCATCATGAAATTGCTCTGGCCAGAGTGGAAGATCTCCACCGATGCCCTCGCTGAGATAGCCGACCATATTGCAGCTTTCTCGATAGCCGCACTCAAAGAGATGGCAAAAACTCCCACAAGCTAACCGATGCAAGTAGGAGGCTGAAGTGACTCAAACGATCGATGCATCTCCAAAGAAGGTATCTCCGAGTGAGGGAGCAGTAAAGGGCCATCAACGCGTTTTGGTCATTCGCATCACTATTGCCATTGTGTTGTTCACACTCGCTTTCGTACTCTGGAGAATTCTGAGGGGGCCAAGCGCGTCGCCCGACATTATTGCGTTGAGCGGACGGATCGAGGGCGACGACTCGGCCATCGCAAGTAAGACCAGCGGGCGGATCTTAGAGGTCCGCTTTCGCGAAGGCGATAGCGTCCATCAGGGCGATGTGATTGCGTTGCTAGACGATGAACAGATTCGCGCGAAAGAGAATCAGGCAAGCGCTGGGGTGGCGCAGGCCGAGTCCAAGGTGGCCTCGGCCCTCGCCCAGATTGACGTACTGAAGGAACAGCTACTACAGAATCAACTTCAGGGAACACAGTCCCAAGGGGACGCCAAGGGCCGCGTTGAACAGGCTGAGGCAGACCTTACCGCTGCCAGGGCCGATTACACCCAGCAGAACGCGAACCTGCAGCTCACGGAGTTTGATCGCGACGCTTACACGCGTCTGGTTTCGTCGGGAGCGGCTTCCGTGCGACAGGCAAGGGAAGCGATCTCGAAGGCCGACGCGCAGGTCGCAGCAGTCGCGGCCACGAAAAGAAGGGTCGACGCAGCACAGGGAGCTTTGACGCTCGCAAATGCAACCTTGTCGAATCCAGCGATTCACAACGCCCAGACTGCCGCCGCGCAACGCCAAATAGTACAGCAGCAGGCCGAGGTCGCGAGCGCGCAATTTCAGTTGAATCAGACCAGAGCTCAACTTGTAGAGGCTCAGGCCAACCGACAGGATTTGACGATTCGGGCGCCATTCGACGGCTCCATCGTCACACGCGCGGCAGAGCCGGGAGAGGTGGTTACCGCTGGGACAGCTATAGTCACCTTGCTCGACCTGACGAAGGTGTATCTGCGCGGCTTCGTGCCTGAAGGACCGATTGGTAAAGTGAAGTTAGGACAATCAGCGCGTATCTATCTTGATTCAGCCTCGAAAACTCCGCTTGAAGCAACGGTCATAAGAATCGATCCGCAGGCAACCTTCACGCCTGAGAATACCTATTTTGAAGGTGATCGTGTCACGCAGGTCGTTGGCGTGAAGCTGCAACTGAAGGTAGGGTTCGGATTTGCGAAACCAGGAATGCCCGCGGACGCAGAGATTCTTTTCGGTGGCAACGGATGGCCGACTTCCGCAAGACAAAAGTAGAACATCACAAGAACAAGGGCGGCGGGCTGAGATGGCGATCATAGACACTTGCGTTGAACCAATCATGGACCAGACTGAGACGCTTGAACAGCCGGTGCCGGTGCGTGTTGCCGATCTTTGGAAGAAGTACGGTACGACTGAGGCGGTGTGTGGAGTCTCCTTCGAGGTGCAGACAGGTGAGATCTTTGGCTTGATCGGTCCAGACGGCGCGGGCAAGACTTCGACCTTTCAAATGCTGGGTGGGGTAATGCCGGCGACCTCCGGTATTGCAGACATCTATGGCCGGCCCTCCCGTGAGGCACGGTCACAAGTGGGCTACCTGACGCAAGCCTTCACTTTGTATCCAGATCTGACCGTCGGTGAAAATATTCGTTATGTTGGCGATCTGAGACGCGTGCCGAGCGAAGAGATTGTGAGCAGGCGTCACCAATACCTTTCGCTCTTCGATATGGAGCGATTTGTAGACCGTCTTGCTGGCGATCTGAGTGGTGGGATGAAACAGAAGCTGTCCTTGGTTGCGGCGCTTGTCGCACAGCCAAAGGTATTACTGCTGGACGAGCCAACCACTGGTGTCGACCCGGTATCACGCCGTGAATTCTGGGATACGCTTGCCCACCTGGCGCATGACGGACTCACGATCGTTGTCGCGACACCGTACTTGGATGAGGCCGAACGGTGTCATCGAGTTGCTCTGATGCACTTGGGCAGGATTCACCAGATTGGAACTCCTGCTGAGCTGCGCACGGGACTTGGCCTGAAGCGGCTCGAAGTGCGGACAGCCGACTTAGGTGAAGCCGAAGACAAGCTGGACGAAGACGGGAGCGGCAACCATGTTCTCAGCGATGTTCAGCGATTCGGCGACCGTCTGGATGTCATGGTGAGCGATGCTGGAAAAGGACGCGAGGAAGTGAAGGCAGTTCTTGGCAACGACCCACTGTTGGAGATACGCGATGCTGACCCGACACTAGAAAACGCCTTTGTCGCAATTCTGCGCTCGCTTGGCCAGGAGATCCGGACCCCGCCCTTTCCGGGACTCCACCTACATCAGGACCAGATTGGCAAGAATGCCATTGACGCTCGACATCTCACGAAACGCTTTGGCCGATTTGTAGCAGTCAATGGGATCGACATCCAGGTAAAGTACGGAGAGATATACGGACTGCTTGGCGCGAATGGGGCGGGCAAGACGACCGCAATCAGGATGTTATGCGGGCTGCTTGAGCCCTCCGGTGGCCAAATGACTCTTGCAGGCGAGAGCGGTAGTCTCCGTTCCTCGTCTGTTCGGGAACGGATTGGCTATATGTCGCAAAAGTTTTCGCTGTATGACGACCTGACGATTGGAGAGAACCTTGACTTCTTCGGCGGGATCTACGGCGTACCTTCGGCTGAGCTAGCCGACAAAAAGGCTTGGGTCATGGAATTCTCTGGGCTGCGAGGGAAGGAGTCGCTTCTCACCGGCAGCTTGCCAGGAGGATGGAAGCAGCGCGTTGCCTTCGGTTCGGCAATCATGCACGAACCCGGCGTTTTATTTCTCGACGAGCCCACATCCGGAGTCGATCCTCTCGCACGACGCGCGTTCTGGCGCATGATCAACAAGCTTGCGGATATGGGTACTGCCATTCTTGTTACCACACACTACCTCGAAGAGGCCGAACAGTGTAATCGTCTTGGTTTTATGGTCGCTGGTGAGCTTGTCGCTGAAGGAACGCCAAGCGAAGTGAAGGGACAACAGGGCGGTCACGTCTTGGAGTTCATCGTGAATAGACCGCAGGATGCAGCCGACGCGCTGAAACAGAAGATGGACCGATGGCGTGTTTCCCTTTTTGGCGACCGGCTACATGTCATTTCCGACGGAGATGCCGCGGCAGGACAACGTGAGATAGCCGCACTTCTTGAGCAAATCTCAATCAAGGTAGAGAGCGTTCACGAGGAGCCCTACTCCCTTGAAGATGTCTTTATCGCCGTGGTCCAGAAGGCCCAGATACAGGGGAAGTCGACATTGGAGGATTGATGTTCAAGCGTATCTTCGCGCAAACCCGCAAAGAGATCACCCAGATCGTGCGCGACCCGCTGGCATTGATTCTTGCTTTGGTCCTGCCGCTGTTCCTCGTGCTTCTGTTAAGTAACGCGCTGTCCCTGACGGTCAAAGACATGCCGATGGTCGTGCAGGACCTCGATAGTACACCTGCGTCACGGAGCTATATCGATGCGTTTCGCGCCTCGATTACCTTTCGCGTCGTCTCCTGGCCTTCTGATCGGCAACCCGAGCAAGCACTCAGGTCCAGCGTCGCGCGGGCAGTTCTGATTATCCCAGAGCACTTCGGCCGAGACCTTGCGAGGGGTGTCTCCTCGAACGTTCAAGTAATGATCGACGCCGGAGATGCGAATACCGCCAAGCAGGTCAGCGGCTATGCATCTCAGATCACGCGGGCTTATTTGCAGCAAAAAGGTGCTTCGGCAACCGCGCTTATCACGCCCCAGACTCGGCTCTGGTTCAATCCCGGCCAGGACTCTAAAAGGTTCTATGCTCCGGGCATCTTTGTACTTGGCCTTTCGATGTTTCCCCCGCTACTGGCCGCTCTCGCCATGGCTAAGGAGAGCGAGCAAAAAACGATCCTCCAGGTTTATGTGTCGAGCATCTCGGCTCATGAATTTCTCCTCGGCAAGATATTCGCCTTCACCGTGGTTGCCCTGCTGGAATGGATCTTGTCACTCACACTGTTGTCGACTGTTTTCGGCCTTCACATCACGGGAGACCCCACAGCTTTTTTGGTCTCAAGCGTGCTTTATGCATTCTGCGTCTCAAGCTTCGGCGTTCTGGTCGGCGCAGCCATTGCAAGCCAGACCGCCGCGATACAGGTTGTCTCTCTGGGCGGCTTCCTTCTAGTTTTCCTGCTCTCTGGTTTGATCTATCCACTGCGTAACATACCAGGCAGCCTTCGTTGGATCTCGAACCTCGTCTGGGGAAGTTACTACATCAAGATCGTTCGGGATGCGTTGTTGCAAGGAGGAGGTTGGCCGGCAATGTGGTTCAACGTGCTTATGATCGCCTTGATTGGCAGCGTCTTCTATTTGCTAGCATGGCTCACCATGCGACGCATGCAGGTGAATCCATGAGCGGTCAACTACAGGTGATTGGATTCTGGAAGCGACTGCGCGTTCTCATTCTTAAGGAGTACCGCCAGATTCGTCGCGACAAGACCTTGATGATCTCTCTTGTTGTACCCCCTACACTTCAGATTCTGCTCTTTGGTTTCGCTTTGAATTCCAATGTGACCGCGCTGCGGCTTGGGATTTTGGACGATAGCAAGACCCCCCAGAGTCGTGAGTTCATCGTCCGCCTAACCGAAAGCAAGAGCTTTCGCTTTGAGAACTACTACTTCAACGGTGCCTCACTTGAGGCCTCGATCAGCCGTGGAGACCTCGACGCCGGAGTCGTTATTCCATACGACTTCGACCGCAATATCAATCGTGGCCGGCCGGGTAGTATCCAGTTCATACTGAACGCCGTGGACGCTAATACCGCTACGATTGGGAAGGGATATGCGGAAGGCATTTTCGCGGACTACAACTCGTCGCTCGCCACGCAAGGGGTTCATCCTCCGCGAAAGACCGTTTCCTTACACGCGTCTCACGCAGGAAGCATCGACCTCACCCCCACATATCTGTATAACCCCGGCCTCGTCACGACCTGGTTCATTGTTACCGGAACGCTAGGCACATTACTAATTCTTAACGGGTCGCTTGTCGCATCAAGCGCGATGATCAAGGAGCGGCAGGCTGGAACAGTCGAACAACTGCTCATGACACCCTCGGGCACGATGGAGATTATCCTTGCGAAAATCACACCCCTCTTCGCCTTACTAACGCTGGTGATCTTTCTTACGATGGCATTGATCCGATTTGTCTTTCATGTTCCCATGCGCGGCAGCTTTCTGATGGTCTTCGCGGGTGCCTCCCTGTGTTTACTGTGCGGCATCGGACTGGGCACATTGATTGCGACCCTTACGCGGTCCGCGCAGCAAGCGCAATTGCTCAGCTTTTTCGTAAACCCACCGTTGGCCACCCTCTCCGGAGCATTATCGCCAGTGGAGGCGATGCCCGCATGGATGCAGCCACTGACTCGCTTCAATCCTATATATCACTTCGGTGTAATTACGCGCGGCGTAATGTTGAAAGGCAGCAACCTCTCCGAAGTGTGGCATAACTTCGCCTCCCTCGCATTATGCGCCATCCTCCTGATGAGCGTCAGTATCTGGAGATTTCGCAAACAACTCGGCTGAAGCACTGTACCAAAGTTGAATAGTGAGACATGAGACGTGGAGGTCGGTGCAGCCGACCCATCCTCCAACGATTAAAATCTGAGGCCAGCGATATAGGCTCGACTGCCGAATCCCCAAAACCAGTACGCTTATGAGCGACGCGTTCTGAGGGCAAGGCCAGCAATCGGTTGTCTTGTTTCTTGTCCAGTTCTTCGGGCGTGCCGAAGGCCACAGCCGCCCTTCATCCAATACGGCAAACTTGTCCGCTATCCTTCGTGCGCTGTGAATGTCTTGGGTGACCATCACTATGGTGGTGTTGTGCTGGGTCTTGACCTTCATGAGAAGATCGTCGATCTCACCGGCCGTTATTCTGTCCAGTCCGCTGCTCGGCTCATCCACCAGCAGAATCTGGGGCTGAAGTATCAGGGCCCGCGCCGATCCAGCCCGCTTTTGCATGCCGCCGGAAAGGGCCGAGGGCATCTTCTTGCCATCCTTCTCCAGGCCAACCTCTTGCAGTGTCTCTTCCACTGCACGGTTGATCTCCTCAGGCGATTTGCTACGGTCCAGCCGATGAAGCGGCATGGCAAGGTTTTCATTGACGGTAAAGGAGACAAAGAGGGCAGCGCTTTGGAAGAAATAACCCATTCGAAATCGGCAAGTTCTACACCGTCAAATGCGCGCTCGATGTAAAGGGTTCAACTCAGATGGGAAGCTAAATGCTCCGATAAAAAGCCGCCGAGGATACCGGCCGCATCCATAAAGATGGTTAACAGCGGCAGCATGAGGGTGCAAGCGATCACCCTCGTCACCACCAGCAGCTTGAAGGAGTTGACCGAAAAGGTTTCAATGGCGTCGATCTGCTCTGTGGCACGCATGTTAACGAGTTGCGCGCCGATTCCGGCGCCCACACGCCCAGCCATCAGCGATTTTATGTACGCTAAGACCGCTGGAGCCGTTTCGAGGGCTTCGTCACAGCCTTCGACTAGTGTCAGGCCACGTCCAGTTACGGATCTCCTCGCTGTCGATGCCTTCGGCGTGGGCGTAGTTCAGACTCTCGATGATCTGACTCTTGAGCCATTCCTTGATATGAGCGCCTGCGACTTGGAGCCGTGGCACCCGATCGATGACGTCAATGCAAAGATTGAAGCGATCGACCTGATTGATGATGGCGAGCTCGAAAGGTGTGTTGATGTTGCCCTTCTCCTTGTAGCCACGGACGTGGAAGTTGCCATGATTGGCGCGACGATATGCGAGCTTATGAATCAGCGATGCATAGCTGTGGAAGTTGAAGATAACGGGCTTGTCCTTCGTAAAGATGGAGTCGAAGTCGCGCTCCGAAAGCCCATGAGGATGTTCGATCTCCGGCATGAGCCGGAATAGATCGACCACATTGACGAAACGGATCCTCAGGTCGGGGAACTTCTCCTTCAGAATCGAGACTGCGGCAAGCGCTTCCATGGTGGCGATGTCCCCGGCGCAGGCCATGACCGCATCTGGATCAGCGCCCTGGTCGGTGCTGGCCCACTCCCAAATGCCGATCCCCTTAGTACAGTGGACGACCGCATCTTCCATATTGAGGAAGACCAGATGTGGCTGCTTATCGGCGACGATCACGTTGATATAGTCACGAGATTGCAGGCAATGGTCGGCGACACTCAGCAGGCAGTTTGCGTCCGGCGGAAGATAGATGCGGACCACGTCCGGGCTCTTATTAGTGACTACATCGAGAAAGCCGGGGTCCTGATGCGTAAAGCCATTGTGGTCCTGCCGCCACACAAGCGAAGTGATCAGCAGGTTGACCGACGGCACAGGAGCGCGCCAACGAAGCTCCATCTTCGATTTTTCCAACCATTTGGCATGCTGGTTGAACATAGAGTCGATCACGTGTACGAATGCTTCATACGTTGAGAAGAAGCCGTGTCGCCCGGTCAGAACATAGCCTTCGATCCAGCCTTCGAGCGTATGCTCGCTCAGCATCTCCATCACGCGGCCATCGACGGAGAGTTCACCACCGTCAGCGTCCTCTGGCTTGAACTCTGCGAGCCACGTTTTCTTTGACGCGGCATAGATACAATCCAGCTTGTTCGATGCCGTCTCGTCCGGACCGAAGACACGGAAGCTGCTCATATTGCGTTTCATCACATCGCGTAGAAACGTTGCGAGGACACCGGTGGGTGATTCCAAGGTGGCTGCCGGAGCCTTTATTTTAACCGCGTAGTCCTGAAAAACTGGCAGGTCAAGAGGCTTGCTGAGCAGGCCGCCATTGGCGTGTGGGTTGGCGCTAATCCGGCGCACGCCTTGCGGTGCGAGTTCCCGCAGCTCCGGTATTAGCTTGCCGGTTTCGTCGAAGAGTTCCTCCGGCTTATAGCTCCGCATCCAGTCTTCTACGATATTGAGGCTGGTCTTGTTGGTCACAGGATCAAGCACAGGGACCTGGTGGGCCCGCCAGAAGTTTTCGACCTTGTGGCCACCTACCTCCTTTGGCCCGGTCCAGCCCTTGGGGGAACGAAGCACGATCATGGGCCACAGCGGACGCTCGGCGTTGCCATTGCTCCGGGCGTTATGCTGGATAGCACGAATCTCCTCGACGCATTGCTCCAGTGTGCTGGCCATCTTCTGATGCATCGTCTCGGGATCGTCCCCTTCGACAAAGTACGGAGTATAGCCGTATCCCAGGAAAAGACCTTCCAGCTCCCTGCGGGAGATGCGGGCGAGGATCGTTGGATTCGCAATCTTATATCCGTTGAGGTGCAGGATGGGTAGTACCGCACCATCGCGGATCGGATTCAAGAACTTATTGGAATGCCACGATGTCGCAAGCGGTCCAGTCTCCGCCTCGCCGTCTCCTACCATCACTGTGACGATTAGATCGGGGTTATCGAATGCCGCGCCGTAGGCGTGCGAGATGCTGTACCCAAGTTCGCCTCCTTCATGAATAGAGCCTGGCGTCTCGGGCGTGCAGTGACTGCCAATACAACCGGGAAAGGAGAACTGCCGAAAGAACTTCAGCATCCCCGCTTCATCCTGACTGCGGTCAGGATAGATCTCCGAATAGTGGCCCTCAAGATAGCTATTCGCCAGCGTAGCCGGCGCTCCATGACCAGGACCAGAGACATATACGACGTTGAGATCGTATTTCTTGATCAGCCGGTTGAGATGAACCCACGTGAACGACTGACCCGGATCGGAACCCCAGTGGCCCAGCAATCGATTCTTGATGTGCTCGGGCTTCAGCGGCTCACGCAACAGTGGGTTCGCGCGTAGATAGATCATTCCAGCAGAGAGATAGTTACAGGCTCGCCAATATGCATTCATCGTGCGAAGTTCTTCCGCGCTCAGTGGTGCTGCATTCTCTAGGATTTCTGTCATTGTGTAATCTCCTGGAAGGGTTTAGCGGCGCGTAGGGTTCTACAAGCCGGTCGTGACAGGCACATCCCAAATATCTCGGCAATACTCACGGATCGATCGCTCCGAAGCGGATTTTCCCAGTAGTGCGAGGTGCGGTTGTGTACTGGATCGAGGGAGATGATCTTGGAGGGTTGAGCGGAGTCTGCATGATCGAAAAACAGCAGTTCGACCGACGTGGCGTGGGTGGAGAAAAGACTGAAGTTGGTTCCGTTAGAGTGGACGGTTGCTCCCAGAGGGTACGCACTGCCGGTTCGCGCAGCTTGAAGAGCCGACTTGTCCGTTGAATCTGTGACTTCGGAAACCTGCCGCTCGATTAGCGCTGCCATAGGAGCTCCGTCGCTTCGAGCGGTCCAAGGGTGTTGGCGTGAAATGGAACGACACGTGCTGTATAGTCGCTCGCCGACCGAACTGCCGGGATCGTGGCGAGATAGCTGCAGGCGCCTTTGGAAGGCCCAGAAGCTTTGTCCCGCTCCATGCGATGTAGAGCGGCGATCCCCCCATCCTGCGAGCAGGCGTACAGCTCGACCCGCAGGGACCGGGGGTTCAACGCACCTGGGAAGATTTCGACACGAAACGAATGCTGTCCATCCCCGGTGTCGATTGACAGGTGTCCAAAGGATAGGGAAGCCCAGTGCTGCTCGAGATCTTTCCTCCACGCCACGATGCTCTCGGCAACCTTGCTGCCGTCCGCTGTGCGAGCTTTGTAGGAGAGCGCCGCTGGAAGATAATGCTGTTCGGTGTAGTCGCGGATCGCCCGGCTTGCCGAGAAATCCGGAGTGAGCCGCGCCATGCTTTCGCGAACACGAGCGAGCCACTTCGCGGGCACGCCTTGTTCCGTGCGTTCATAGAACATGGGAACCACTTCGTTCTCAAGCAGGGAATACATCTCCTCGGCCTCAATGGCATCCCATGCCCGGTCTTCGCCATGCTCCTTGCCGTCGCCGATGGCCCATCCGATATCGGGTGAGTAGGCTTCGGCCCACCAGCCATCGAGTTCAGAGAGGTTCAGGCCGCCATTGGCTAGGACCTTCATGCCGCTGGTTCCGCAGGCCTCCCAAGGACGCCGCGGTGTGTTGATCCAGAGGTCGACTCCTGCCACGAGTTCTTCAGCAAGCCGCATATCGTAGTCGCTCAGGAAGATCACCTGGGAACGAACGTCGGAGCGCTTAGTGAAGTCGTTCCATTGCTTGACCAATTCCTGACCTGGCAGGTCTTGAGGGTGAGCCTTGCCCGCCAGGATCAACTGCAACGGCCGTTCCCGGTTCGATAGAAGACGAACCAGCCTCTCCGGGTCGTGCAGTAGAAGATTGGGACGCTTGTAGGTGGCGAAGCGGCGTGCAAAGCCGAGGGTCAACGTCGTCTCATCCAAGAAGCCAGACGCCGCGGAGTCCGGCTCACGTTGAGATGCAAGCTGTCGCATATAACGCCGACGGGTCAGCCCGACCAGGGCGCTACGACCCCGCGTTCGCAGGTCCCATAATTGCTGGTCAGTGAGCTGGCGAATCTTGTCGATGTCTGGCGACTCGCCGTGCCAGCGCGTTTCTCCGCAAGCTTCGCTCCAGAGTCTATCCGCGCCTTCGGAGTCCCAGGTAGGCACATGAACCCCGTTGGTAATCGAGCCGATGGGAACCTCCCCCCTGGGGCCAGCGTGGAAAGAGCGGCTGAAATATTTGCCGGCTCACGTGACCATGAAGTTTGCTCACCCCATTCACCTGACCGCTACCATGCAGGGCAAGATAGGCCATGTTGAATGGTTCCGATGGATCGCTAGCGTTTTGGCGGCCCAACTCAAGCAGATCTTCGATCTCTATGCCGAGTTGCTCCCGTGAATAGTGCGTCAGGTACTTCTTTATCAAGGCCGGAGCGAATCGGTCGAAGCCCGCTGCAACCGCTGTATGGGTTGTGAACAAGTTCCCGGCCCGCGTGGCGCATAATGCGACGGCGAACGAGACTTTGTTGTCCTCCATGTAACATCGCGCTCTTTCGAGCACTGCGAAGCCGGCATGGCCTTCATTGAGATGGCAGACATCGGGCGCGATACCGAGGGCTCGCAACAATCGCCAGCCTCCAATACCGAGAACCACCTCCTGCTTCAGCCGCGTCTCGGCATCGCCGCCGTAGAGTTGACTGCACACGCCGCGCTGCGCCGCTGTGTTGGCAAAGTCATTCATGTCCAGCAAGTACAGTTTCGATCGGCCTACCGCAACCTCCCAACAGCGAAACCAAATCTTCGACTCGGGCAACTGAATGGATAGCCGCAACCCCTCTCCATTGGGCCGTCGCAGAGGCTTGATCGGAAGTTGTCCGGGGTCGTTGACCGGATAGAGTACTTGTTGACGCCCTTCCGAGTCGAAGTCCTGGCGGAAGTACCCTTGACCGTAGAGGAGACCCACACCAGTTACCGGGACGCCCAGGTCGCTGGCAGCTTTCATCTGATCGCCGGCAACCTGGCCTAGCCCGCCGGAGTAGATCGGCAACGCTTCGCCCAACATGAATTCCATACTGAAATAAGCAATCGTGATCGCTGATTGCGCTGGATGCTTTGTCTGGAACCATGCGTCCGCGGTATAAGATTTCGAGTCCCGCTTACTGATCGCATCGAGCCGCGAACGAAACTCCGCGTCGGCGAGAGCCGCCATAATCTTGTCTCGCGAGACGGTCTGTAAGATTACCCGTGGATTCTGCGTTTCCTGCCAGAGTTCCGCGTCCAGCCGCCTCCATAAGTCATCCGCACTGTGATTCCAAGTCCAGTGAAGGTTCAAGGCTAACTCGGAGAGTACCTCAAAACCATCTCGATTCGTTGACTGCGGTGCTGGGGATTCCATCTTCATAAGGGCTCTCGCTTGCATGGGTCGATTCGGTTTTGGAGCGGCTTGGAGCGGTAAACACTCAGTGGAGAGCACATTATTATGAGCAGAACCGCGCCAACTCCGATCACTACGGTGCGGCGTCGGTGCGCAGCGGCTTGCTTCGCCTTATCGGCGTCTGCCTTCGCATCATCGTGAGCCTTTGGTTTTGCGCCATCGACCGCGGCCGGCTTAGCGTTATCCGCCGGAGCGGGCTTAGCGCTGTCAGCTGGAGCCGGTTTAGTGCTGTCCGCCCCTGCCGGCTTCGAATCGGCCGGCACGTTTGGCTGCTTTTGCTTATCGGCCTGTTCTGGCGCGGCCGCTTCTGTGGGTGCCGTCATTTCTTTACCCTCGTTTGCATCAGCCACGGGTTGTGCTTTGAAACCCAGGGTCCTTCGCTCAAAAGACACCTTCACTTTTGTCTATCAATACCGTACCGTATCGTATAGATGAACGAAGATGGGACTGGATGCAAAAAGTTGTGCCATGCTCAGAAAGGGGTTTGAACTTGGCGAAGAAAACGGCAAAATCCGTTCCGTTCGGGGAAGACCGGCTCAAGGAACGCCTTCTCAAAGCGGCAACGGAGGTCTTCCTGGAGAAGGGCTTTGCGGCCACCAGCGTCGATGAGCTTGCATCGCGTGCAAAGGCCCCGAAGCTCACCTTCTACAATTAGGATGAGGGAGGGACGGACGAAATAACCCCGCTGACGACACCGCGCGGAGTTCGGTGGTTATTTCGTCTGTTTGAATGGATTTGAATGTATAGGTTGGGCTGAGGGCGGTTGGCAGAAGAAGAATGATTCTCCTCGAGAGCAGCTGGCTCAGAGATCTCCATTCGGAGAACCCCATGAATGTTATCCACTAAATCGGACTGGACGTACACAAGAAAACCATCAGCTATTGCATCAAAACGGCCCGGCCATGTCGGCGCTCTTGACCGTGGTGCCGCCCACGAAAAAAGGCTTCCCGTGCCGGCGGTACACATAGTCAACCTCAAGAGTCGCGCGTGACCTTTTGGGTGGGGCCGGTCTTCCCGGGGGCGTGGTGACAATGCGCAGGTCTACCATGCCGCCGCGATTAGCTTCACTGCATCCCGCCAGATCGCTCTCGGTATCTTCTCTGCAACGTCTTTGCCGGGGGTGAACGGTTTCTGCTGCGCCGGGTACAGTAATTCGACACGGTAGATGTTACCGATCTGCGTAA